>CALKAR010000152.1 GCA_937988745.1 uncultured Peptococcaceae bacterium
AGGGAGTACCACGGGATCTAGTGGATGCTGGACGGGTTGATGGGGCTTCGGAATACGGGATCTTCTTCCGCATCATTCTGCCGCTTATGAAACCGGCTATGTCGGCGATGGCCATCCTGGTTGGAATGAACAGCTGGAATAATTTCCTCTGGCCGATGTTGGTTTTGCGGTCGGGAGATAAGTACACACTGGCGATTGGTTTGAACACACTCTTGACGCCTTACGGCAACAACTACGATATCCTGATCGCTGGCTCGTGTTTCTCCATTATTCCAATATTGCTGCTATTCCTCTTAGCTCAGAAATACTTTATCGAAGGAATGACGCTGGGAAGCCTAAAAGGCTAGGGTTACCTTACGTCCGGAGGCTGCTCGAAAGAGCGGCCTCTTTTTTTACGGAGAACCGGTCTTGGGTGCAGGAAAGATATGAAACAACCGATAATTATCTTGCAGAGCTTCTCAATAGATGGAGGAAGATTATGCAGGAATCACTTTTGGAAAATCATAAGACCCAGATAGACGTACTCGTCAGGCGGGTTTTAGTAACTGCTTTTCTGTTTTTCTTTGTAATGAGCATTAAAGATGGCGATCCTATAAGTACTCGGATCGTTTTCGGGTCTGCGGTAGTGCTGACGGCTGTTCTGGCCTTACTGCAGCGGGTCTTGGGCGGCACCTTTGTGCGCTGGTCGTATGTTGTGCTGACTTCACTGCTTCTCACAGCCCGGTTTGTGATGGGCGGCGAGTTTGTAGTCATTATGGTAGGAATTGTCTCGTTCTTGCTGCTTTTATCTGCTTATTTTGAGTTCAGCTATGTGACAGTCTACGGAGGCTTAATTTTCGCCAGCAATATCGCAGCCGCGATTGCTTTTCCCCACGTCTATGCGGTGCAGGAAATAGGCCGGTGGGTTCAGCTGATGCTGCTCTTTGGTTTGGGAACCATCGTCTCCGGGTTTATTTCCCACAAAGCAAAGGGGTTAATTACCTTTGCAGAAGGGCAGGCCGCGGAAGCAGAGCGTCATTCCCAGCGGCTTCAGGCAGTAAACAATGAGCTTCGGCAGGTAGCGGAGGGACTAGCCAGCGAAAGCGAGCATCTTTCAGCCTTGATGTCCGAAAGCAGCGCTTCTATTCAGCATGTGGCAGGTACTGCCCATGAATTCTCGGCGGTCTTAGAAGCTTTAAATGAGAACACCAAGCTTATGGATGAAACAGCTTCTGAGGTAGCTGCTAGAGCCGAATCGGGGAATAGAGCTGTGGATCAAATTGTGACCCAGGCAGAACAGCTGAACCGACAGATTGAAGCGGCTGTGCAGCTTATTATGAGTTTAGAACAGCGGTCTCAGGAAATAGGGGAGATCATTACTACTATCGATGCGGTGGCAGCTCAGACTAATCTGTTGGCTCTAAATGCGGCCATCGAAGCGGCTCGGGCAGGAGACGAAGGCCGTGGGTTTGCGGTTGTGGCAGAAGAGGTGCGTAAGCTGGCTGAACAGACATCGAAAGCATCGCAGAACATCGGCCAGATGATTGTCCAGGTGCAGAAGGATACCGAAACGACCACAGAACAGAGTGTGCTGGGTGCCAAGCAGGCGGCGGAAACAGCAGAGACCGCAAGGCTCGCGGGCGGAGATTTAAGAGCTATTTTGAGTGATGTCAACGGGATTGTCAGCCAAATTGGGGTAGTGGCTGCCGCGCTGAATCAATCGGCAGAAGGCAGCCGAGAAATTGCGGCCGCGGCTGCGGAACAATCGTCGGCGATTGTCCAGATTTCGAAGACGGCCGAGAGTCTAGACCGCCTGGCTCAGCAGCTGACACAGCTTTTGCACTCGGATGAGGCTGAGTCGTAAACAGCCGGGTCATTCGTATGGCAGGATTTTTCTGCCGGAGAGCGAAACATCAGATAAACTTCAGAAGGAGAAGCTTATGCGTCTACTGGCAGAAATTGAACGGCATGCAGGAGCAAAGAAAGACGGTAAAACGATTGCCCGCGAAGCAGTGCGGGCAATTGTTCAAAATGGCACCAAGATCCTCATGCTCTATTCCACCAAACATGGGGATTACCACTTCCCTGGTGGTGGAATTGATGCAGGAGAAAGTCATAGAGAAGCTTTAGCGAGGGAGCTTGCTGAAGAGTGCGGCGCCCAGCTGACTGAGGTGACTGGGCCCTTTGGCAAGACAGTGGAATACGCCACCCCAGTTGAAAGCGACTTTGATGTGTTCTGCATGACATCGTACTACTATTTCTGTGAAATCGATAGTGAATTAGGTGAGCAGACCCTCGAGGACTATGAGATTGATTTAGGTTTGGAACCAAGGTGGGTGGAAATCGGCGAGGCCAGGAAGGCTAATGAAGCTCTATTAGCAGAAGATGCGCTTCTGTGGATTAAGCGGGAAACTCTTGTTTTGAGTCTTTTGGAAGAACGACTGAGCTCAAAGGTAGGGAAATGAGATGGCCAAGTTTGAGCCACTGGAAGTAATCTTAAAGACTGGCGAAACTATACTCATTCGCGAAGCTTCGGAAGCGGATGCAGAAGCTCTGCTGGCCTACGTGGATACAGTGAGTGGTGAATCGGATAACCTCACCTTTGGCCCCGGGGAGTTCAATATTACGCTGGAGCAGGAAAGACAGTTCTTGACCAGCTTCCAGCAGCAGGAGAACTCCATCTACCTCATAGCTCTCTTGGATGGGGAGATTATAGGAAGCCTCTCCTTTGGCGGTGGGCAGCGGAAGCGTACTGCTCACACCGGTGAGTTCGGATTAAGTGTATTACAGGAACACTGGGGTAAAGGCATTGGGACTGCCTTAACCAAGGCGCTGCTTGACTGGTGTAAAACTGCTGGTACGATCCGCAAAGTGAACCTCAGGGTGAGGCCGGACAACCAAGCCGCCATCCAGGTCTACCGCAAACTCGGATTCAAAGAAGAGGGGAGAGTGACGCGGGGGCTTTGCGTCGACGGCAGGTTCTACGATCTGATTCTGATGGGAATAGAGATCGACTAGCATTTTAGGAAAAGTTCCTAATAAGGCTGGACGAGCCTATAAATATAGGTTAGAATTGATGTATACGAATTAATCCAAAGGAGGACTTTTCATGGACAGCTACCAAGTTGTGTTGGAGTTCTTTGAGAAGGCAGAGGAGCCTGTCCGGACTGGACAGATTGTAGAAGCAACTGGCCTGGATAAGAAAGAAGTAGAAAAGGCTATGAATAAACTTAAGAAGGAAGAGAAAATCGTTTCTCCCAAGCGCTGCTACTGGGAAATTAAGAAGTAAGAGATATTACAAG
>CALKAR010000153.1 GCA_937988745.1 uncultured Peptococcaceae bacterium
GACACTTGGTGGATCTCGGCAGAGTACCTATCGTCAGCAACTACGATGGTAGCATTACAGTTTATCGATGATGTAGACACACATTATGGTAAGGACGACAAGGAGAAGTTCTTAGATAGGGCAGAGCACATATTTCGTCAGCACTGTCCGGTTGCCTATTCATACTTCATGCAGAGTATCCCGAGTGAAAGAGTGTTGCCAGAGGGCGTGACTCAAGTCTTGCTACAACGCATCTGGGAGCAAAGACCAGACTTCTTAGGGGGTCCGGATGGTAGTGGAACAAAAACACACGTCTCTAGATAGGGCAGCAAAAGAGGTACGAAAGGTCCTTCGACCTTATCAGCATGAAGTAGTGGATAGGATGGTAAAAGAAAAGAGGCACCTTAACTACTTGGACATGGGGATGGGTAAATCTCTTGTATCCTTATTGGCAGTAGTTGAGGCGAAAGCCTTCCCCTGCATGATCGTTGCGAGTAAGGCTGCGATGTACGTACTTGAGGGGGAGCTACGTAAGTGGTTTGGCGAAGAGGCAATCATATACGCAGGCAAACCTAAGCACAGACAGGAGGCCTTCAAGCGGTTCGCAGAAGAGGGAAGGAACTTTATAATCACGAACTACGCGCTAGCAGAAGAGTTAGGACAGCAGTTCGGGATCATCCCGTCCTCTAGGACCATAAAGGGCTCCAGCGATCGCGGAACAAGACGTACTGCGTTAACACCCCACCCTGGTACGAAGTGGAAGGTCGGTGCGCTTATAGCCGACGAAATTCAAACGGCAGGACTATTTAACCACAAGACGAAGACATATAAGGTGTTCAAGCAATTGGCGAAAGCTATCCCATACGTCTACTTACTTACAGGTACACCTTACCGTAGAGGAGTCATAGACTTCTATGCCCCACTAAGTCTAATTGACCCTGTGTCGTTTAATAGCTACTGGAGATATGTTCAGAGATATTGTCGAACAATAGACAACGGGTTTGGAAAGGAAATTGAGCGCACACCTAAGAATCTGGTTGAGTTCCGGAAGATGATCCGGAAGTATGCAAGTATCATGCACAAGAAAGACTATGTTAAAGATCTACCTGAAAAGACTAGAATAACCGTTCCAGTAGTTATGGACCCAGAACAAAGCCGGGTATATAATGAACTCACAGAAAACCTATTTGCAGAGACCGATACAGGGGAGTTGATAATGTCTCCTGGGGCACTTGCCGCTTCTGTGCGACAGAGACAAATCCTGGCGGCACCACAGTCTGTAGGATTAAAGACCCGGGGAGCGGCGGTAGAAATGTTATTGGAGATGGCAGAACCACTAGTAGAGAAGAGGGACGCATTTGTTGTATTCACTCCATTTCGGGACGCTGTCGCAGCTATCGCTAAGGCAATACGGGAAAAGTACCCAAACGTTGGAGTCTATCAAATTACAGGAGGACTCAAGCCAGAAGAGTTTCGTGACCAGTGGCAAGGATTCCAAAACGGTAGAGGTGCAAGAGTACTTGTTTGTGTCATTAGATCCGGTGCTTCATTCCATGCCACAGCGGCCGCTACGGCATTCTTCCTTGGGTATGAGTGGGACTTCAACCAAAACACACAGGCAGAAGATAGACTCAGCCGAATAGGCCAGAAGCGGCCGGTTACGTGTTACTATTTCATGCATAAGGACACAGTCGACGAAGACATAGCATTAAGACTTAATGATAAGAAATATACAGGAGACCTTGTACTGAGCAATGACGAGGTCTTCGAGTTGATGATTAATAGGAGGAGAAAAGTATGACAGGGAATAACAATGATGGATTTGATAAGAAGCAGCAAGAGGAATTGTTTAGAGGGCTTCTAGGTAGTATGGCGGGATTTCAACAACAGGAGCAGATGCAGGCAGCAATAAGGGAATTGGCGAGTGTTTCATGGACGGTATTCACATCAATGAAAAACGCGGGATTCAATGATACGCAAGCAATGCAACTCACAACACACACACTGCAATCCATATTGCTAATGGCTAAACAATAAGCGACGAGGCTTCGGCCTCGTTTTCTTTTTCTGGTATAGGGAGAGATGCCCGAGT
>CALKAR010000154.1 GCA_937988745.1 uncultured Peptococcaceae bacterium
GGCCAACTGTTTGATCTCATCGGCGAGGGCTTGGCGAGCAGACTCGTCATTGGTATCGTTGGATCCCTGAATCGCCAAGGAGCGCACCCGATGAATGATACTGGTCAGATCACGCAGCACGGTGTCGGTCGCTTCGAGCCAGGAAATGGCGTGATCCGTATTGCGCAAGTACTGTTCTGTCTGCCTTACCGTAGAGCTGAGCCGCAGAATAGAACCAGTCTTCACCGGATTGTCTGAAGGAACATTGACAGTCTTGCCCGTTGCCAGCTGGAAGTTCAGCTTATCCAGACGAGTTTTCCCCTGGTTTAAGTTGCGCAGCAAGTTGTTGGTCATAGTCCTGTTGGTTACTCGCACTTACCACACCTCCTAACGGCCTACTACGCCTAGACGATTGATTATTACATCTAGAGCCTCATCCACTGCTGTCATCAAGCGAGCCGCCGCGTTGTAGGCATGCTGGAACTTGATCATGTTAGCCATTTCCTCATCCAGACTAACGCCTGATGTTGCCTCTCTAAGATTGAGCAAATGAGTGACTAAGACGTCCCGGTTTTCGGCCATCTTCACGGCCTCTTCCGCATCTACACCTAATCCTGAGATGATAGAAATAAACTGTTCGGATAGAGGCGGACGTTCATCGCCTGGCTGTCCACCAAGGATATCTGTATCTTTGAGAAACTCGTGCCGCAGCGCTGCTAATCTCACTGCATTATCACCGTTTGCGATCGCCGTGTATGGTTTGCCCGGCTCAGGTTCTTCAAGTGACGCTGCGATTTTATCTGGATTGTCCATAATAGCTTTGTTGATCCTAATGTCAGCTGCTGCAAAACTCACTGAATCGATCGGCCCAGAGAAAACAAAGAAATCTAGCCCGGGTTTCCCGTTCAGGTCATACCCTTGCTTGTGCCTTTTATTAAAGGCATAGGCAAAGTCGCGAGTCCAATTATCCAAAGCATCAATATAGTACTGGACCTTGTCGTCGCGGAGAGCCAATGTCGCACCAAGTTCACCGGACTTGATGGTTGCTGGGCTGCCCGTCGACTGCCAGTAGATCTCGTACTTGTCATAGCCAAGATCAGGCCGCTGTACCCTGCGTGTTTCCAGCAGATATGCTGTACTCCGTTGAACCAAGCCTACACCATCAAGGGTGACGATGACCATGTTCGCATGATCATCGGTTACTTCAATGTCAGCAATGCGCGAAAGCTGCTCTAGCAGCACATCACGCTGATCCAACAGATCATTTGGGGAACTGCCAGATGCCGTTACCTTACTAATCTGGTTGTTGAGGTCAGCAATCTGGCTGGCCAAAATGTTAATTTCATTAACGCGTACCTGAACACTGTTATTCAAATCAGCCCGCAGCTGGTGGAGCTGTTCCCGCGAACTGCGTACAGCTTCAACCAGCACCTGAGCACGCTGAACTACAACGCGGCGTACCGACTCGCTTTCAGCACTGTGACTCAGATCCTGCAGAGAGTCCCACAGCTGATCGAGCGCGCTGGCGATGCCTGTCTCGCTGGGCTCATTAAAAAAGAGCTCTACTTGACTCAAACCCTGCTCCATCGTCTCCCAATATCCCAACTGTGGGTTTTCCTGCCGAAGACGGGTTTCTACAAAGAGATCCCGCATGCGCATGATTTGGCTGACCTGAACACCAGTGCCGTACTGGCCGCCTGATACACCACCCGCCAGCATAGGCATAGGGTATGGCTGCGATGCTTTGTGAACCGCTCTCTGACGAGAAAACCCGGGTGTATTGGCATTCGCTACGTTGTGTCCGGTGACATCTAACGAAGTCTGCTGTGCCTGAAGGGCCCGCAGTGCAATTGCGATCCCGCTGAATGTTGTCCGCATATCTTACACCTTCCGGTCAAAAATAGATTTCCCGCTGGACGTCTGGCCGCTTTGATCATAGGTCACGGGAGTATCATCTGTTAGAACATTCAATGAAAACTGCACAAAATGAAGTGTTTCACGCAGCAGCTCCTGATTTAAATCATTGACTTCTTTAAGCCGCCGCACATTCTCGGCCAGCCGCTGAACTAGAGCACCGATCTCTTGGCCGTCTTCACCCAAGTCAGCCAGAGCTTCTTCCCAAGACTTACCTCCTGAGATTACATCGGTCAGCACTAGACGTTCTTTTTCTAATGCCTCCAAGCCAGGTAGCATCTCCTGCTCTTTCGCAGCAATGGCTGCAATCTCATCTGCATCGGCCATAAGCTGGCGCTTTGCTTTGCCTAGTTCAAGGAGTTCTTCAATGATCTGTACTTCCGCCCTTAAAGTGGCTGCTAGAGCATCTAATCCAGTCATCGGCATCACCTTACACCTAGCTTGCTGAGAAGGGCTGCTGCAATCTGCTTACTGGATACCTGATAGGTCCCCGACTGAACTTGGGTGCGCAGCTCTTCAGCGATGGGCCGAATATCTGCAGCACTGCTGACGGACTGCAGCACAGCCTGAAGCTCCCGACCCTCTTTGGACAAACTAACCGCATCGCTAGAAGCGGTGGCTTCGCCTCGGCTCGGCCGTCGAGCAGCAGTATTCTGGTAAATCCGGGACACCTGGTGAACTGGTTTATTTGGTGTAATCATGGGAATCCCCCCCTATCCCGCAGCACATTATTAGTCCCTGTTACAATCTTCGGCACGCCGAAGCATTTCTTTAGTCTTTCTTTTCACTGCTTTCTAGCAGTGCACGAGCACAAAACACACCGCGACAGTCAGCGCCTGCGGCTTCCAACACCTGACACATCGCGGCGAACGTTGAACCTGTAGTGACCACGTCGTCTACAACAAGACACGTTTTTCCTGCCAAACTAGTCTCGGTAACTAATGCAAAGGCCCGCCTCAAGTTAGCCTGCCGCTCTGGAAGAGTGAGCCTGCT
>CALKAR010000155.1 GCA_937988745.1 uncultured Peptococcaceae bacterium
TGGAACCAGCTCCATACTGGGTTGACTAGGGCGCAGAGGACAGCGGTACTCTGGGGCGGAATGAAATTCGAGCCTATCTCACTGCCGCCCGAAGAGGCCCAGTTTCTTGAAACCAGGTCGCTCCAGATTGACGAGGTTGCCCGGATTCTGAACATCAACCCGATTCTGCTCCAAAAAACCGAGGGGGCCACGACTTGGGGAACCGCCATCAGCCAGTTCCTCGTCGCGTTCGCGAAGTTCACCATCGCCCCCTGGTTGGAACGGGAAGAAGATGCGGTCAACTGGGACCTCTTTTCCGAGTCGGAGCGAGGCCGCTTCTATGCCAAATACAACATGAGCGCGCTTTTGCGCGGCGACCTGAAGTCGCAGGCAGAGATATTGGAGATTCAGCGCCGGAACGGCATAATCAACGCCGACGAGTGGCGGGAGCTGTTTGAGATGAACCCACTGCCGGACGGCCTGGGCAAGTACTACTTCATGCCGCTTAACCAGGCGCCGATTGACCAGATGGTGGAGCGAAGCCCAGAAGTCCTGCCAGCTCCACAGCGATCACTACCTAGGGCCAGCAGAAGCCGGGATTTGGAGGAACGGGCGTTGAAAATCCGACAAAACCTACGCGATGCGCACCGCCCTGCCTTTGAAGACGGTGCTCGGCGCTTCATCCGCCCAGAGGTGCAGGCACTCGGCCGTGCCCTGAACAGAGCACTGCAGGATGCCGACCCGATCCGTTCACTAAACGACTGGTTCAATGAGTTCTACCCAGGCCACCAAAACAGAATTTACCGCATCATGAGACCCCTGGTGTATGCGCTGTCCTCTGTTGTGGCAGGCGCCGCCTTCGACGAGGTAGGGTCTGACCAGGTAGACATTACTGCATTTGTGGATGCCTATACTCAGAATCTGGCCCGCCGGGAGGTTGCCATCTCTATCAGCGAACTTCGGAAACTGCTGGAGAATACGGCATTGGATGAGCTGGAAGAAACGCTGTCTACCCGCATTGACGAGTGGGAGGAGAAGCGCCCCAGCAGGGTGGCGAATCGCGAGGTTGTACGAGTAGCAAGCGGAGCCGCAAGGTGGGCCTGGCAGACGGCCGGCGTTGCGGCCTTGGTGTGGAAAGCAAACCCGGATGCTTGCCCCCTGTGCAAGGAGCTGGACGGGAAGCGGGTGCCGACTCGCAGCTATTTCCTGACCGAGGGCGACGCTGTCGGGTCTGGCACAGATAAGCTCATCATCGGTGAGCCAATTGGTGGCCCGCCATTGCACGAGGGATGCATTTGTGACATCGTGCCGGACTGATGGAGGTGAGGCTATGAAGTTAGAGAGAGCAGTCATCACGACCGAGGTGCGGTCTGCCGGCGAGGGCCAAGAACAGCGTGTCGTAGGCCTCGGGGTGGTATATGACCGCTGGGAAGAGTTATGGCCCGGTTATCGCGAGAAGATCAGCCGAGGGGCTGTAGAGTTTGCACCGGTTGTGAAGTCGTATTTTAACCACGACCCGAACATGGTGCTTGCTACTACGGAAAGCACACCACCGCTGACTGTGCGAGAGACTGAGCGCGGCATCGAATATGAAGTCCCTATACCGCCCACATCTTACGGCCGGGACTTGACTGTGAATCTTGAAAGGGGGAACGTGAAGGGTTCAAGCTTCACGTTTGTTGTCCCTAAAGGTGGCGACCGGATGTGGGAGGACGAAAACGGAGTTGTCCACCGCGAGATTAACAAGCTGATGCTTTATGAGATCGGGCCCGTGACAGACCCGGCTTTTGTCAGTACTACCGCTAGCATGAGGTCGAGTCGCGAGGCACATATCGACGAATGGCGCAGTGCTAAGCAGGCGGGGTCTGAGCCGGAGCCGGCAGAACCCGAAAAATCGGGCCCTGACACCGAAGCAAGGACAACTATGATGTGCCGTTTGAAACGGCACTATGAACTCAAGGCGACTCTTTAACGCAACCTAGCCACGGCTGCGCCATGGGGCAGTACGGGCCTTACACATAGCAGCGTAAGCGTCACCATCGGGGCGCAGAACTGCTAGACCAAAAATCTGGCTAAGGAGGAAAAAGCAGTGTCTTTGGAACTAGCAAAAGAACTGAGGGAAAAGAGGGCTAACCTCTGGAACCAAGCCAATGAGGTTATCGAACGAGCTGCCTCCGAGGGGCGTGATTTAACCGCGGAGGAATCTCAGCAAGTGGACCAGATCCACAATGAGATGGAGAAGTTGCAGCGGGAAATTGAGCGACTTGAGCGCCATCATGACTTGAGCAAGCAGCTATCCGAATCTGCCGGGCGCATTGCTGGTCTGCAGGATGCCGGAGACGCTTTTGGTGGCTCTGAAACCCACAACATCGATGACGTCGTTGACAAAAAAATACGTGAATGGTTGTTAAATGAGGATGAGCGGCAGTCAAAACGATTCAATCTGCGCATGGCGTTTATGCCAGAACGTGAGTTGCGCTTGATACTGCCGAATCTGAGAGAACAACGGGCGCTGGGTACTGCCCCTGGCACTGCAGGCGGTTACACCGTGCCGCAGGGTTTCTATCGTGCGCTGGAAGATGCAATGCTGACCTTCGGTGGCATGCGTCAGGCACGGACGTCCATCTTGCGCACGGCGAGTGGTGAGCCCTTGCCAATGCCGACTGCCAACGACACGGACAATGAAGGCATTATTATCTCAGAAAATCCAGCTGAGAAGGTGCCCGAGCAGGACATCGCTTTCGGTCAGGAGACCCTTGGGGCGTACATGTACAGCTCCAAATCGATCCGGGTGTCCTATCAGCTCCTGCAGGACAGCGCTTTCGACCTACCCTCTTACATCGCGCAGAAACTGGGCGAGAGAATCGGACGTATCACCAACCGGCATTTTACCGTGGGCACCGGCAGTGGGCAACCGCGCGGTGTCGTCACCATGGCGCCGGTGGGCGTCACTGCAGCATCAGAAGCAGCAATTACCGACCTTGAGCTTGTGGACCTTGTGCACTCGGTAGACCCGGCATATCGCGGGCAGGCAGAGTTTATGTTCAACGACCAGACCTTGCGCGAACTCAAAAAACTCCGCGACGCGGAGGGCCGGCCGTTGTGGCTGCCTGGCATTGCTGTACGTGAACCGGACACAATCCTCGGCTACCGGTACGTAATCAATACTCACATGCCGGTGATGGAACCCGGCGCCAAGAGCGTACTCTTCGGCGACTTCAGCAAGTACTACATCCGCGACGTCATGGACATTACGCTTGTACGTCTGGACGAAGTATACGCCGAGTATGGGCAGGTTGCATTCTTGGCGTTCAGCCGGCATGACGGTGCACTCTTAGACGCTGGTACCAATCCGATTAAGGCGTTGCAGCATCCAGAATCTTAGAACGAGTGAGGGCGGTATAAAACCGCCCTCTCCCATTCGCAAGGGGTGATAATGTGAGCAAAAAATTAGTGCGTTTGCGCATGACCACCAGCAGCACCGCGGCCCGGGCTGGGCAGGTAATCGAATGCCAAGAGGCAGATGCTAAGCGGCTAATAGCTGCGGGCTATGCTGAGTTGTACGAACCTGCTGAGTATGTGACAAAGCAAGAGTTTGATG
>CALKAR010000156.1 GCA_937988745.1 uncultured Peptococcaceae bacterium
AAAATATGGGGAATCAGCGAGGGCAGAAATACCTGTCAGCGTGACAAATACTAGAACCGCTAAGAAGATGTGGCAGCGCTTACGCATCGGATCACCTGCTTTCCTATAGTCTTAGGGAATGATTTAGGCTGCCGAACTGGCAGCCTTTTGTGCAGCGAGATTTACCAGAAGATGATGTCTGCTTCGTCCTTGAGGATTTCAACAGCTTCTTCTGGTGTGATGGTCCGGTCGGTTATCAGCTGAGAGCAGACCACCTTCATGGCTTCTGTGAACTCAGACAGATAAGGTGAGAAGGGCAGTTCTTGTGCAATCTCCAGCTGTTCAAAGGCTACCCTGTACAAGGGGTTTTCTGCCCACAGTTCTTGGATGATATCTGTTTCCACCGAAGTATAGGTGAGTGGCAGATAACCTGTCTGAGCAGCGTTTTTGGCGACCTGCTCGTCAGACATGAGGAACTTTACAAACTCCCAAGCAGCTGCAATCTGCTGGTCGTTCTTGTTGCGCTGGATAATTGCAATGTTCCCGCCGCCTGTCGGAGCTGCTGGCCTATTTGGATCCCAGGTTGGGAGAAATGCAGCACCAACGTCAATTCCAACAGCTTCGGCACTACGCAGGATGTTGGTCATGCCACCAGAACTTGCGAAATAGCTGGCCAGTTTGCGCTGGTTGAAGTGATCCCGCATGGTGCTTTCAGGCCGGGTTACGCTTGGTGCAGCACACCAACCTTCGTCAACCCATTCCCGCCAGGCTGTCAGAACCTGAAGCATTGTGCCATCTTCGAGAGCAGGTACACTCATACCATCTTCGCTGAGGAGGTTGCTGCCCAGCTGGTAAATCATGTTCTGTACGAACCAAGCTGGGTCATTGAGCATTTCAAAGCCGTAAACTTCGGTTTCGCCGTTTTCATTGATCTTAGTCAGCCTGCGGCCCGCTTCAACTAGTTCCACAATGGTTTTTGGAGGTTCGGTAATACCCGCTTCGGCAAACATCTCTTTGTTGTAATAAAACAGTGGTGTGGAGCGGATGTAGGGCAGTGAGATCAGCTGATCATTGTAGAACGAGAAGCCCAGCAGCACTTCTGGAAAGTTGTTCAGGTCTAAACCATCCCGCTCCGCGAAGGGTTTCATATCTAGGAGCACACCTTGAGAAGCCAGCACCGGTACACCTGATGCTCTCTCAAGCACTACAAGCTCAGGGTTTGTTCCTGCCGCGATTGCCTGCATGGTCTTGGCAAGAGTGCTGACGTAGCCTCCCTGGTAGACTTCGACGACAGTGATTCCATAAGGGTTGGTGGCATTGAACTCCGCTACAGCTTCAGCAATCTGGTCGCCATTCGCACCAGCAGCCCGGGTGTGCCAAATTTCAATCGTTATGGGCTCTGTTACAGTTGGCAGGTCCGCCAATCCCACAGCAGTGCTGAAAATTAAGAGGATTAAGGTTAGGACGAATAAATTAGTTTTGCGCATAGCATCCCATCCTTTCATTTAGTAATTTTGGTCTATTTTACACCTCGATAGGCATATGCCTCGAGGATTTTGCGACTTGCGAAAATGAGTACGATAATAATTGGTGCCACTAAGAGGACGTTGCCTGCCATCTGCAGGTTCCAGTTGATGCCGTATTCAAGATCTTTCAATTTTTCAATGGCAATAGTGAGAGGCCGCACTTTATCAGTGTCTGTCATAACCAACGGCCAGAAGTAGGCATTCCAGTGGCTCACAAAGCTGAACAGCGCGATGGTGATCATGGTTGACCTGCACATGGGCAGCATAATCTCGGTCATGATCTGAAATTCGGTTGCGTTGTCCAGTTTAGCCGCTTCAATGATTTCCTCAGGAACCTGCATGAAGCTCTGCCTCAAAAGGAAGATTCCAAATGCGTTGGCGCCAAAAGGGATGATCTGAGGCAGCAGCGTATCTAACAGCTTCCACCGCGCCATCATTATGTAGACTGGGATAAAAGTGATCTGCCTAGGAATCATGAAAGCTGCCAGCACCAGTGCAAACATCAATCTCTTGCCGGCAAATTCATATTTGGCAAAGGCATACGCGGCGGGAATCATGACTAAAGTTTGAATCACGATTATAGACAGAGTAATGATGACGCTGTTCTTGATGTAATGGGTTAGGTCCATGCCGCTGAAGATGGTTTGGTAAGCCTCCAAGGTAAACTCCCGCGGCCACAGGGTGGGCGGGACCTGAATGGTTTCGTTATACGTCTTAAACGAGGTAATAAACATCCAGTAGAATGGAAAGAGGAACAGCAGCACCACAAAGACTTTGAATATATCTTTAGGAAGCTGAGGCAGATAGCGCCGCAGCCTGCGCTTGAGACCACAGGTCATTGGTGGAGCCCCCTTTCTTATTGATAGTGGACTCTCCGTCCTAAGAGTGCAAAGTAGATCACTGTCAGGATCATCAGAATAACCATCAGTACAGTCCCAGCCGCCGAGGCATAGCCGATACGGAAATGCTGGAAAGCATAGCGGTAGATGTAATACACCAAAACGTCTGTAGCGTTACCTGGCCCGCCCTCGGTCATGATCCTGATGGTGTCAAATACTTTGAACGAATTGATGGTGATTACAATCAGAAGGAAGAAAAGCTGCGGTGAAAGCATGGGCAGCGTAATGCGGAAGAACACTCGATATTTTGGTGCGTTGTCCAACGCTGCCGCCTCATAAATCTCAGACGGGATAGCCTTCAGCGCAGCTGTGATAATCAGCGCATAGTAGCCGATGCTTTTCCAGACGGAGACAATTACGACAGACAGCATTGCGGTCTGAGAACTGTTCAGCCAGCGCAGGGGCGGTAAGTTGAACAATCCTAAGACGGCATTTAAGAGGCCGTATGAATGCTGGTCCATGATCCACGACCAGATCATGGCACAGGACAGCATCGCTACTAGGTGCGGTGTGAAAATAGCTGTCTGGGCAAATCGGTTGAGGCGCCTGCTCTTTTGAAACCACAGGGCAAATAAGAGTGACAAAATAATCAGAAGCACCACTACCGAGATGGTGTACACCGCGGTGTTTTTCAGTGCTGTATGAAAGCCCCGCCGTCCGCCAAACAGTATTTCGTAGTTGCGCAGTCCAACAAACCGCTTGTTCGGATTAATCAGGTTATAGTCAAAGAAGCTCAGGTAGACCAAGTTGACCATGGGATAAAAGGTAAAGACCAGGAGAAAGACCATGGCAGGTGCTACCATCAGGTAGGGGCGCAGTTTTCGCCGAAATGAGTTCATCAGGCGATCCCTCCCGCGGCATTGAGACGCTGCGCCGCATCGTTGATGAAACTTCCCCGCACGCGCAGCCCGTCGGCATCGAAGAAGTATAGATCTTCCCGGTCAACCGAAGCGATGACGTGTTCGCCAGTACGGAAGGCATCGTCTAGGTTTTTCACCATGATAGATTCACGGCCCAGCTCTATCTGGTAGATGGTTTCGGACCCGAGCATTTCTCGAGTTACAATCCGTCCTCTTTTCTGGAAGAAAGCTTTGGTTGGAGTTTTTGTCAAACGGACCTTTTCTGGCCTGAAGCCTAAACGCAGTCCGCTGTCGTCGACATCGAGGATATTCATGGGCGGAGTCCCGATAAACTGGGCAGTGAAAATGTTGTCTGGTTCCCGATATATTTCTTCCGGAGAACCCTGCTGCATAATCTTGCCCTGTTCCATTAGGACAATGGTGTCAGCCATGGACATGGCTTCAATTTGGTCGTGGGTAACATAAATAAAGGTGGTTTTGAGGCGCCTGTGCAGTTCAATCAATTCTACCCGCATGGCTGCCCGAAGTTTGGCGTCCAGGTTCGAAAGGGGCTCATCCATCAAGAACACCTTGGGGTTTTTCACCATGGCGCGGGCCAAAGCTACCCGCTGCCGCTGGCCGCCTGAAAGAGTGGATGGTTTGCGGTCTAAGTAATCACTCAGCCCCACGATTTCACAGACTTCTCTAATTAGGCGCTCCCGTTCGTGTTTGGGAACCCGGTTGTTTTTCAGTCCGAATTCGATATTGCCCTTTACAGTCATCGTGGGATAGAGGGCGTAGTTTTGGAATACCATTGCAACTCCCCGCTTACCGGGGGGCTGATCAGTGATGTCCTGCCCGTTGAGAAAAATGGTTCCGGACGTGACTGGTTCGATGCCGGCAATCATGCGCAGCAGGGTGGTCTTACCACAGCCCGAAGCACCGAGTAGAACAGTAAACTTGCCATCTTCTATGGTGAGATTCAAGTCTTCAATAACTCTAGTTTCGCCGAAGGACTTAGAGACGTTCTGAAACTCGATTCTCGCCAATCTACTCACTCCTTATTTCCTGATATTCACCCACTCCTTGATTTCCCAAATTTAATACTTATGTATGTCATTATTAGCAGCTGGGTCTTATGATCGAAGAGAGTCACTGCAAGCACTCTGGGCTGGAAAGACCAGTTTTCAGGATGCCATACGGTGACTCCGATCCTCGATTCAGTATTCGATTTGAGACAATGATACCCTAATAATACCAAATTATCCTAGATTGAGCAAGTCCTCTCAAAAAACCTCTTTTTCAGCGATTCTTGCTGCATATTTCTCCAGAAGGCCCAGATCCCAGAGCAGCTGCAGGATCGTATAGCGATTCCGGAGCTCTTTGGCGTAGAGCAAGCCATCGCGGACAAGATCATATGTCAGCCCAATCTGCCTAGGATAGACGGCGCCCCCAGCGGCTGAGAGGAGTTCGGCGATTTCGTCGGAAGAAGGTAAGGTTGATATGAGCTCGTGAATTTCGTTCCAATTTTGGGCGATCACCTGCAGGCGGTGGTTTCTTTCCTGGAGATCGTTCTTGCCTGAGGTTTCTTCTAAATCCAAGACTTCTTGGGCAGCTTGCCCATAGACCCGCTTGATTTCCTGTACCCAGAATTCGCGGTTGAATTCATGGGGTAGTGTCAGCACTGCTTCTGAATTCAGCCCTTCCTGCCTGAGATATTCATGCAGTTTTACCACAAGGCGCGTCGCAACTCCCACTTTGGTACCGTGGAGGACAGGCTCCTTTCCGGCAGAGAGATACTGCATTTCCCAGTAGTGGGAAAGATGGTGCTCGGCCCCAGAGGCTGGACGAGAGTTGCCTACAAAGCTCATGGCGACTCCTGAGATGACGAGAGCTTCCATCAGACTTTGCAGGGCAGTGCTGTCTCTATTCTGCAGATCATTCCGCAGAGCGAGAGTGCTGTCCAGAGCACTTTTCATCAAGGCAGCGACTTCGGGGCAGTAGTATTCATCGTTGATCAGGGCTGAAAGCTGCCAGTCTACCGCGGCCGTGATCTTGCCGAGAATATCACCGAAACCAGCGGCGATCATTTCCTGCGGGCTTTTGGCAATTATGTCTAAGTCAGCGACAATTGCCCAGGGAACTTTAGCTTCATAGGTGATTTTCATGTTGTTGGTGATCAGTGGGGCTACAGTCGAAGCATATCCGTCCATTGATGGGGCGGCAGCAGCAACGATGTATGGGATTCTCAATCTGAAGCTGATAAATCTCGCCAGGTCGTTCAAAGTTCCTGAGCCTACAGCGATGATCACATCGCAGTCAGAGTCGAAGTGCACCACGAACCTTCCGAGGGCATATTCATCGGGTACGAGGGCAGGGTCAGGGTAGATTAAGGTGGAATAGGCAATTCCGGCGTTATCCAGTATCTGCTCAAGCTGTCTGCCGGCGGCAGCATACGTGTTTCGATCGGCGGCTAAGAAGGCTTTCTTGAATCCGCCTTCTCGTATTAGGGCAGGTATTTCACGCAAAGCGCCGTTCTTAATGACGACCTTTTTCAGGTCAGTAGCGTGAGTTCTTCCGCAGCTACAGGTAAAAGAGCTCTTCAAAATATTTTCCATGGAAGCATCTCCTTAATAGAAGTCTGAATTCACACGGCTGTTAATATTATACAGAATAGAGGGTGGTCGTCCAACCTTGCGGAAGGATTTCCTACCAGTTCAGGGAATTCATAGGAGGGAAAACACCAGGAAGGGGATATGCAGTTATGGGAGATATGCTGGTCAGACTCTATGACCTGCCTGATTCGCAGCCGATTATGGCAAAAATGGGCGAGCAGGGAATCACGATTCGCAGAGCGATCGCTCCAGAGAAGCACATCGTACTTGATTGGGTTAAAGAATTCTTCAACGAGGCTTGGGCAAGTGAAGCCGATGTGGCCATGAGCCATCACCCGAGTACCTGCATCATCGCGGTGGATGAAGCGGAGAAGAAAATTGTGGGGTTTGCCTGCTACGAGGCGACTTATAAAACCTTTTTTGGCCCAACGGGAGTAGATCCTGCTTACCGCGGCCGCGGGATTGGAACAGCGCTTCTGCTCAAAGCGATGGAAGGCTTACGGGAACTGGGCTATGCGTATGGCGTTATTGGCGGAGCCGGGCCCACCGAGTTTTATGCCAAATCGGTGGGAGCTATCCCTATTCCCGGCTCAGACCTAAGTGTTTATAAGGGTATGCTGAAGCGTCGTGCGGGTGACGGTGGTGGCGAACGGTGAGGCGGAACAGTCTTCTCGCCTTTGCCGTTCTAGTTTTGTGCGCGGTTCAGGCTCTGTCCAGTCCAGCATGGGCAGGATCTGAACCTCTTCATGCGGACCTAGTCGTCACTTTCAGAGCACACGACGGGAAGCAGCAGGTAATGGTAACTAAACTTGCTGCCGAATATGAATTGTTTGGCTCGCCTCATTGGTCCATTTACGCGGGTTTATTAAACCACCGCTGGTCTGTCGGTGAACTTGCGACTTTAGTCTTAGATACAGATCACGGATACCCGGGAGTCGGCAATCGCGGAGAACTTTTTGGAATAGAATGGGATCAGTTTGCGGCCGTTTTAGACTTGAGTACAAGGCGTCTGCTTTTGGGGCACCGCCTTCAATATGTTACCGAGAGAGCTATCTTCGGTGTTTCAGAAACCACTGTCCTGCAGGAAGACTATTCTTTAGGAATGCTGCTTCCTATCCCAATTTTGTCTTACCAGATCTCGCAGTTTCTCTTTAATCAGTGGAGCCAGCAGATCGACAACTTCTCCAATATATTCATGGAGATTCCCCTTGGGGATGTGAACTTATACGGTGAGTTTATGGTCGATCATTTGGCCGCGTATCCGTGGGACCGGCTCCGGCTGCCTCAAGCATACGGATATTTGCTCGGATTTGTTTGGAATCCCGCACCGCAGCTGCGGGTCGTGGGGGAGTATTCTAAAGTAAATCCTTATACCGGTACCCATTCGGAAACAGGTCATTATGTTTACAAAGGTGATCTATTAGGCTTCCGCCAGCAGCCCGACTCAGAGTTGTACCAAGTCCAGGTGGCGTATAAACTCAAGCCAGAATTAACGATCAACCTTGGCGGAGTCGTGCACCGCAAGGGCGAGTGGTATCTGGGAGATCCTTGGGATTCGAGCTACAATGAGCAGCCGGTTCCCAGTGGAGTTATTCAAACTACTTATGGCTTAACAGTTGGTGGAACGTATCAGATGAGTGAAGCTGTGGTTTTTGTAGGCGAGCTGCAGGGTGGCCGCATCGTGAATGCAGGACACCAAGAAGGCCAGGCAGATTGGCATGCTGCTCTAAAGGCAGCGGTTCAGATCAGCCTTTTTTAAGTGGGAGTGGTAAGTTCAGTGAAGGAGACACTTATTATATTAGTACTAAGTCTGATGCTGGCCTCATTCGGAATCCCTGCGGAAGCGCGCTGGGAACCGACTTTAGAAGTAGGTGTGGCTCGGATAGCAGCGTACAATTTTTTGGCGCCCAGCGCAGAGCTGAAATACGGCAGCCTGCTCATTTCGGCGGATGCCATGGTGACTGAAACCGACAGTGAGTTCTGGGCCGATGCCATAATTGATCTGGGTTTAGAAGACTGGGCTGTAAAACCGGCCCTGTTCCTTTCTAATTATGCGTCCGAGAGCGGTGTGAACAATGCTGGCTTGGGAGCAGGTATCCAGATCAGGTCAGGCTATGACATGGCGCCTAATGTAGAGCTGTTAGGCGGTGCCGGGCTTTGGGGCGTCCATAGCTTCAATGTTGAGCAGCCGATCAGCTGGGCTGCCCGGTTTG
>CALKAR010000157.1 GCA_937988745.1 uncultured Peptococcaceae bacterium
GCTCAGAAGTACACCGCAGGTCTGACCTTCACCTTCTAATAGGTTGAAGATGACACTAAGCCCCCAATTTTGGGGGCTTTTTTATACCCACAAACCATTTTGATAAACAGCGAATATTGTGTGATAGAGGGTGGCATAGATGGATGAAGTCGTTTTGGCCATCGATCCAGGTACAGACAAATGCGGTTTGGCGGCAGCGTCACAAAAAGGGGTGCTGCGCCAATGGGTAGCGCCTCGCGAGCGATTGCTCAAGGATGTCAAGGAAGCTGTCGAAGTTTATGGTGTTCGTACTATTATTCTAGGCGACGGAACTGGATCGAAGAAGTTCGAGGCCGAGATCAGTGCTGCATTTCCTGAAATAAGCGTTGCAGTCGTAGACGAATACCGCACGACCGATGCTGCTCGGGAGAGATATTGGAGAGAGAAGCCGCCCAAAGGCTGGCGCAGGCTGCTTCCTGTCGGCATGCAGGTGCCACCTGAACCATATGATGATCTTGTGGCTGTGATCTTGGCTGAACGCTATTTCGAAAACCGGAGATAACACTGTTGTTATTTCATGGAATTTGCCGGTCATAGAAGGTTTTCTGTTCCATATTGTAGAAATACTGTAGGCAGATTAAAGTGCTGTTTAAGCCTGGAAAGGAGGGAGAAGCATGAAGTGGAAGTATAGGGCTTTTAAAGTCCTGTTCGTGATCTGCTGCTTGCTTGTCCCTTTTGTTGGCCAGGCTGGTTCCCTGTCGGATGTTGTGGAGGAGGACTGGGCTTATTTCGCCCTGGCCGAATTAGGTAGGGGACGTCCCCTGGCCGATTTTATTATTCCGCATGAAATGACTCGTTATCAGGGGGCGCGTTTAGTTGCTCGTTTAATCGAACATATCAGTGGTGACGAACCAGCTCCTTCCCGCCGGTTTGGTATCAGTCGGGAAGTGATACTCGATCAAATGGTTCAAGAATACAACCTGAGCGCTGCACCTGAACAAAGACTAACCGAAGAGCAGGTCGAGCTCCTGTATAGATTAGTCCTGGAGTTCAATAACGAGCTTGCCATCCTCGGCTATAATGTGCAGGATTATGCGATTATTCTAGGTTTGCGCAGCTCCAAACAGTTGGGAGGTCTGTTCGCTGATAGGCAGCTAACATATTCTTCTCAAGCCCTGGCAGCTGTTCGCAAAGCTAATATGAGTATAGAACCTAATTCAGTATCGCCTTTAGCAGTGGAGCAGCCAGAGGAGGAAATGGAGCCTCCCGCTGCTCAACCGGTTGTAGTTGACGAACCGGTTGAAGAGAGCCGCAGCTTGTGGACGGGAAGTACCTTACCTCTTCAAAGACGCGTTCTCCCCGCAAGCGACACTTTAACTGTGGAGAATGAAACTACCAGCAGTGAGTTGGGAGCACTGAGTTTCGGGGGACTTCAGGTAAGTGGTACTGTACGCGCTTTGGATGGAAGCACTCCTCCTTTGGAAGATTTGGCTTCGCTGGAGAGAAGCGCAGGTTATGGTTTAGCACTGAAGTATGGTGATCTTTACCTGTCTACGGTTCGTGATCATTATGTTTCAGATCTGAACGATGCTCTTACCGAGACCCAGCTGGCCAGTACCTCACTGGACTTGAGTGTTGGTTTGCGCAATTCGGTCCTCCTGAGTGCTGGATATAGGTACTTCGATCCGGTTGATGGCGAGATTGAAGGACCAGATGTATCGGCTGTAGCTTCTTTAGGCGTAGAAGTACCGATTACCTCCGGCGGTGTACTGCGCTTGGGTATGAGTTCGACATTTCCACGATCCGCAGGTAGAGAAGAGATTGAGACGGGTATTCCAGATGAAAGCAGTGCCCTCAGCACTGCCGAACTTGGTATCAGTTATGACTTCGAGAACGAGACGTCGCTTAGATTGAATTACCGCTTGATAGATTTCACGAACGTTAATCAAAGCTACGGCGCAACAGCCGAGTTCTCCATCAAGTTCTGAGTAAAAGGAGATGTTATCAAATGAAGCGGCTTGCAGTGCTATTATGTGTCACAATACTTCTAACATGCCTACCCGTTCCGGTAGGGGCAAACGTAACTCCAATCTCCGTCCTTACCGCAGTAGAAGAGGTGCTTTATGGTGAGCCAGGCAGCGGTTCCCTCGTTGAGCGCATTGAACGGGTCGAAACGGATGTGTTTGGCAGTACGCAACCGGGGGCTGCAATGCTGCGCATTGATCGTCTCAACACATTCCTGCAGAGTACGGAAGCTCAGGGCGGAAGCATGAAACTGCATTTGAATCTAGCAGAGTGGGGTTTTACCGGTAACCTAACAGATGGCCAGCCTCTTGTTGAACGTCTAGAAAGACTGGAGCGCGAATGGTTTGGCGAACCGCAGCCAGGCCCAGTAGCGGAACGGACCAGAAATCTCATGCTTATGATTTGG
This sequence comes from uncultured Peptococcaceae bacterium, assembly GCA_937988745.1. Taxonomy (GTDB): domain Bacteria; phylum Bacillota; class Limnochordia; order Darwinibacteriales; family Darwinibacteriaceae; genus JAAYMS01. The sequence goes on from CALKAR010000157.1 coordinate 2,411, forward strand.
GGAACCACCGAGCTGGATGTAAAGAAAGTCACTCTGCCCGCCGCTTCTTTAGTCAAGATTAGTCTCCTTACAAGTGTCAATTCTGGAACTGCACAGGTGGGTGACCAGATTCCCTACAGAGTAGTAGATGATGTAGTCGTAGATGGCCGCATTGTCATCCCAGCAGGGACAGAATCTGTTGCGACGGTGACTGATGTGACTGCCGCTGGACCCCTAGGCAGGGATGGAAAATTTGTAATAGATTTTGGGAAGGTGGCATCTTTCGATGGTACCTTCGTAGATTTACGCGTTGATCAAAGGGCAACGGAGAAGAACAAGAGTCTTGAGATGGCTGCTGGTGCCAGCATGGCTGGGATAATGATATTGGGTAATCCAGTGGGCCTCGTAGGTGGGTATTTTATCAAAGGTAAAGATGTAGAAATTGAAGCTCGCCAGCCATTTTATGTAGAAACATTGAGAGATGTTCAATTATCGGGATTCATCCTTCGTCCTGCTTTATGATAAATCGATAGTGGCACAGTTGAAGTCTTGGCGCTTCGTTGATGAGTAACCCAAGGTCCCATGAGTAAATTTTATGCCGGCGGAGCCAGATCGGTCCGCCATTAATATTGTGGGGGTTGATTATGAACAGCAACGTTCGGGCACTTAAACTCTTAATTTTCATCTTAGTGGCAGCTATTGCTCTGCCGTGGTCCGTTGGGGCGGAGACATATAAGCTGGGTGTGGGAGATGTCCTGCAGATTTCGGTATGGGGTCATAATGAGCTGACTACGGTCGTAGAGGTAAGACCAGATGGCTTTATAACGTTTCCATTAGTAGGTGACCTCTTTGCTGTCGATAAGACTACCGCAGAACTGGCGGGAGAAATCGAAACAGCTCTGGGTCAGTTCGTTATTGAACCTCATGTTACGGTTTTAGTCCGTGAATTCCGCACGGTGCGTGTTCAAGTGCTCGGAGAGGTTCGGAATCCCGGGTATTATCAGCTGCGGGCTAATGCACGCCTGATGGATGTATTGGGTCTAGCAGGTGGTCCGACCCAAGCAGCCGATCTTTCCCGGGTTGTAGTGACTCGTCAAAGCCTTACTGAAAGCGCGCAAGCTGAAGTTAACTATGTTAATGTTAATGACTACATAAAGAGCGGCCTTACAGCCGCGAACCCAATTCTAAAAGACGGCGACGTAATTCAAGTAGAGCCGGTCGGCCGTGTTCTCATCTTAGGCGAGGTCCGTTATCCGGCATCTTATGATATTGGGCCTGAGATGGACATTTTAGATTTAATAGCGACAGCTGGTGGTGCTCTGGACTCTGCTGACTTAGAACAGGTTGTTCTTACAAGGACCCTCGACAGCGGGCGGACCCGCGAGATCATTATTGACGTGCAAGCGCTTCTGGCAGGTCGGACTGAGGATGTGCCAGTGCTGCAGCGCGATGATGTTATCTTCGTACCTGCTAAGGAGCAAGTCATTGTGCTGGGCGCCGTACGTGCCCCAGGTACGTATACCTTAAAGAAAGGTGCTCGATTAGTTGATGTTGTCGCAGCAGCCGGAGGCCTTGCTTTGAGTGCTGACGCCCGTTCTATTTCTATCACCCGGACAGGCCAGGGTGAACAGGAGATCCTGCAGGTAGACGCCTATAATGCGCTTACCGGTCGTGTAGGTGGGGACAACCCTCCACTGATGGGCGGCGATATAATCTTTGTGCCCGAAGGTAAGAATAACGTTCTTGTCCTTGGACAAGTTGTGCGTCCTGGGTCATATCCACTGACTGAGAACACAAGATTGCTGGAAGTTATCGCTGAGGCCGGTGGAGTAACAGCCCAAGCTGCAGCAGACCGCGTAACGCTTACTCGCACGACTGACGATGAAGTAGAACACCTTGAGTTGAACTTATCCTTGGTTCAGCAGGGAAGACAGGCAAATCCGATTGTGGAACCTGGCGATGTGATCTTCATCCCTGAAGGGGCACCACAAGTATTGGTGCTCGGTATGGTGCGCAGCCCTGGAAGCTACCGTCTGACCGATGAAACCCGCTTGCTGGATGTCATCGCTATGGCAGGGGGTACTCTCGATCGGGCTGGAACCAAGATTACACTTACTCGCAATGGCGAAACCAAAGAAGTAGATCTGGGCACCCTCACGCGGCTAGGTCTCGGTAACGAGAAGATTCTACCTGGTGACGTTATCCATGTTCCTGAAGGACAACAGCAAGTTCTTATTTTAGGTGAAGTACGCAGTCCCGGTTACTACCGTTTCAGTATAGGTGACCGGATTATCGATGCAGTTGCTTATGCCGGTGGGCTTCTCTCAACAGCGCAGCAGGATGGTGTGACCTTGACACGCCAAACTGCTGATGGGGCAACAGAGATAGTACCGGTAGACCTGGCTGAGCTGATGGAGAACCGCTTCCTCAGCAATAACCTGCCGCTGGAGGCTGGGGATATCATTATTGTACCGAAAGCCAACCGCAGCGTACTGGTACTTGGTGAGGTCCGGAGTCCTGGTTATTACACCTTGAGTGGTACTGAAAGACTCCTTGATCTACTTGCTCTAGCCGGTGGAATGACTGATAGTGCTCAAGGCGATGCTGTACAGCTGACTAGACTCACCGCTGATGGCGGCGAGGAGACATGGGTTATAGATGTGGAGTCTGTCATTCAAGGCTTGAGCAGCCAGACAGAGAATAATCCTGTGCTTGCCGGCGGCGACGTAGTTTTCGTACCCGAGCGTCAGACAAGGGTTCTTGTCTTTGGAGAAGTACGTTCACCCGGCTATTATGCAATTGACTCGCAGACCAGGGTTCTCGATGTAATTGCCCGAGCAGGCGGCATTTTAACGACCGCAGACGGGGCAAGCGTCACCTTGACGCGAGAAGTTAACGGCGAAGTTGTCACCGAAGAGATTAATGTGGAACGAGCAATGGTCACTGGCGAAGGCAACTACCTCCTTACCGGTGGAGAGATGCTTCTGGTACCAAAGGTCAACCGGACAGTCGTCGTTTTTGGTGAAGTCGCTCGTCCAGGTACTTATGTAGTAGAGCAGGGAGATCGCTTAACAGACATTCTGGCCAAGGCTGGTGGCCCGCTCGACAGCGCTGACCTAACTCAGGTCTCGTTTACCAGCCGTGCATCCGAAGGTGAACAAGCTGGTGTGCAGGTGATTGATCTCAGCCCAGCGCTGCAGAATGCAAATCATCCTATCAACCGGGTGGTCACAGGTGGCGAATCTCTCTACGTACCTCAGAGCAATCTGCGGGTACTGGTCTTGGGACAAGTGCAGCGCCCTGGTGCCTATACAGTAGATAGCCATACCCGCCTCCTAGACGTGCTGGCTTTGGCTGGTGGGCCCGCAAGCACAGCTGACCTGAGTCAGGCCACTTTGACCCGCGTTGTAGATGGTGGCGAAGAGGTCGTCGTTATTGATATCAACGATGTTCTGGCAAATCAGTCTGAAAACGTCGCTCTGCAGGGAGGAGACGTCCTGTATCTACCGCCTGCTCGTCAAGTATTAGTCATGGGTGAGGTGAACCGCCCCGGTTCATACACACTGCCTACAGGTGGCCGAGTACTGGATATCCTTGCTCTGGCCGGCGGATTGCGGAGTAACATGACTGACCAGGAGATTATCATGACCCGGCAAGAAGCCGATTTTGAGAGAGTCTGGACCATGAGTTACGGTGAACTCATGATGCAGCAGGCTCAAAACAACCTGCTTTTGACTGGCGGCGATGTGCTCTACGTGCCACAGGTCAACCGCCAGGTTCTCGTGTTGGGTCAAGTGAGAAGCCCAGGGGTCTACACGATTCCTACTGGAGCTCGTGTACTTGATGCCATTGCGATGGCCGGTGGGCCTACTGACCGGGCAGCACTAGAGAACGTCGGTATCTATCGCGGAGGAAGCGCAGATGATCCGGCTACCCTTACAATGGGACGGGACAAGCTTCTCTTTGAAGGTGACGCCAATGAGAACCCGCTTATCTTCGGCGGAGACGTCATCTATGTTCCCGAGACTAAGAAGCCCAATTGGACAAGTATCTTCAGTTTTGTGGGCGGCTTAAAGACATTCAAGGACTTACTAGGATTCTAAGATAGGTGGTGGTTTGCGATGGAAATGGAAGAAATGGATCTGCTTGAATACTGGCAAATAATCGTTCGGCGCAGATGGTTGATTCTTGCCGTCTTTGCGATAGCAGTGGTTGCAGCTGCAGTAATCAGTCTGACGATGGAACCGGTGTATGAAGCCACCACTACTATTATGGTCCAAGAACAGGGATCATCAGCCGAAGCCCTCCTTTTTACATCAATGGGTGGACTACCCCGGAACGCTGTTCAGAACTACGTAGAAATCTTGAAGAGCCGAAGGATCCTAGATCAGGTTAAGGCTCGCATGGGTATGGAAGAAGTAACCCAAAAGGAAATTATGGACCGTTTGACCATTCAAACGGTCCAGGGGACTGATATCCTGCGGGTAAGCTTCCAGTCGACTGATCCGCTCGAAGCTCAGATGTTTGTAAACACGCTGACCGACGAGTTCATCAACTGGAATCGAGACACTCGCCGGGAAGAGATGCGCAGCGCTCGAGAGTTTATCGAAAACCAGCTGGCCACAGTGTCAGCTGATCTGATCGAAGCGGAAGAGCTACTGCGTACCTATCGGGAGACAGAACGTGCCTTGGCACCGACTACCGAGACAGTGGCCAAACTCGAGCAGATAGCTGCTCTAGAGGCGCAGTTGGCAGAAGTGCAGATTACTCGTTCTGAAATTCTGGAGCGTTCGTCGCAGGTTCGTTCTCA
>CALKAR010000158.1 GCA_937988745.1 uncultured Peptococcaceae bacterium
TATGTTCATTGTGTGTCCTTACTGGCCAACTGAGAATAAAAATGCCCCTTTGGGCTCACAGCAGCGATAAGGTCGCCAGAGCGCGTAGGCATAGCCACCTTGTTCGTCTTGCTCTACGAGACCGGTGGTAGGCCAAACTTCGCAGCTGTTTGAGACAGAAGGGTGTAGTTGCTGCCATTTGTGAGTTGTAATATTCCCTTCGATTAGCGGGTCTTCGTAAAAGCCGGGTGGCCACCACCCATTAGATTCTTGTGCGCGTGCACTAATACTCATATAAACGTGTGGCTGACCTGTCCTAACAACAAAGTCTGCTGCTCGCTGAGCCATCACAGCACCGGCTTTTCCGTCATCCCCTTGAACTAAAAAGCCTTGTCGAGGGTACACAGAACCCCAGCCATTCATTCCTTTCTGGATTTCTCGCCGACCAGGAATAATAGATTGTGGGTACAGCATCTCTGTTACACCCCAACGCCATCCGGGCACATCCAAAGTGGATAGGTAATACGGCCTGAAGCCAGTCGTTGCGCTGTCGCAGATGTAATCGCCCATGTTGCTGAGGACATAACCAGCAGGGTGTCCGATAACGTCAGCATTTTTGAATCTAGGAAGATTGTCACGTTTTTTATTCGGGGTGATTAAGTTGCCACCACCCTCTGCTCCAGGTTTTGCACTGCTGAGCGATGACATTTCAGACCAAGGATTTGCTCCAGTGTTGGCATAGCTGGAAACTACTACTTCAGGAATGTAGTGCTTGACCTTCATGCTGGTTCTGACTTTGCATGGGTAGCACTTCAGCCAGAAACAAACCCCAACAACACTCCACTCCATACATTGAGTATTAGCTGTGGCCGCGACTATTTGTGCGGTGTTAACGGCATGAACTGGTGTTGAAAATGTAGCACTCGTTACTGCAGCGCCGGCAAACACCAGCAAACTGCAGAATGCTCTCAGAAAAGATTTCTTTATAGTGTTCAATTTCTTATCCTCACCAGGGAGTTTGGAACATCATATTCACCGTAAATCACTAGAGTTCTTTCGCCCTGAAGGCGAGTTACGATAGCGGGGATATGCGTAACATTGAGGCTCCATGCAAGTGACAGACCTGCATAGGCATCCAAGAGCGCTTGCTCGTCCATGATTTGACTCAGCTGATTTCTAATGGCCTCCAAATCTTCAGAATTCATGTTTTCTGAAAGATCAAAATGGCTAATTGTTTGTGTCAGCTCTTCTTCAATTCGAAGCACCTTATCTAGATAAATAACCGGATACCCTCCGTCATCCGTAAACTCATTGGACCGGTCGGTAAACAACAGCACCTGCATGTCTGGCTTATCGGCGGCGTATGCAAATGTGCCAATGAGCATGGCCACACATGTCAAAACGTTGCGCATTAAGTTACGAATGCTCATAGCAAGACCTTTCTTTGTCTGAGCAAGGCTTTTTCAGCATTGGGTTGATAACCTCTAGGAGCAGCTCTAGAGCCTCCAAGTCCAGAGGGTTTGGAGATTGCTGCAGACGCCTCACTTCTTGTAGCGAAGCAATCAGTACCGGCGTTAGCGGTACGTTGAACTCAATCTGTGCAGGCATCTTCCAGTCCTTCTGTTACGTCTACTTCTTCACTGGCTGCGTCAGTTTGGCTAGAAAACAGATGTTTCCATGGCATCGGTTGGATTCCACGTGCCCGGTCAATTTGTTCGGCAACGTGGAATGCGGCCTCAAGCTCTGAACAGTTGTGTTCTTCCATTAAGATCATTCGTTCACGTTTCTCCTCACCTTCAGTCATCGCTAAAGCTAGGAAAAGCACGAAAAAGAAAGTCGTGGTTGCGAGATAAAACGACTCCTGCGGTGTACTTCTGGGGCTCTTTGTTAGCAGATAGCAGCAGGGCTTCCTGTGCGGGAGTTAGCTCTTTAAATCGAGCAATATCGTTGATCCCTTGCTTAGGCATTACCAGACAGATCCACCACTCAATCATATTGAGCATTGTTTCTGCAGAGCCTGGGAAGTCAGCCAAGTTTTGAGTCGCGAG
>CALKAR010000159.1 GCA_937988745.1 uncultured Peptococcaceae bacterium
TCGCGTGGTTGGATGGCAAATGCGGTTCCACTAATCAATAGTAACAACACCAGAGCCGTGAATAACTTCCGCAAATCAAACACCTCCTAATTCTATCTGTAGCGATATATTGGTACACGTCCATCTACAACAGACCACATGTAAGGTCTATGTTCCTCCAAGAACGGGTAGGTTCTGAACAACTGCTCCATTTCATCAGAAACATAATCAAAGATCTCTCTTGCGGTGATGATACCATCAGATGTACCATAACGGCCATATCCATCTGCTTCTCTTGACTGTAAACCATCTACGAAATAGAACGTAAACACGCTTTCATTCTGCTCATCAGGAAACCCGATCGCAGGGTCAAAGGGGCGCGAAGACGCTATCACAGTGTAGTTGTCTTTGGCAAGAGCCAACGGCTCAAAGCTTGCGGACTTACGGGGATCTGGATACCACGGATCCTTATCTGCCATTGATCCAGATTGCGCACCATCTAAAATCACAATAACCTCTCCAGGGAATCTAGAAAACGCCTTCTCTAACTCTCCATCGAGAATTTCTCTATCCCAAGATCCATCAGCGTCATATGGCGATATATAGTCTTTCCCAGTGTAACCTGAGAAATAGAATACGAGATAGTCGTCTTCGGACTGAGCAGCTCGGGACATCTCATCGATGGCGTTTAGAATCGCAGCTTTTGTAGCTGCTGACCCAGTCATCTTTCGAAGATACTTCTTCCATGTAGTGCCTTCAAATGCCGTATATACCAGATTCGCATCTGCGATGGGGCCACCAGCCGGATTATCTGGAACTATAGCGGGCAGATGTTTGTAGGTGTTGATTCCTACGACTAAATAAAAGCCCACCCCAGCCACCAGCTCTAACTCTTGCGGATTAGGATCATTCGGGCGAATTCGGATTGTCTCTCTCAAGGTAGTACGAAGAGCGTCATACTCTACAGTGATTGTCTGCCAACCCGCCCGAACTCTAGGGAAGTAGAACTCACCGTCCCTATCAGTATACTCAACAGGGTTATCTGCTCCAGTTAGCCTAACCTCAGCACCTTCAAGTGGAACATAACCAGCTTGAGGGCTAGCACTAGCAGAAATCACCACTTGAGACACACCACTACTTAAAGCGTCTGGGGACGAAGATATATATACATATCCCCGGAGCGAACCATATTCGACTGGATTAACAACAACCGTACACCCCGCTAAAAACAACAATGCCGCTACCAGGACGGCACCATAAACTACCCGCTTCATCTCTCCACCTCTCTTTGGCATAATGTGCCTTGTTATACTATTCGACAAGACTTGAGATTTTACGCGGACTGCAGTCCTAGTATCGGCATTGTGATGTGCATTGTTTAGCTGTAGTTCAACTACCTGTTTTCGGGTCTAAGATATAACTCGAACTGTTTCAGTGTTGCGAAATAACGCGATTCAGTAATGGATAGGCGCAAATGTCTTGCCGTTACCGGATCAAAACGCCCAATCTTCTTGTACCCAACGACCGTTCCAGAGTAGATTTCCTGCCACTCACCATCTTGGAGGGCGCTTAAGGTAAAGCGTTCGATTCTCTGACCAATCTCGATCGCTTCACCTAATACTACTGTATCAAACTGCTTTTCCTCGCCCAAATCGATCTCAATTTCAGCCTGCTCCACACTATCGGGGGCCCGCCAGTAAGACTCGGAGTCTTCATAACCTGGTGCAGTAACAGAAGGTTTAAAGACCGCTCCTTCAGCAAGGTTCTCTTCAAACAGGCGGCTGAGATAGTCGCCCATTTCCTTCAGCCTGGCCACATCGTTCTCATGGATGAGTCCCCGCTTATCAGGCGGTACATTCAGCAAGAATGCTGCGTTTCCACCTACCGAGTTGAAGTAGATGTCCAGGAGTTCAGCAAGGGATTTGACCTTATCATCTTCACTTTCATGATAAAACCAGCCAGGACGGATTGAAGTGTTAACTTCTGCAGGGTACCATACTAAGTCCTTCACACCACGAATGGCTTCCCGACTGCCAAGGTCCATATCCTGCGAACTGATTTCCCTACCAAACTGGCCATCATCGACCTTCTGCGATTTTTCCTGCACACGCTCTGCATCCCGAAGAGCAGCAGGAACAACGCTCCATTCCTCAGGGCGGGTCTGACCAGCCTCGTTGCCGCACCAGCGCACATCTGGCCCACACACTGAAATTACAGCATTAGGCTGCAGGCGGCGAACTAACTCATAATAGGCATCCCAATCATAAACCTGCCGCTTACCATTGGGGCCTTCGCCGCAGGCTCCATCAAGCCAGACGGCAAAGATCTCGCCATAGTT
>CALKAR010000160.1 GCA_937988745.1 uncultured Peptococcaceae bacterium
TGGGGCGTCCATAGCTTCAATGTTGAGCAGCCGATCAGCTGGGCTGCCCGGTTTGAATTGGCTCTAGTATTAGGCAGCAGGGAAACCGCCGCGATCAAAGCCCGGGCATTTTGCCGGCAGGGAACATGGTACATTGGTTCTGAAAAACAAGGCGTTGGTTTGGGTTTATCACTTGGTATTCAAAAAACTTTTTAGGTTTTGTTCAGCCGTCCGCGCAGGGCGGCTTTTTTGATTCAAAATATTTACTGAGATCCGGTTTAGAAAAAAGGATTTTCACTACGCGGGAAGAAATGTAAAAATAAAGCGCTTTGTAAACCACAAACCAAGGAGGTAAAGAAATGCGCAAGTTGTTGACCGTGTTTGTTCTGCTTCTTGTGGCGTGCCTGCCAGTCACTGCCTATGCGGACACCAATTTAGCAGTGGCTGACCCAGCGCTCTTCCAGGAAATCGGCACCTATGGAGGAGAGCTGGTGCTGGGCTTGTCGTCGTCGCCTAGGTCCTTTAACTTTTACGGCATTATTGACAACGCAGCCTATACTGTGCTGTACAACATCTTGGAACCCTTGGTAGAAGAAAACCCTGCCACGGGTGAGATCATCCCAGGCTTAGCCGAGAGCTGGGAAGTAGACGAATCTGGTACTGAAGTCATTTTCCACCTCCGGGATGTTAAATGGCATGATGGCACACCCTTCACCGCCGATGACGTGGTGTTTACACTCGAGCACGTAGTTATGAACCCCAACGCAGAAGGCAACTCTGTAGACCGTTTCACCTTGGGTGGTAAGCCGGTCGTATGGGAAAAGATCGACGACCGCACCGTAAAGGCCATCCTGCCTTCGCCCTATGGTGCCTTTACACGGGTGTTGTCCCATGCTTTGATCGTTCCCAAACACAAATATGAACCTTTTATCGCAGCTCTCAACCCAGATGTGGAACCAGGCACCATTAACACTGCTTGGACCACCGACACTCCAATCGATGAAATCGTGGGAACTGGCCCCTTTATCTTGAGCGAATATGTAGTGGACCAGAAGATTACCCTGCGGCGAAATCCAAATTACTGGAAGGTTGACCCTGAAGGCAACCGGCTGCCCTATATCGATCAGCTGGTATACCTTGTTGTCCAGGACCCTGAGGTCATGCTCGCTAAATTCAGGGCTGGTGAAATTGACCGCATCACCATTACTGGACAGAATTACCCATCGCTGAAGCGGGAAGAGCTGGATGGCGCCAATTTCCGTGTCCTGGCTGGTTCTCCAGTAAGCCCTACACCCAGCCCGCCTCACCTGGCATTCAACTGGGATGTAGAAGATGAAGAACTCCGGGAGCTGTTCAGAAATGAACGTTTCCGGGAGGCTATGGAGTATACCATCGACCGCCATCGGATTATTGAAGATGTGTACAACACACTTGCTATTATCCCAGGAACACCTGTACTTCCTGCAAACACTGCATTCTACAATCCTGAAATCGAGAATATCATGCGGCCCTACGACCCAGCGAAAGCTGCGGCCATCCTCGATGAACTGGGGATCACAGACCGCAATGGCGATGGCATTCGGGAGCTGCCCTCGGGACGAAACTTCGAAATCACGCTCACCACTGCCGTCAACGTACAGCCGCACAATGACATCGCTGTCATTTTGAAGAGCGAGTGGGAAGCCCTGGGCATCCAGACTCATCTGCAGCTGATCAGCTCTACTTTGGTCGGTCAGCGCCGCACCGCAGGCGAGTTTGAAGCCATCATTGAGGCTTTCGGCAACCAGCCAGACCCACAGCTGCGGAAAGCAATCTGGCAGCCTGGCCGGGCCCTCTATTACTGGCACAGAAGCACCATGGATGAGAACCAAGAGCCAGTCTTAGAGAATATGGTGGATTGGGAACTCCGTCTGTTTGATCTATTCGAACTCGGTGAAGTAGAAATGGATCCGGTCCAGCGTAAAGCTTACTACGATGAGTATCAAGCAATCTATGCTGAAAAACTGCCGGTCATCTTCATCGCCAAGGGTATGGAACTGCAGGCAGTCAGCAGCCGGGTAGGCAACGTCTTCTTGAAGGACAACGGCCAGATTCTCGGCACCAACTACACTGCCTTCATTAAGTAAGAATCAAGCTTGAATGGGCTGCCGAGGGTGCAGGGCACCTTCGGCAGCTTTTGGAAGGATGGTTGCATGTTCAACTACATCGTGCGCCGCATCGTGACAATGATCCCGATGATGTTTCTCATCTCTATTTTGTGCTTTACAGTAATTAAGCTGCAGCCAGGTGATTTTACTACACAGTATCTTACTGATCCGCGCATTACGCCCGAACAGGTGGCACAGATTAGGGCTCGCCTGGGGCTGGATCAGCCTGCGTATATGCAGTACCTGACATGGATGAAAGGCATTTTAACCAGGGGTGACTTCGGCTACTCCTTTGCGTACAAACGGCCGGTCGACGAGTTGATATGGGAACGTCTGGGCTGGACAGTGGCAGTAGCTGGGGCCACCATTGTTTTTACCTGGGTTGTGGCAATTCCCATCGGCATTTATTCTGCAACCCACAAGTATTCCATTATGGACTATATTTTGACTTTTATCGGTTTTATTGGTGTAAGTATACCCAGCTTCTTCTTAGCCCTTGTACTGATGTATTTCGCCCTGCGCATGGGAAGTACTGCAGTGGGCGGCTTGTTTTCGCAGCAGTATATCGGTGCTCCTTGGTCATGGGGAAAATTCATCGATCTGCTGCGCCATCTGTGGATTCCAGTGGTTGCTATCGGCCTCAGCGGTACCGCAGGCCTGATCCGCCTGATGCGGGCCAACCTTTTGGACGTTTTAGGTGCTCAGTATGTGACTACAGCCCGTTCTAAAGGGCTGCACGAGCGGATTGTGATTTACAAACACGCGGTGCGGAATGCTATCAACCCGCTGATTTCCATCTTTGGAATGCAGCTTCCTGAGCTGATCAGCGGTACGATTATTTCATCTATCGTGCTCAACCTGCCCACTATGGGGCCATTCTTCTACGATGCTCTCATCAACAGCGACCAATACTTGGTCATGACCTTCTTGATGTTTTCAGCGCTGTTGATGCTGATTGGTAATCTCTTAGCCGATATTCTCCTCGCCTGGTCCGATCCGCGGATCCGGTATCAATAGGAAGGTGGTGGCAGCATGCAGACCATATCACAAACTCAACTGATGTTCCGCCGCTTTCGTGCCCACCGCCTGGGGATGCTGGGTGCGATTATTTTAGCCTTTCTATATCTCGTGGTGATCTTTGCACCCTTCGTTGCGCCTACAGATTATCTCCAGCAGCGGCGTGACTATGTAAATCATCCTCCTACCCGCATCCGCTGGATCGACGATGAGGGAAACTTCAGCCTGCGCCCCTTTGTCTACGGTACAGTGCGCCGGCGTGATCCGATTACCTTGGAGGTTTTCTGGGAAGAGGATTATTCCAAGAAATACCCGATCTATTTCTTCGTCCGGGGCAGCAGTTACAAATTCCTTGGCATCGAGACGGATATACACCTCTTTGGGGTCGACCGTGACTCAGGCGGTCAGATCTTTCTTTTTGGAACGGATCGATTTGGAAGGGACCTCTTCGCCCGCACGCTTTACGGCGGCCGGGTGTCTATGAGTGTAGGTATTTTTGGAATTGCCCTCAGCATGGTGATTGGGGTTGCCATGGGCGGTATTTCTGGTTATTACGGCGGTATGATCGATAATATAATTCAGCGGCTCATTGAACTGCTGCGGTCGTTTCCACGGATACCCCTCTGGCTGGCCTTTTCTATGATTCTGCCGCCTAATTGGTCATCGGTAAAGGTGTATTTCGGGGTAGTGACCATCTTGTCTCTTTTGGATTGGACTGGGATTGCTCGCGTTGTGCGGGGGCAGGTCCTGAATCTCCGTTCTAAGGAGTTTGTGGAAGCAGCGCGTGCCCTTGGTGCCGCAGATCGGAAGATTATCTTCCGCCACATTTTGCCCAACATTACAAGCTATCTGATTGTTACCGCAACCCTTTCTTTCCCAGGAATGATAATGGGAGAAAGTACGATCAGCTTCTTGGGTTTAGGAATTAAAGAACCTATGACTAGTTGGGGCCTGCTTTTGAAAGACGCTCAGAGTATGGATGTTCTACTCATGCAGCCATGGCTGATGATTCCCGGAATCTTTATCGTGGCCGCTGTTTTGGCCTTCAACTTCATGGGCGATGCCCTGCGTGATGCCTTCGATCCTTTCGCCGTTACTGGAAGTCAGTAATTGGCAGGTATAGGGACGCGAATGCGGAATACTATCCACGCAAACCTATTTGGAGGTGTCCCTATGATTAAGACAGCCATTATCGGCTACGGGAATATCGGGCGTTATGCCGTGCAGGCAGTTCAGGCTGCTCCTGATATGAAACTGGTGGGAGTGGTTCGTAGGGCGTCATCCCTTGGTGATCAACCTGAGGAACTGGCGGGTATCCCAGTAGCGTCATCCCTGCAGGAACTGGGAATTGTAGATGTGGCTCTCTTGTGCACACCTACGCGGGTGGTACCGGAGATGGCAGCAGAGATTCTCAAGCAGGGCATCAATACGGTCGACAGCTATGATATCCACTCGGATCTGGCTGATGTGCGGCTGGAGCTAGATAAGGTGGCCAGCGAAAACAATGCGGTGGCAGTTATTTCTGCCGGCTGGGACCCTGGTACAGATTCGATTCTGCGTGCCTTGATGGAAGCTATGGCCCCCGGTGGAATTACATACACCAACTTCGGGCCGGGGATGAGCATGGGCCATTCGGTTGCTGTCAAGGCGATTCCGGGAGTGGCAGATGCTTTATCTATTACAGTTCCCTTGGGCACTGGGGTACACAGGCGCATGGTGTATGTAGAGTTAGAGGAAGGAGCCAGTTTCGATCAGGTAAGTGATGCCATCAAGAATGAACCCTACTTCGTCCATGATGAAACTCATGTGTTCCAGGTGGATGATGTCTCCCGCCTAAAAGATGTAGGACATGGCGTAACCATGGAGCGTAAAGGCGTGTCAGGACAGACCCACAACCAGATGTTCAAGTGGGAGATGCGCATCAACAACCCTGCCTTGACCAGCCAGGTCATGGTGGCGGCTGCACGAGCAAGCATGAAACAAAAGCCTGGTGCCTACACTATGATTCAAATTCCCCCAATTGATTTCTTGCCCGGAGATCCCAATGAGATTATCCGCAGGTTAGTCTAAGCGCGTCCTAGGACGCGCTTTTTGTTTTAGGTTATTGTAAAGGATTTTTACAGTGGAGTGCGAAATATAAAAGCGATTGAATATTATGTGCTCTATGGAGGGAAAAGCATGAAGTACAAGGGCCTCACAATCGGTATACCGAAGGAAATTTTGACTGGAGAGCGCCGTGCGGCCGCCACACCAGAAACTGCAGCTCGTCTTGTTCAGGAAGGGGCACGTGTATTAGTACAGTCTGGAGCGGGTGCCGGTGCTTTCTTCCATGATGAGGAATATACTTCCGTTGGAGCTCAGATTACGTCAGATGTGCGGGAAATATTCGCTGAGTCTGATGTGATCCTCAAAGTGAAAGAACCGCGGTGTAATCCTGAACTCGGCCTGGATGAACTGGATCTTTTCCGTGCAGGCCAAGTGTTGATTGCTTTTCTGCATCCCGCCGCGCCGGTCAATCATGAGCGTGTACGCAGATTGGCAGAGCGGGGCGTAACATCGCTGACACTCGACTCGGTTCCCAGGATATCCAGGGCTCAGACGATGGATGCTTTAACTTCCATGAGCACAGTAGCTGGATACAAGGCGGTCATTTCTGCAGCCAACCGCCTGCCCAAGTTCCTGCCAATGCTGGGTACTGCCGTGGGCATGGTGCAGCCTGCCAAAGTACTGGTGATTGGTGCTGGGGTGGCAGGGCTGCAGGCTCTGGCAACGGCGAAACGGCTCGGTGCAGTCGTAACTGCCTGCGACATCCGACCCGATGCGGATGAGCAAGCCCGCAGTTTAGGCGCCAAGACCATCGAATTGGGCATTCCCCCTGAGATGGCGCTGGGCGAAGGCGGATATGCTCGTGCCCTGCCAGCCGAACTGATGCGGAAAGAGCGAGAAATACTCCAGCCCTACGTGACTGAGGCAGACATTGTCATTCTTTCCGCTCTAGTCCCCGGCCAAAGGGCACCGATTCTGCTGACCCAGGAGATGGTGGAAAGCATGCAGCCTGGTTCCATCATTGTAGACATTTCAATCGACCAGGGCGGCAACTGCGAGCTAACGGAGGCAGGCAGGACCATTGAACACCAGGGAGTCTTAATCGATGGTACCCAGAACATTCCCGGTACCGTTCCGGTCAGTGCTACCACCCTCTTTGCCAAGAACATCTTAAATTTCGTGAATCACGTCCTGCTCGAAGGCGGTGCCCTCAATTTAGAAGATGAGATCACAGCTGAAACCCTGGTCACATATCAAGGCGAGATTCTCCATGCAGGTGCCCTGGCTGCGATGAATCTCCAGCAGGAGGGAAGCGCATGAGTGATCTCTTACTGATTATCATCTTTGCCCTTGCTACCATCCTCGGGTACAAGATCATCAGTGAGGTACCCAGTCTTCTGCACACGCCGCTGATGTCCGGGATGAACGCTCTTTCCGGCATCACAGTGGTAGGAGCACTAGCGACGACAGCCGGAGCAGCTGCTCTCGGCAGCCGCTTACTGGGCTTTCTAGCAATTGTATTTGCTACGATCAATGTGGTAGCTGGGTTCGCTGTAACACACCGCATGCTGAAGATGTTCAAAAGTGGGGGTGAGAAGAGTTGAATCTCCTCCTGCTTATCCTCGCGGCTGTAATGCTCTACGGAATTAGACTGATGAGTTCACCGAAGACTGCGGTGAAGGGCAATGCTCTCGGGGCTGCCGCAATGATGGGAGCAGTGCTGCTGACATTAATCAGTGAAGGTATAATCACGTATCCGCTCTTGTGGCTGGGTTTGGCTGTCGGTGCAGCGTTAGGATACTACGCCTCAGTTAAGGTTTTGATGATTCAAATGCCCCAAATGGTAGCCGCCCTAAACGGTTTGGGGGGCGGTGCCTCGGCTCTAGTCGGCTTGATTCTCGCTGTCCAGGGGGAGACTTTTGGTACCTTTGCCGCTTTTACTACTGGGCTTACCATAGTAGTAGGTGCCCTCACCTTCAGCGGCAGTGTGGTCGCGGCCGGCAAACTCCACGGCTTGCTCAAGCAGAAGCCGGTGGAACTGCCGTATCATTCTACGCTCGTGGGTGCAGTCATCGTGCTGATTATTCTGGCTTTAATGCCAGCGCCTAGCATGGGAGTCGGCTTGATACAGCTCGTACTTGCGCTCCTCTTTGGAATTCTGCTCACCATGCGGGTAGGCGGCGCTGATATGCCAATCACCATTTCTCTGCTCAACTCGTTTTCGGGAGTGGCAGGCGCAGTGGCTGGGTTTCCTCTAAAGAACCCGCTCTTGGTCGCCGTAGGCGGGATTGTGGGAGCATCAGGCTTTATCCTCACCCAAATCATGTGCCGGGCTATGAACCGCAGCTTAGTCAGCATACTCACCGGCCGGACTACGGTAACGAGTAGTACACAGCCTATCGCACCGCCGGTGAGCGAAGACAAAGGAGACGCTCCTACTGAGCCGGTTGGCATGACCTGGCAAGAAGTACTTCAGACTGCAGAGCGTGTCGTGATAATTCCAGGTTATGGGTTGGCTCTTTCCCAAGCACAGTGGAAGGTGAAGGAATTAATTGACATTCTCGAAGAGCAGGGGCGGGAGGTGAAAATCGGGATTCACCCAGTCGCAGGCCGCATGCCGGGGCATATGAATGTGCTCCTGGCGGAAGCGGATGTTTCCTATGATCATTTATATGAGCTAGAAGACATCAATGCGGTGCTGTCAGAAACTGATTTGGCCATTGTGATTGGTGCTAATGATGTGGTCAATCCAGCCGCCATTGAGCAGCCGAATACGCCCATATACGGCATGCCGGTTATCCGAGCTGATCTCGCAAAACACGTGCTCGTGCTGAATTATGATACTAAGCCAGGCTATGCTGGAGTACCCAACCCCCTATATGACGGAGACCATGTGAGCCTCGTCTTAGGTGATGCTAAGGAGTCACTAGAGGCTGTAATTGCTTGGCTGCATTCTGGCGCTGAGGCAACAGTTGATGCCGCCGCATCTATGGAGCAGGAATCAGAAGAACTCCGGGCTGCTCGCATGCTGGCTGAAGCGGAGAGCGTCATCATCGTGCCTGGCTACGGCATGGCTCTCGCTGCTGCTCAGTTTCAAGTGAAACAGCTTGTAGATGCCCTTCAAGGGCGGGGTGTAGATGTTAAGATTGCCATCCATCCAGTGGCAGGCCGCATGCCCGGCCATATGAACGTGCTTTTGGCAGAAGTAGACATTCCCTACGACCTGTTGTACGATCTAGATATGATTAACGATCAGTTCAGCTCAACTGACGTGGTTCTGGTAGTGGGGGCGAATGACGTGGTCAACCCGGCTGCGCAGACGGCTGAAGGCACTCCGATTTTCGGAATGCCTGTGCTCAACGTGCGGGAAGCACGGCAGGTCGTGGTGTGCAATCTTGACCGGTCACCGGGTTATGCCGGAGTACCCAATGCCCTCTACGACATGGCCCACTGCCTGTTCGTGCCTGGCAGTGCCAGCCAAACTTTGGCGGATATTTTGACAGCTCTCCGCCAGCTGACTTAAGCGTTCGAAAGCAGGTGAAGAAGTGCCCCAACTCTTTGCAGTTATCGGTGATCCCATTGAACACAGTTTATCTCCAGTCATACACACCAAGATTTTTCAGATGATTGGGGGCGAGGAACGGCTGTACATTCCGCTGCGGATTACTCCAGAACAGCTGCCCAGCGCAGTAGAGATCCTACGCAGCAATTTCCGGGGGTTTAATGTAACAATTCCCCATAAACAGGCCATTATATCGCTCCTGGACGAGCTTACGCCAGAAGCAGTTCGCTGCGGGGCAGTCAATACGGTGAAATGTGAAAGTGGCCGGCTGATTGGTCATAATACGGATATCAAAGGTTTTGCCGCCGGATTCGAGGGAGCAGGCTGGCCGGTGGATGGGTCGAGGGCTCTGATCATCGGAGCGGGAGGCGCAGCCCGAGCGGTTGGTTGGGAACTAGCGGCCCGCGGCTGTGAAATCACCATCGCTAACCGCACCGTAGCGGCGGCTGAGAAACTAGCCCATGATCTGCAGAAGGGTTATCCAGAGCTTGCGATTAGAGCCGTACCTTTTCACGGCATTATCGGAAAAAGCTGTGATTTAGTGGTGAACTGCACTCCGGTAGGAATGGGTGAACTAGAAGGCGAATCGCCAGTGGACCTGGAGGAACTTCGGGATGTGCAGTACGTGTACGATCTGATCTACAATCCGCCTCAGACTGCGCTGCTCCGCCAGGCGCAGGAATTAGGATGCAGGGTATTAAATGGGCTGCCCATGCTTGTGCAGCAGGCAGCCCTTGCAGATGAATTTTGGTTGAAGCAGCCGATTACCGGTGCAATGGTCACTGAGGTACTCGTGCTGCTCGAGGAGATGACAAGCTATGCCTAAAGGACGCATCTTAGTGATCCACGGACCTAATCTCAATCTTTTGGGAACCAGGGAACCGGAGATCTACGGTTCCACTACCTTGGATCAAATCAATCTTCTCATGGATGAAAAGGCCCAAGAACTGGGCCTTTCGCTGGAATTTTTTCAGTCTAACCACGAAGGGCGGCTGATTGACAAGCTGCATGCTTCTCGGGAGGAATTCGACTGGGTGATTATCAATCCTGGAGCTTTAGGCCACTACAGCTACGCCCTCCGGGATGCCATCAGTGCGGTAGGCGTTAAAACAATCGAAGTGCATATGAGCAACATCTACGCGCGAGAATCATTCCGCCACAAATCGGTTATTGCTCCTGTCTGCGTGGGGCAGATCAGCGGTTTCGGCGTCCATTCGTATCTCTTAGCACTAGAAGCGGCTGCTGCCGCTCTTAGCTAGGATCGAAGCTGAGAATCAGCTCAGCTGCCGCCGCTAAGTCACGCACCTTGTGATCGGGGACAGTGGGAGATATATCTTCATCTCCAACCAAAATGGTTGTGGTCCCAGCGGCTTGACCTGCTTGAATATCCATTTCCCGGTCGCCGATCATAAAGCTGACAGCGAGGTCGATGTTGTACTCTTTCGCCAGCTGCAGGATCATGCCCGGCTTAGGCTTGCGGCAGCCGCATTTAGCCCAGGGTTTGTGGGTACATGCAGCGATGGCATCGATTTTGCCGCCTGCCTGTTCAATTTCTTCGCGAAGTCTGTCATGAATCGCATCAAGTTCCTTTTTCGTCATATACCCTAAACCAACCCCACCTTGGTTGGTGACAACGAAGATCTTAAAGCCTGAGGCATGGAGCTGGGCAACGGCTTCCGCTGCTCCAGGAAGCATTTCTAGTTCATCCGGAGTGTTGGGAGGCCGCTTACCGATGGACCTATTCAATGTTCCATCACGATCGAGAAACACGGCATTGGCTTTCTGCAAAAGATCACTCCCTTTAACAAAACGCTAAATCCACCCCAATTATTGGGAGGAAAATAACTTCTGGTGCAGAATTTCAAGTATGTGTGAGTTTCGCCTATGGTTCTCTTTTTCCTCCCTTGGAGAAAGTTTATGCGTACAAAGCATACCTCTGCCGGGCAGGCAGAGGTTTTTTGAAAGGGTGGTATGATGCAGGTTTATGAACAATTTAATATCGAAGGCCGTACTGCACTTGTTACAGGGGGAAGCGGTGTCCTCTGCGGCACTATGGCGCGTGCTCTTGCTCAGGCGGGTTGCAGGGTGGCTGTTCTGGGCCGTACTGCCGCTAAAGTAGACAAGATGGTGGAAACTATTAAGTCGGAAGGCGGCGAAGCCATCGGTATCTCGGCTGATGTGCTCTCTGTGGAAGATATGGAACGGGCCCGTGACGAGGTGCTCGAAGCTTTCGGGCGGATAGATATTCTCGTCAACGGCGCCGGAGGCAACCATCCAGATGCTACCACCGGGCCAGACAAGACCTTTTTTGATTTGGACGTTGAAGCTATCCGCCATGTTTTTGATCTCAACCTGGTGGGCACTATCCTGCCTTCTAAGATCATTGGTGCCGAAATGGCTAAGCAGGGTTCGGGAAGCATTGTCAACATTTCATCAGCCGCGTCTTTCCATCCTATGACCCGAGTGGTATCTTACGCCGCGGCTAAAGCCGGTGTTAACAACTTCACCGAATGGCTGGCTACTTACATGGCACAAGAGTACTCGCCCAACATCCGGGTGAATGCCATTGCGCCAGGTTTCTTTATCGCTGACCAAAACAGGGCTCTGCTGCTGCAGCCTGATGGACAGTATACAACTCGAGGGCAGCAGATTGTTGATCACACTCCCATGGGCCGGTTCGGCGAAGCTGAGGAGCTGGTGGGAGCTCTTATTTGGCTCGTTTCCGATGCCAGCCGGTTCGTCACAGGTAGTGTCGTTGTTGTCGATGGAGGATTCCGGGCTTATACAGGTGTTTAGTGATGATATTCGCCCCATGGATAGTGAAAAAATACGAAAAACTATCTGTGGGGTGATTTTTTTGCTCTCTGCGCTAGGAATATTCAACCAACTGTGGAAATGATTATCACACTACACTTTAGGAAAAGAGGTGGGGCTGTGCGTGCAAGGTTTTGGCTGCCAGCGCTGGTGTTAGCTGCGGTGGTGCTGACTGGGTGCCTGACCAATCCTATTACAGGCCGAATGGGTCCCTCATGGGATGTCCCAGTCGAAGTACCGCTCATTTCTGGGGAAGTAACTGTCGACGAACTGGCTGCAGATTATTTAGAAGAATATCTACCGGAAGCATACAATCCTGAGGAGCCGCTGATTGTAGAGTTCAGTGAAACGGTTGAAGTAGATGTCTCCGAACTGGGGGAAGCAGCGGATCTGCCTTTCGACGATTTTTCGGTAGAGATGACTATCAGTCACAGTGAGCTGGTTGATGAGGTAAGCAGCATTGAAATGCCGCTTGCTGATGTAGCGCTGAATGTACCAGGGATGACTGCGACTGTTGAGATTCCGGTCCTGAATTTCTTGACGAATCTGGAAGAAACGGAAGAACTGGATCTCGATTTTGAATCAGCGCTGCTCAGTGCAGGCGAGCTTGTGATCCAGATCGAGAATACATCCGATGCAGTGCTGAAAGGCCTTAAGCTGAGCATCAGTGGGATCGACGGTGCAGAGTGGGACGATTTCGGTGACTTCGCGAAAGGAACAGCCGAGCGCTCCCTCCCATTGACCGGTGAGGTGGAAGGCCCATTTGAAATCACCTTTGAGGTGGAAGGTGTAGAAGGCCCGTCGGGCGGCGAGCTGATTGCTTCTGTGGAGCTCAAGGATCTCGAAGCAGAGCACGTCATCGGTTTGGCTCAAGATGATGCCATAACCTTCGAGTTTACAGCTTCCTTTGAGGGGCTGGGGTACGATGAGATTACCTTCACAGATGGGACATTCGAACTCATCCTCGCCCTGCTTGAGGATGGAGAGGTGGAAATTGATTCGGTTAAGGCCGCCGGAAGCGATCGAGACTTCATCAACGATGGCCTAGCAGGCCTCACTTTAGTAGAAGGAACCACGGTTACCGTTGAGGGAAGCATCGTTCCAACCGGAGGCATCATTTCCACTTTAGCTCAGGCGGAACGGAGTGCAGAGGCAGAGCTGACCGGCGTGGAAATCAAGGGTGTAAAGCGCAGCACCGGTTTTGATCCGGTCGAAATTAGCGAATCCATCGCCGATTGGGATCTTAATTTTGATTTCACCAGCCTCACTATTGCGGAAGGAGAACTGACATTTACCATCACAGGCCTCAGCAAAGGTGAGATGGAGGTTGTGGGAGTCATCATTGACGATCAGGAGCTTGAAGCCACAGGCAGCGGTTTTTCGCTCGCTGGTATTGTCCTTGCGCGGGATAGTGAGATCAGGTTGACCGGTGCGATTGCTGATACCGAGATTGAGTTTGAAGGCGCTGAACTCACGGCACAGGTCCAGTTTACTGACCTAGAACTAGATGAAATTGCCCTAGTCTTAGAAAAGCAGGAAATTGACGCGAGTGAGCTCGATATCGAGCCTGTTTCGCTGAGTTTCGATTGGGGCGAATACGGTGATCTGTTTGATTGGATCGCTGGCATTGAAAACGAAGTCCTTGTGGTCGTTGAGAATCCTTCAGGCATCCCCCTTGACCTTGCGGGGCTTGATCTGAAGTTCACCGGAAGCGATGGTGGTGAACATATTATCAGTCTTCAAGATGCAGAGGAATCCCGTATGGGTGATGTGACCACTTACACCATCAAGTCCGCTGATTTCGTGGAAATCTTCCGCTCTGAACCGCAGAAGGTCGAACTGGATGGACACTTCGTAGTAGGCAGCGATGAAGATGTGCTGATTGATCCGAATACAGTGATCACCATTACCGTAAGAGCTACCGCTCAGGCTGTATTGGCCATTAACTACGATGCGGAATTCGAAGATTTTGTGCTGCAAGCTCGGGAAGTTGCGCAGCAGGCAGAGTTTGACGAAGCCCTAGAGTTCATGTCTCAGCCTGGATTGTTTGCAGAGGTAACCAACGGCATCCCCTTGGGAGTTCAGATCTGTCTGGAATTGTCTACAAGCGAAGATGATTGGGAGGACGCTGTCCAAATCGATTTGGGTATCATTCCAGCTGCGGAAACAGATGCAAAGGGACGGGCAGTGAAACCACAGTCTGGCCTCTTGGAACTCCCCGTAGATGACGAGGTGCAGGACTTCTTGAGACAGGGTGGATTTGTGCGGATGTGCATCGCTCTGGCTTCGGAAGGACAGACAGGCATAAAAGAGATCGCGATCACGCCTTCTGATGCAGTGGAGTACCGCATCTGGGCTGTTGTTGGCATCAAGATCAATCAGTGATGGGGGTGGAGACTGTGAAACGGACAAGAACGACTGCACTTCTGACCATCCTGATTTTCGTATTTATCACAGGTCAGGTGTGGGCGCATAATCCCGCTGCGGTTCGGATATCTGATGGTTTGTCACTGGGACTGTTTGTGAATGCCAGCGGCGAGCTTAACTCCTTTGGCTACCGTTTGCTGGGCTTTTTAAACAAACATTGGTCTGATGATGAGCGGTTAGCCGTCGCCGACTCAATCGGAACAGACGGACTGCACCTCAAAATTCAAGCAGATCCCTATGTATTTGTGCAGTACAACAACTTCCGGGTTCAGGGAGGAGGAAAAGCGGAGGGTTGGGCCATGGTGCCTAAGGAACTGGCTGAATTAGCATTCCGCGGCATTACAATTGAACAGATTGAGAGCGGTGAGCTCAAGTATGATTTCAGTGATATACAAGGACAGGGCGGAGCCTATGCCTATGGTGGCTTGACCGCTGTATTTTCCGTCGCCGACTATCTGGGACTCGATGTGGAAGACATCAAAATAGGTGTTTCCGGACGCTACCTCCACGGACTGGCCTATGGCGAAACAGATTTTCACGGCACGCTCGAGTATTTTGAGGAAGACAATCAGGCTCGGGTAGTGAGCAGCGATTTAGATCTTACCGCCTACTACGCCCGGCAGGGTAGAGGCTGGGCCGTCGATGCCGGAGTGTATGCTCAGGTTACGCCGCGGCTAGCAGTAGATGTGAGCGTAGCGAATATCGGCCAAGTAATCTGGACCGATGTTTCAGGCAAGCGTTACGCTCGCCCAGGCGAATGGGAACTGATCCGCTTTGGATTTGATCCAGATAACTTTGAGTTTGATTTCGAATTTGCCGATGGCGAGGAGCTGCAGGAAGAGGACTTGAGCGATCTGGATGATATCACTTGGAAGCTGCCGCTCAGAATCCAGCTCGGAGCACAGTATGAGTTTGATGAGCAGGTTACTCTGCGGGGCAGTGTCCGCCAAATCCGCTTCGGCGATGGCCTGACCGATTTCGGTGTGGGCGGCCAGGTGGAGTATCGTCCCGTTAGGTTCGTACCTCTAACCTTAGGAGCTGATTACTCTACCAGCCAGAGCTTCACTATGGATGGAGGAGTGGGGCTGCGGTTTGACAGCTTCACAATGCAGTTCATCGCTAAGAATCTCCAATCCCTCTTCCTTACGAGCGGTAGAGGCCTTGGATTTTCCTTTACTGTCGGCCTAGAATTCTAGCAGTCACATAGGCGCTTCCAGCAGACTTTGCTGGAAGCGCTTTTTTGTTGGGCAGGAAACATTGGTTGTTTATGGAATATTGCATAAGGAAAGCAGGAGTGAAATGGAGGGAAAGTTTATGGAAGTAAAGCGCAGTCCTTTCGGAACAGTTGATGGCAACCAAGTGGAGTTATTTACCTTAACAAATGCTCAAGGCATGGAAGTGGGTATCACTAATTTCGGCGCCAGCCTTGTCTCGTGGAAAACACCTGATAAAGAAGGTGTTCTGACAGATATCGTGCTCGGTTATGATGACGTTTCGGGCTATCAAACCTATGGAGGCTACTTAGGTGCTTTGGTAGGGCGCTATGCTAACCGCATCGGCGGCGCTTATTTCGAGCTGAACGGTAAGGGTTACCACTTAGCTAAGAATGATGGGGAAAACCATCTCCACGGCGGGAATACCGGCTTTTCCCATCGAGTTTGGGAAGCTGAGATTACAGGCCCAGCCTCTGTGGCCTTTTTGCTCGTCAGCCCTGATGGAGAAGAAAACTATCCTGGAAAGCTAAATGTCCGGGTGGAATATTCCCTGAACGATGATGGTGAGCTCCGCATTGATTACACAGCGGCCTCGGACAAGGATACAATTGTCAACTTGACCAACCACGCATATTTCAACCTCAAGGGCCATGATCAGGGAACCATTTTAGATCATGTGGTAACCATCAATGCGGATCATTACATACCTATCGATGCAGGTGCAATTCCCCTGGGGGATCCAGCACCAGTTGAGGGAACTCCTTTTGATTTCCGCAAGCCCAAGTCTGTAGGCCAGGATATCGATGCGGATCATCCGCAGATCAAGAATGGCAGCGGATACGACCACAATTATGTGTTGAACCGCACAGGTTCTGGTTTAGTTAAGGCCGCTGAGGTATTCCATCCTGAAACGGGCCGAGTTCTCGAAGTTCTTACCACCAAGCCAGGCATGCAGTTCTACAGCGGGAACCATTTAACTGGCGGCAATAAGGGTAAGGGCGGATACATCTATCCTCGCAGAGGAGGGCTCTGTTTAGAAACACAATTTTACCCAGATTCAATCAATCGGCCGAGCTATCCTTCCCCCATTCTGCGCGCTGGAGAAGAGTATCGCCATACCACCGTTTTTAAAGCTTCTGTCAGATAACAGCGAAGGGAGGCTGTGCTTGTGAAGTTTGGGTACTTTGAAGACCAGAATAGAGAATATGTGATTACCACACCCCGGACGCCTTATCCGTGGATCAACTACCTTGGGTGTGAAAATTTCTTTGGCCTGATCTCTAATACTGCTGGCGGATACTGCTTCTACCAGGATGCGCGGCTTAGACGTGTTACACGGTACCGCTATAACAATGTACCCCTAGACGATGGCGGCCGCTACTTCTACATCAATGATGGCGGCGACTGCTGGACTCCCAGCTACAAGCCGATGAAGAAAGAGCTGGAGCATTACGAGTGCCGTCACGGTTTGGGCTACAGCACTATTACAGGCAAGCGTGGCGGCCTGGAGGTAGAACAGTTATTCTTTGTTCCCCTGGGTTTTACTGGAGAAGTCATGCGGCTGCGCCTCAAAAATGAGAGCGCAGACGTCAAGAGCATTAAACTCTTCTCCTTTGTCGAGTTCTGCCTCTGGGACGCCTATGATGATATGACTAACTTTCAGCGCAACTTCAGCACTGGCGAAGTCGAGGTAGAAGGAACCGCAATTTACCACAAGACCGAATACCGGGAACGGCGCAATCACTTCGCTTTCTTCTCAGTGAACCATCCGATCAGCGGATTCGATACAGACCGAGAGACCTTCTTGGGGCTTTACAATGGTTTCCATGAACCTGAGGCAGTGCTGGAAGGGCGCTGCAGGAACTCGATGGCAAGCGGTTGGGCGCCAATCGGTGCTCACTGTATTGAGCTCGAACTGGCTCCTGGTGAAGAAAAGAG
Organism: uncultured Peptococcaceae bacterium; assembly: GCA_937988745.1. Taxonomy (GTDB): domain Bacteria; phylum Bacillota; class Limnochordia; order Darwinibacteriales; family Darwinibacteriaceae; genus JAAYMS01. The sequence goes on from CALKAR010000160.1 coordinate 17,145, forward strand.
CTTGATCTTTATCTTGGGTTATGTAGAAAATCCCAAGGATGACAAATGGGAAAGCCCCGGCGTGATCAATAAGAAGCGCGCTAAGGCGATGCAGAGTCAATTTGCCCAAGATGAACAGGTAGACAAAGCGCTCGCTGCCCTAAGAGCCTATTGGGATGAACTGCTGGGTAAATACCAGGTCAAAACTGGTGATCCGCGCTTGGACCGCATGGTCAACATTTGGAATCCTTATCAGTGCATGGTCACCTTCAACATGTCCCGCAGTGCTTCTTACTTCGAATCAGGCATTGGGCGAGGAATGGGCTTTCGTGATTCCAACCAAGACCTCCTCGGTTTTGTCCATCAAGTACCTGAACGGGCACGGCAGCGTATTTTGGACATTGCGGCGACTCAGTTCCCCGATGGTAGTGCCTACCATCAATATCAGCCACTAACCAAGCGGGGGAACCATGCTATTGGTTCCGGCTTTAACGATGACCCGCTTTGGCTCATCGTAGGTACAGCCGCTTATGTCAAGGAGACTGGCGATTTCGATATCCTCGACGAAATGGTGCCTTTCGACAATGATCCAAACAATCAGGCGACGCTCTTGGAGCACCTGCGTAGATCATACTACCATGTGATCAATAACCTCGGCCCACACGGCCTGCCGCTCATCGGGCGCGCTGACTGGAACGACTGCCTCAACCTGAACTGCTTCTCTGAAGAACCGGGTGAATCGTTCCAGACAACGGGGCCCAGCGAAGGGCCAGTTGCCGAATCAATTTTTATCGCCGGCCTTTTCGTGTACGCTGCACCAGATTTCATTGCCATGCTTGAACACAAAGGCTTCCATGATGAGGCGGAAGAAGCACGCAGGCATATGGAAACGATGATTGAAACAGTGCTCGAGCACGGCTGGGATGGCGAATGGTTCCTCAGAGCCTACGATGCTTTCGGCGAAAAGGTGGGCAGCAAAGAATGCGAAGAGGGCCAGATCTTCATCGAGCCCCAAGGCTTCTGCGTTATGGCTGGAATCGGGTTGGAAACTGGCCATGCCCAAAAAGCCCTTGATTCAGTGGCGGAAAAATTGGAAACAAAGTACGGCATCATTCTCCAGACACCTGCCTATTCGCGGTATTACCTGAACTTAGGCGAGATTTCATCTTACCCACCAGGGTATAAGGAAAATGCAGGTATTTTCTGCCACAACAACCCTTGGGTGATGATTGCCGAAACTAAGCTGGGGCGGGGCGGCCGTGCATTTGAGCTTTACAGGAAGATCGCACCGGCATACGTAGAAGAAAGATCAGAAATCCACCGCTTAGAGCCTTACGTCTATGCCCAGATGATCGCAGGGCGGGACGCTGTCAACCACGGAGAAGCGAAGAACTCGTGGCTGACCGGTACAGCGGCCTGGAACTATGTGGCCATTACCCAGGCGATTCTCGGCATCCAGCCAGATTTCTACGGGCTGCGCATCGATCCATGCATTCCCGCCGAGTGGGATGGATTTAAAGTACGCCGCACCTTCCGCGGCACAAAATATGAAATCGAAGTGAAAAATCCCAAACACGTCTCGAAGGGTATCGCTCAGATCACCGTCGACGGCAGGCTCATCAAAGGAAACGTGCTGCCGCTTTTCGATGATGATGACGTTCATCAGGTAGAGGTTATTTTGGGATAAGATCAGTGTTAGATTCGAAGCCTTGTTCGGGTGTGCAGTTCAGCCCGGCAGGGCTTCTTTCTTTGTCTGCAAACTCCCAGCTCGAGAAAATTTTACGTGAAAAAATTGAAAAACACGGCATTTATCTGCGGGTCTGATTAAGAGATTCGAAAGGTAATGAGGAAATAGGAAAAAATGAGAGGATTTATGGCTTTAGCATCGTATTTATATCTGTGAGAGCATGCACTTTGGACCTTTTTCGCAGCAGACTAGAGGTGAAAAACGATGTTTGTAAGAGACTATTTGATACCCCGTTTACTGCAGTACTTTTTAGTTATTTTCCTCGGCATCACCATCGTGTTTTTCATTCCCCGCTTTGCGCCCACTAATCCAGTTGAACGTACAATTGCAGAGCTCAGGTCCCGAGGGTCGTATCTCGACCCGGCTCACATTCAGCAGATGGTGGATGAGCTGACGGAGATGTACGGTTTGTCGGGATCATGGCTGGAGCAGTATAAAGACTTCTGGGTAAGGCTGTCTAAGGGGGATTTTGGCCTTTCTTTCTTTCAATTTCCCACGCCAGTTATTGAACTGATTAAAAGGGCTCTTCCCTGGACAGTGGGGCTGCTCTTGACAACCACGCTCTTATCTTGGATTTTGGGTAACATCATTGGGGGAATGGCAGGTTACGCCCACAATCGGCGCTGGTCTAAGGTTTTAGATGTGATAGTGATGTTCATCAGGCCGATACCATACTACGTTTTTGCGCTGGGGCTCTTGATTTTGTTTGGCTATGTGTGGCGCAAATTCCCCATCTCCGGTGGGGCGAGTATCGGGGCCAAGCCTTCGTTTACTTGGGCGTATATCAAAGATGTTTTGCGACATGCCTTTTTGCCTGCGATGTCTATGGCGGTGTTGGGAGCCGCATCTTGGTTCCAGACATCTAAGCTGATTGTCCAAAACGTCAATGCTGAGGATTATGTGCAGTATGCTCAGCTCGGCGGTGTCAAGGAAAACAAGATTATCTTCCGGTATGTTATCCGCAATGCGATGCTGCCGCAGGTGACAAATCTTGCTCTATCATTAGGACAGATTTTGAGTGGAGCACTGATTACTGAAATAGTTTTCTCCTATCCAGGCATCGGACATCTGCTATTTTCAGCGATTTCCACGGGGGACTACAATCTGATTATGGGAATTATCACTCTCTCGATTGTAGCGATTACAACCCTGGTACTGCTGGTAGACCTGCTGTATCCGTTGTTTGACCCAAGAATCCGATACAGGTAGAAGGAAGGAAATGATCATGGCAATCTGGAGCACTCTAAGAGAATTATTCAGAGATTATCGGTTCTTCTGCGCTTTCATCGCCCTGCTTTTCTTGTTGGTGCTGGCTGTGATGTCATTTTTCTCACCTTATGATCCGACCCTTTGGTATTACGCACCGCGGGATCTGAAGCCATCAAGCCAGTACATCCTCGGAACGGACTCACGAGGTCAGGATATATTCTGGCAGGCAACCTTTGCTATCCGCAACTCGCTTGTTATTTCAGTTGTGGCCGGCGTAATTTCCCGGATAATCGCCTTGGTGGTTGGTTTAGTAGCTGGCTACCGTGGTGGAAGGACAGATCGATTCTTGATGTTTATCAGTGACGGCTTTCTGGTAATTCCTTTATTCCTCATCATAGTAATGCTGGCCATGCTGATACGCGACAAGATGAACAACTTTACAACAGGCCTGCTGCTGGCTGTGTTCGGCTGGGCATGGGATGCTCGAGTCATTCGGTCGCAGGTACTGAGTTTAAGAGAACGAGAGTTTACAAAGACAGCAATTCTCTCTGGCACTAGGACAATGGAACTCGTCTTCAAAGAATATATGCCCTACATTACTCCCCTTGCATTCTCCACACTGATCAACAACATGTCCTGGGCCATCGGCATGGAAATGACTCTTTCAATCGTCGGACTTACCAATATGGATATCCCTACACTAGGCACTAATCTTAAATGGGCCCTCAATTATCAGGCCATCTTGATGAAAAAATGGAACTGGCTGATGACACCAGTGGTTCTTTCGGTTGTACTGTTTATTGCCCTGTACTGGCTGTCGGTCAGCATCAGTGAATATCTCGATCCGCGGACACGGGTTCAGAGAGTAGGTGCAAGATAATGAAGCAGAACGACGTGGTACTTCGTACAGAAAACTTGAGAGCGCATTATATTCTTGACGTACCCGGCGGAAAGAAGGTTGTGCGAGCTGTCGATGGGGTTGATCTCCAAATCCGCCGGAATGAAATTTACGGAATTGCAGGCGAAAGTGGCTGTGGGAAGACAACATTGATGAAAACGCTCTACGCTGCAATTGCCCGTCCGCTGCGGCTCGTGGAAGGAACTGTGTATTATACCAAGGATGGTCAGGAGTTTGACGTTTACGCCCTTGACAAACGGGAACTGCGCAAGCTGCGCTGGCAGTTCATGGCGTATGTTCCGCAGGGTGCGATGAGCATCTTTAATCCGGTTAAGAAGATTAAGGAGACTTACAAGGACTTCTTAAGCAGTCATCTCAGCGGCAGGACAGCAGATGAAATTTTCGAGACTGCCAAAGAGCATATCGATCAGTTAGGCCTGCCTGTTAGCATTCTTGAAGCATATCCGCATCAGCTTTCTGGAGGTATGCGGCAGAGAGTAGCCATAGCTCTGGCGGCCTTGGGGCGGCCGAGTGTAATCTTTGCCGATGAACCGACCACTGCCCTTGACGTGGTAGTGCAGCGGGGTGTAGTTCAGCTCTTGAAAGATATTCAAGAAGGGCTGCATAACACCATCATCATGGTGACCCACGATATGGGTATCCATGCCAATGTAACCGACCGTTTAGGGATTATGTATGCAGGGCGGATTATTGAGGAAGCGGACACGGTGGAAATTTTCAAAAACCCACTCCATCCCTACACGCAGTTCTTAATCAATTCACTGCCCCAGTTTGGTGATACGAGCGAAAGGGTCAGCGCACCAGGGCAGCCGCCCTCCTTAGCAGATGTTCCTCCCGGCTGTGCGTTTCATCCGCGCTGTCCTATGGCGATGCCGATCTGCAGAGAGAAGCGGCCTGAGATCGTCACTAAAGGCGAGCACCGTGTAGCCTGTTGGCTGGCGGCAGAAGGAGGAGAAGCAGATGCGGCCCATTCTTGAAACTAAGAATCTCACCAAGGTCTTTTTCCGCGGCAGCCTCTTAGCAAGGGACAGGATTGTGGCGGTGGACAACGTTTCTTTTAAGATGTATAGAGGAGAAGTGTTCACCTTAGCAGGCGAAAGCGGCTGTGGTAAGAGCACTACCGCCCGCATGATACTCGGCTTTGAACAGCCTACTTCAGGTGAAATCATCTACGAGAACAAAGACGAACAGTGGAATCCACGGGTATGGTACACGCAGCGTATTCAGGCAGTATTCCAAAACCCGTTTGAGACCTTTAATCCACTGCGCCAGGTGGAAGGCTATCTCTTCGAAACCGTGCGCAACTACAAACTGGCATCCAGCAGGTCAGAAGCGGTAAAGCTTGTCGATGAGAAGCTCAAAGCAGTGGGTCTGAGCTACGCTGAAGTGGGAGGGCGCTACCCCAGCGAATTTTCCGGTGGGCAGCTCCAGAGAATTTCTATTGCCCGCTCGCTCTTGGTAGATCCATCGGTTCTGATTGCTGACGAACCAGTTTCGATGGTGGATGCTTCCTTGAGAATGTCCATCGTTAACTTATTTAAGCGGCTGCGCGATGAATTAAATATGGGTATTCTTTATATCACGCATGACCTGGCAACCGCGTACTACTTGGGCGGGCGGATAGCCATCATGTTTAGAGGAAACATCATGGAGATGGGGCCAGTGCAGGAGGTTCTGATGAATCCTCGTCATCCATATACCCATCTTCTGCGGGAATGTATTCCCGAAGCTGATCCAGATAGGAAGTGGCAGGGCAGAATTTCCATCGCCGAAACAGAACAGGAAGAGTACCTGCGGCAGGGCTGCAAATTTGCTGGCAGATGTCCGCATGTGATGGATATCTGCAAGATCCAGGTTCCTGATAATTACATGGTCGATGGAATTCAAGTCAAGTGCCACCTATATTCAGATACGAAGAGTGCAGAGGAGGTGAGTTAACCCGGTTCAAAGGCATTTGTGAAGAGTTCATTCTGCAATCTAAGAACAAAAAAATGAGGAGGTAAGGTAACGGAATGAGAAGGACAAGATTAGTCCTGCTGATGTTATTGGCTGTCCTTGTTGTCGGTTCAGTAGTCTCTGCTCAGGAACTTGGCTTCCCGAGAGACCAAACACTGATCGTCAATATGCTCACTGGCCGCGTTGGCACACCCAGCAACTTCAATGAGTGGGTAGGCTGGCGTTGGAGAGACCGTGGGCTGCAGAACCTGCTTTTTGAACCTCTGTGGTCGGTTGATTTCGCAACTGGTCAGATCATCAACGGTATGGCATCTGGCGATCCGATTTACAATGAGGATTTCACCAAGCTGACCATCCCTCTGCGAGAAGGCATCACTTGGACAGATGGTGTACCCTTTACTGCAGATGACGTAGTCTTCACAGTGGAAACACTTATGGCCGAACCGGGTCTCAGTGGTCATCCCACCTTCTCCACAGCAGTAGAGAGGGTCTACAAGACCAATGACTATGAAGTTGTAATCGAACTGAAAGAGTCCGACTCTCGCTTCCACACTCATTTCTTAGATCGCTGGGGCTGCACCTACATTATGCCCAAGCACATTTTTGAAAACGTGGACGACGTCGTAGCTTTTGAATTCGATCCTCCGATTGGTACTGGACCTTACAAGCTGCACAGCTATGATCCAGCTGGATATTGGACTGCTTGGGAGAAGAGAGAAGACTGGGATAAGTCTCCAACTGGAATTCTCTTTGGCGAACCTGCACCCAAGTACGTGCTGTTCCAGACCTTTAACGACAGCAGCGCTAAGGTTATTGCTCAGCTGACCCATCAGCTCGACGTAGCTGACCATGATGCTGAAGGTTTTGCTGCTGCCATGGCACAGGGCGGCACCATCCGGGCATACCAGCTCAACTATCCATGGGTTGTTAACAACGACCCCTGCATTACCGGTATCGTATTCAACACAGCTGTAGAACCCTACGATAACCGCGAAGTACGCTGGGCACTGACTCTGGCGATCGATATCGTCGAGTACCTGGCCCAAGCAGTGGACGGCCAAGCAACTTTGAGCCCAGTTCACATTCCTTCTCTGGGTGCCTATCCAGAGTACTACATCCTTCCTATGCAGGAATGGCTGGAGAGCTTCGCACTCGATCTGGGTGACGGCGAACTGTTCTACCCATACGATCCAGATGCAGCTCTGCGGATTGCTGAGTACGCACGCCAGAGAGGCTATGAAGTCAGCGACGATCCAGAGGAACTCAAGAAGACCTTTGGTTATGGCTGGTACAAGTACGCTCCTGACGTAGCAGAAAAGCTGTTAATTAAGAACGGCTTCAGCCGCGATGCCAACGGCAGATGGCTGCTGCCTGACGGCACACCCTGGAAGATTACCATTACTGACATCAACGATGTAGGGCATCACCAATTCAAGAACGGTAATGCTGCTGTACAGCAGTGGAAGAAGTTCGGTATCGATGCCGAATACATCGCAACTGATGCATACACCACACTGCAGCAGATGGGCGACTTCGAAGTTGGCGCTGTATGGCCAGCTCTGGAGCCTTGGGGTGCTGGTGTAGACCTCTATCGTTCGCTGAACGCCTTCTACTCCGAGTACATGGCACCACTCGGCGAACCTAACAGAGGCCATGCCTCCAGATGGTCCAGCCCAGAGTTTGACGACATCATCCGGCGCATGCGGGCAACCGACCCAACAGACGTTGAGGCAACCGTTGCTGTGAGCACCGAAGCCTTGAAAGTCTTGATTGAGGAAATGCCCAGCATTCCGACCTACGGATACTCCGGATTCATGACCTGGGACGAGTACTACTGGACAAACTGGCCTGGCGCTGAGAACGCATACATGGGCCCATACGGACACTGGGGTACTCTGAAGTACATGCTGCCATCCCTGCAGCCGACTGGAAATAAATAATGATTGCGGTATCGTAACACAAACAGCCTACTGCACCTTTCGGTGCAGTGGGCTGTTCTTATTTGTTTGTCGCCAATTATAAACAGGATTCTCCTTGGCTCACAGCGAAGCATACGTTAACACTCGAAAAGAAGGTGTTGACGTGCAGTTAGAATTTTTGGGTGCAGCTGAGACAGTGAGCGGTTCCTGTTTCTTACTGCGTTTTGGGAATTTTCAGGTCTTAATTGACTGCGGTATGTTCCACGGCCCCCGTGAGCTGCGTGAGCGGAACTACGGAGGTTTTCCTTTCAACCCGCTTGAAATTGATGCCGTGATTTTAACTCATGCCCATATTGATCATTCAGGGCTGCTGCCTAAGCTGGTGAAGCATGGTTATGCAGGGCCGATATATGCTACCGAGGCTACAGCTGATCTCTGCACTATCATGCTCCCAGATTCAGCCTACATCCAAGAGGCAGAGGTGGAACGGAAAAATCGCAAGCTGGCCAGACAGGGGAAACCTCTCCTAGAGCCTATCTATAACCGGGAAGATGCGGAACAGACCCTAAATCAGTTCCGCCCGATGATTTACGACGAAGTGGTTCCTATCCTGCCAGGTTTGGAAATCCGCATGCGGGATGCGGGGCACATCTTAGGTGCCGCCATTGTGGAAGTATGGGTTGAGGAGGATGACAGCCGTATTAAGCTTGTCTTTTCTGGTGATATCGGGAACCTCGATCAGCCTATCGTGCAGGATCCTACCTTCCTAAGAGATGCTGATTATGTAATCGTAGAATCTACTTATGGAACACGCTTTCACGAGGACCGGGAAAACCGCAGTGCCCGGTTGGCTGAGGTTGTGCGTGACACCATGGAGCGGGGAGGCAATCTATTAATTCCTGCCTTTGCCCTGGGGCGTACCCAGGATTTACTGCACGAACTGCGCTGGCTCATGGATGCGGGGGAAGTCCCGCCTCTGCGGGTCTACGTAGACAGCCCCCTTGCTACCTCTGCAACAGAGATTTTCCAGAAACACCGCACTTTCTTTGACTATGAAACCAGAGCCATGCTTGAAGAAGGGCGCTCACCCTTCGAATTCGCCGGGCTGGACTACACACAGAGTGTAGAGGAATCTAAGCGGCTTAATTCCATTTCCGGAGGAGCAATTATTATCTCTGCTAGCGGTATGTGTGACGCTGGACGGATTAAGCACCATTTGAAACACAATCTGTGGCGCCCAGAGGCTGCTGTTCTGCTCATTGGATACCAAGCCGAAGGAACCCTAGGACGACAGCTCCAGGATGGAGCCAAGCAGGTACGGATCCACGGGGAGCAGGTAGTGGTGAATGCCAAGATTCATACTATTACAGGTTTTTCCGCGCATGCCGACAAATCTGCCCTAATGCGCTGGTTGGGCGAGTTTCGGTCAGTGAAGCGTGTGTTCGTTGTACACGGCGACAAGGAAGCGGTTCACGGCTTTGCCAAAGAGATCGAGGATAACCTGGGCCTGCGAGTTACGGTTCCTAAATTGGATGAGGTTTTTGAACTTACTGCCAATACAGTTGAGCGTTTAGGAATAGTTGGCTTAAGTGAAGCGCATGTGGATCTCGAGTTCTCAGGTGTAATTAAAGTATGGGAAGGAACTGATCAGATCTTTTCTGGTGCCTACGGATTGGCGGACCGAAGATTCGAAGTACCGAACACTCCTGACACACGCTTTGCCATGGGCCCGGGCAGCCGTCTCTTCACGGTCGTATCGGCCGCTGTGGCGCTGAGCCACCACGGGTATAACTTAGGTGTGCCGGTCGCTGAGGTTCTTAAGGAAGAACTGCCTGAATGGGCCGCATCACTGACCACCGCGCAGCTGTTCGAAGAGGCGCAGCAGAGAAATGATGGCTTTGCGCTCTTAGGCTTATTAGTGGAAAAGTTAACTGGTCAAGATTTCATTCAATATACAGAGTCGCATGTTTTCGCACCAGCTGGGATGGATGATACCGGATACTACCGCCTAGATCAGCTGCCGGAAGGAACTGCCACTGGCTATATGTCGGTAGGTGAACAGCTGGCGGAGAATATTTACGCTGTTCCTATTCAAGGTGGCCCAGAAGGTGGTGCTTACACAACCGCTTTGGACCTCCATAAGTTCTGGCAGGCACTGCTTGCAGGGCAGATCGTCTCTGAGACTATGCTCTGTGATGTGCTCAAACCCTTTGCTGGTAAAGCTCTAAACGGGCTTACGTCTTACACAATGGAAGGCTGTGCTCCGGGGGTGAGCATGATTTCCACCATCATTCCCGCTTTAGAGCAGGAAGTTACCATCTTAAGCAACGGGGAAAAGGGAACCCGGGATCTCTACAACGATCTTATGGCATTTTTGGAAAAGCGTTGAGGGCAGGGAAGCCCAGCTTGGCGTCGAAGATTTAGCTTGGTGATATATTATGGTCCACTTAGGCAATGAATGGGATGAACTGCTGGCGTCAGAATTTCAGCAGGAATACTATCTTCAGCTGCGGGAGTTCTTAAAACATGAATACTGGACCCGCACGATTTATCCCGATATGTATGACATCTTTGAAGCACTCAAACTGACATCTTACTCCGATGTGAAAGCTGTGATCCTTGGCCAGGACCCCTACCATGGGCCTGGCCAAGCCCATGGTTTAGCTTTCTCGGTTAAGCCAGGGGTGGCGATTCCGCCTTCGCTCTTGAACATTTTCAAGGAGCTCCAAGAAGACCTAGGCTGTTACATACCGAACAACGGCTGCCTCATACCCTGGGCCAAACAGGGTGTGCTGCTCCTCAATACGAGCCTAACAGTAAGGGCAGGCGCGGCGGGGTCGCATCGAGGCAAAGGCTGGGAGATCTTTACCGACAGCATAATTCAAAGACTGAACGCTCGCACAGAGCCCATCGTGTTTCTGCTCTGGGGTAATCCGGCGAAAGCTAAACAGCGATTGATTACCAACCGCCACCACTTAGTTTTGACGGCTGCCCACCCCAGCCCCCTTTCAGCACATCGGGGCTTTTTCGGATGCCGCCATTTCTCCAAGACCAATGATTTCTTAAAGAACACTGGGCAGGGAGAAATTGACTGGCAGATTCCTAACCTGTGAGGCAGCAGATATGGTAGACAAGCATGTCTTTAAACTAATTGTTCTTTTTTCAGCTGCTCTCTTACTCACCGGATGTCTTCTGGGTGGGGCGGGTGGCTCCAAGCAGGGGACAGTGAAAGTGATCGTCCTGTCCAGCTCCGAACTGGAAGGTGCGGTAGAGACTCTCGAGATCACTCTTGGTCAGAAAGGACAGACACTGCTGTATTTGGGCCATCCGACAGATGAAGCGGTGGAGTTTCAGCTAGAACCGGGACTTTGGCAAATCTCTGGCTTGTGGCGTAGGCCAAGTGGTGTGCCTGCGGCAGTCTCAATGCCGGTTACTGTGGAAGTATCCCGGGGTAAAGAACTGACTATGCAGCTCCTGCCTATTTCGCTCCCAAGTGATGCTGATCCCGTTTTTCCCATGGTTGGGGGATTGGTAGGCTCGGCAAGGAACGGTATGGTCACCCTCACTTGGAGCCCACCGGATTTAGAGCTTCCTGTGGAGGTTTATCGGAGGAAGCTCGAGGACAGACCTTGGCATTTGGTGGATGTGGTCCCAGCTGGTGCTGCCACGTTCGTGGACGAGAACCCTCACCTCGACGCAAAGCAGTATTACGCTGTGCGGGTTGGGGACAAGGTTTTCTCCGGACCCTTGAGCGAACCACTGAAGGTCTACGTGCCCGAACCATGGGCGATTTTATCTGGGTCTATTACTATTGACTATGAACTACCAGATCTATCCACCGGGGTATATATGCCCGGCAGCCTTTACCCTCAGGGGGTTCCGCCACTGTCAGACATAGAATTGGAGCTCGACTGGAAAGCAGAGGAGCTGTCAGTTATTTTTCCCGATGAAGTGGCCTTCGGTCAGCGTGAACTGCTTTTCGCAAGGGCCGGCCTTGCCCTGGTTGACGAAATACCTGAGCTCCTGGCCGCGGTAGGCGTGCCGGTGGGGGGCACAGTACCAAACATCGCGGTCCTCGAAGAAGCAGGTTGTGTGGTGGAACCAAACAGCCCCGTGGTTCCTCTAGGTATTACAGTCAACGATCCCTATTATTCTGTGCAGTGGAACCTACCTGTGATTGGACTTCCTAAGGCATGGGAAGTGGTTCAAGGCAGCCGGCAGGTCAGGATCGCGGTTATCGATTCAGGAATAGATGTGACAAATCCGGATCTTGCCGGACGCATTGATGAGAGAACAGCTTATAGTTTCGTGTCCGGAACAAACGAATCGCCATTAACCGATAAACGCGGACATGGCACCCACGTTGCCGGCATAATCGGTGCCCTGACGAACAACAGTGAGGGAATCGCCGGAGTGATGTGGGATGTACAGCTGGTTCCCATCAAAGTTTTTTCCGACAACGGTGAGAACGCATCGATCAGCACTGTGGCCAACGCTATCCTGTACGCGGCTGGGTTGAGTGAGGAATATCCGAATCCAGAACCCTGCCATATAATTAATCTATCGTTGGGAACACGGGCAGACCATATCTTGCTTCAACAAGCTGTGCAGCGCGTGCTGAACGAAACGGATGTAGTGATTGTGGCTGCCTCAGGTAACAGCGGCGAAACACCCGTCTTTTTCCCCGCAGCGTATGAGGGAGTCATCGCCGTAGGTTCAGTAGTTTACGGTAACCGCGAGCTTTTCCGGGCAGATTATTCGAATTATGGATATGGTTTGGATCTGGTGGCTCCAGGTGGAGACGGTTACAACCCTATTTGGAGTACTGTGTACGAGAGTTATGGTGCTATGTGGGGCACTTCGATGGCTGCACCTCATGTTTCAGGAGTGGCAGGTTTAATGCTGGCGGCGGGGATTGACCCAAGGGAAATCCCTGGTATTCTCCTCCGTTCGGCAGTTGATCTTGGACCCCCAGGCTGGGATCAGGATTTTGGTTACGGCCTGCTCAACGCCAACTGGGCGGTGCGGGGTATCGACAGTGTTCAGGTAATCGTTGGTGACCGCATAGGCAATAAGCTCATAGAAAAAGCCCAGACAGAGGTGCTGATTGGCGAGTCTCTGACGGGGCTTAAGGTTCCCTATGGTGAATATCAAGTTTTCACTTGGATTGATCTGGGCGAACCCGGCATTATCGACGAGGGCGACTATTTATTTGAATCGGAGCCGATTCTGTTCGAAGAGGGAGCACGGGTGGCTCTCAATATGGTGCTCCGGCCAGTCAAAAGAGATCAATAAGGAAATCAGTGCCCATCCAAAGGACGTTTCCGATCAGAAGAAAGGCCAACAGGCCGGCTGCAAGGCTGGTCCAGATTACGTAGCGGTTTGCGTAAATGATGCCCAGGCCTACGAGGGTAATTACCGCAGCAGCGACAGATGTTAGGCCAGGGGTAGGCAGAATAGTCAACAGGGCCATCAGGGCTACGAGAACCGAAGCAGCTTTGGTCTCAAAAGGATTAGCCCGGCTTGCAGGGCCACCTTGAGGAAGACGGCGTTCCAGCTTCTCTAAGAAGGGGACGCCTTTTTCTTCCATAAAATGCAGAAACCGCTCCGGCACTTCTTTAGTGCGTACAAACCGCGGTATCCACGGCGGGGTGCGGCCGAGAAGGCGCTGCACAGCCCAGATCAGAACCAAGATGCCGGCTAGTGAATTCAGACCGGGCGGTGTCGGAATGATCACCACTAGCGAGCTCGCGACCACTAAGAGGCCATAGCCTTTTTCGTCTAATCTAGCTATAAACTCGCCAAAGGTAATACTGACGCCTTCTTCTTCAATCTGATAAAGTAGTTCTTTGAGAATTGTACTGGCTCTGTTCAATTAGTTCCGGTCCTTTCCTAAAGTCCATAACTAATTCCCTGAAGTTAGCTTAACTCCCGCAGCCTTCCGCAATTCAGAAAAAATTGGTTGTTCAAGCCTGCTCCAGTGCTTCTTCGACTAATTCATCGGGCAGGCGTTTAGAAGCAGCCGCCCCCATTTCCCGCAGATTCTCAGCACGGGAGATAAGGTTGCCGCGGCCTGTTTTCAGCTGTTTGAAGGCACGCTCATAAGAATCTTGAGTGCGGGCGAGATTCCGTCCGACCTCCTGGAGAGAAGAGACAAAGAGGACAAACTTGTCATACAAAGCACCGCTCTGGCGGGCAATTTCTAAGGCGTGAGCTGCCTGGTTTTCCTGACGCCAGATGTGAGCGATGATCCATAAAGTGGCCATCAATGTGGTGGGAGTGGTGAGTATTACTCTGCGCTCCCACGCGTACTTCGTAAGATCAGGGTCGATACTGAGAGCCGCAGCCAGCGCGCCTTCCAAAGGCATAAAGAGGATGACAAAATCCGGGGAATTGACACCTTTCTGGTACTGGTAAGCCCGGCTGTGCAGGCCGTCGATATGACCCTTGATGGACTTAATCAGATCCGCTCCTGCTGCTGCCTGTTCTTCGACGTCTGTACTGTTTGCATAACGTTCATAAGCGACCAGAGACACTTTCGCATCTACAATCACATGCTTATCTTCTGGGAGTTTGATGACCACATCTGGACGGAGGCGGCTTCCTTCGCTGGTCCGGATATCCAACGCTTCACCTTGAGTTGTGTACTCATAACCTTCTCGGAGCCCCGACTCTTCTAAGATGCGCTCGAGAATCACTTCGCCCCAGTTGCCCTGGGTTTTCACCTCACCCTTGAGGGCCTTTGTGAGGCGTTCAGCTTCCTGCGACATGCTGAGGCCGATGTGCTCCAGATACTTAATCTTAGCCATGCTCTCAGTGTGGGTCTGTTCAACTTTAGTTTGAAACTCATGTATGCGCTGACGGAGTGGATCGAGAATCGCTTGCAGCTGATTTGCATTGAGCTGTGTAAAGCTTTGGGCCTTAGCTTCGAGAATCTCCTGCGCCAGGTTTTGAAACGCCGCGCGAAATTCGTCTTCGACGATTTTTAAGCGGTGCTGATCTACTTCTGCAAACTTGCGCGCCGCCTCCAACTCGCTCTGCAGACGAGCAGTGCGCCGGATCATTAATACATATGTAATAAGAGCTCCAAATACTGCGCCGATGACGCCCCAAATGAATAATTCCTGCATGAAATTCACCTCTAAGAACATTAGTTCGAGATGGTTTTTTCTTCCCCTGCAGGACACTGGGAAAAAGAGGGGAACAGGCCAGCAGAGCGAATATATATTAAGAAATTGCGATCTTTTGCACAAGGGGAGAGTTGGACATTGCAGAGACGGAAGTTTGGTAAGCATGATTTTGACGTATCATTGCTCGGGTTTGGCTGCATGCGTCTGCCCACTGTGGCTGAGCCTGATCCGGACAGCCCCGTGGGAGAAATTGACCTAGAAAAGGCGGTTGAACTGCTTCGCTATGCTGTGGATAACGGCGTAGATTATATCGATACCGCTTATACATATCATGGGGAAAAGAGCGAAGTGCTGGTAGGGTTGGCGCTTAAGGATGGCTATCGGGAGCGGGTTAAGGTGGCAACTAAGCTGCCAATGTGGAAGGTGAATGCGCCTGAGGACTGCGATGCCATTCTCAACGAGCAGCTTGATCGGCTGCAGATGGACCACATCGATATGTACCTTCTGCATGCCCTCGGCCGGGATTCGTGGGAGAAAGCTAAGAAAATGAAGGCCTTAGAGTTCCTTGATCAGGCTAAAGCCGATGGGCGTATTAAGTATGCTGGTTTTTCTTTCCACGATGAGCTGCATGTATTTAAGGAAATCGTTGATAGTTACGATTGGGACTTCTGCCAGATTCAGCTGAACTACATGGACGAGAACTACCAGGCTGGTGTGGAAGGGCTAAAATACGCTGCCGAGAAAGGCCTCGCTGTAGTTATTATGGAACCACTGCGCGGCGGCAAGCTTGCTAAAGATATGCCAGAAGAAGTGGATGCTTTCTTTGCTGAAACTGGATTGGGCCGCACTCCCGCCGAATGGGCGTTTCGCTGGGTGTGCAACTTCCCAGAAGTGAAGGTAGTCTTAAGCGGTATGGGGACTATGGAAGAGCTGAAGGAAAACATCGCCACCATGTCCGATGCTGCTCCTAATTCACTCAGTGACGAGGAGTTAGAGGTTATCAAGAAGGCACAGGAGTTTTTCTTGGACCGCACCAAGGTTAAATGCACCGACTGCCGCTACTGCCTGCCGTGTCCGCAGGGAGTGGAAATTCCGCGGATCTTTTCCATTTGGAACAACGCGGTTATTTACAACCGTCCCGGCGAAGGGCGCAGTCAGTATCAGCATCTGATCAAGGAGAATAAGGAAGCAGCGCAGTGCATCGCCTGCGGTCAGTGCGAATCGGTTTGCCCGCAGAATCTGCTCATTATTGATCTGCTCAAAGAAGCCGAAGCAGCTCTTGTTTCCTGAGGAGCACAAAACAGCCCAGCTCTATGTTAAGAGCTGGGCT
>CALKAR010000161.1 GCA_937988745.1 uncultured Peptococcaceae bacterium
GAACACGGCTTTGACAACTGGCTCGCTCACTACTACGCTCGCGGCGACGTCTATCCAAGCCAGCAGTTTACTGACTTGCCTGTGCTCGGCCCCTGGATGTTGAAGGAACGCACGGCAACCGGCCGGATCTATGAGCGCAACCCATACTTCTATGCTGTGGACACTGAAGGCAACCAACTGCCCTATATCGACCAGCTTGAAGTAAAAATCATGACCGACCGCGAAGTAGCAGTTCTCGACGCGATGCAGGGTGGTTTGGATATCGCCGGATTCATTCTCAGCCCAGCAGAATTCGGTATGTACATTCAAAACCAAGACCGGGGTAACTACCGTGTGCTCGCATGGCGCAGTGGAAACTCATCTGAAGTAACCTATGCTTTCAACCTGAACAATAAGGATGAGAAGAAGAGAGAGCTCTTTAACGATGTACGGTTCAGACAAGCGATGTCGTTAGCCATTAATCGAGATGAGATCAATCACTTTGTTTATCAAGGAATGGGCGAACCCTGTCAAGTTACGGTTGACCCGAACACCTCGTTCTTTAAGCCAGAATGGGCTGCTTCTTACGCTGAATATGACCCAGCTAAGGCAAGAGAACTCTTGGAAAGCATTGGCCTGAAGAAGGGCGCCGATGGGTACTATACATTCCCCGATGGATCGCCCCTCGTAATTCAGCTGCACGTACCATCTGGCAGTGAGACCGGCTCGGTTGGCTTTGATGAAGTCAACGAATTGGTTGCTGATTACTGGAAGGAAGTTGGTATCAACACCGACTACCGCATCATTTCCCGTGACCTTTCCGGTATCAGAACCACTGCTGGCGAGCACGACGTTATGGCTTGGCATACTGACCGCATGCAGGAGCTGCGTGCCTATTTGCCTGGCCTCACACAGTTTGAGCTGACAGGTAACGCTATGAGATTCGCTAACGAATGGGGTTACTGGAACAACTATCAGACCTGGCTGAAGAGTGGGCGGACCGACGGCGAACCAGGCCGCAAGGGTGAAGAACCACCTCAGTATGTCAAGGATTTCCTCGAACTAAAAGATGCTTGGTACAAAGCCCAGAGTGATGAAGAATACGTCGAGTACGGACAAAAGGTCTTTGATTTCTATGCCGAAAACTTGTGGTTGATCGGGACTGTAGCCCGCTCGCTGCGCCCGATTATCGTCACCAATACTCTGAACAACATTCCTGAAGTTCTACCCTTTGGAGACGATACCAGCTTCTGGCGCTTAGCTAAGCCTGAACAGTGGTTCTTCTCTAAGTAGAAAAGGTACGGCTGTATCTCCCTTCTTGGGAGATACAGCCACTTCGACAGAGGGAGGCATGGCGGTGGGACGCTATTTGGTAAACCGGTTAATATACATGGTCATAGTCTGCTTCTTTGTTTCGATCCTCACCTTTGTAGTCATTCAGCTGCCGCCAGGAGACTATCTTACATCGTATGTAATGTCTCTTGAAGCAAGCGGAAGGCAGATCAGCCAAGATCAGTTAGAGGCCTTGCGGGTCCGCTACGGCCTTGACCAACCAATGCATGTTCAATATTGGAAGTGGATTACAAACTTCATCAGAGGGGATATGGGGCATTCCTTTGAGTGGAATCAGCCTGTAAACACCCTCGTTTGGGAACGTTTGGGGCTTACAGCTGTGATATCGCTGTCCTCAATTATTTTCACATGGGTGGTTGCTCTTCCTATTGGGATTATATCGGCTCTGAATAAACACTCTTTCTTAGACTACTGCACCACCTTCATAAGTTTCCTTGGACTGGCTATTCCAAACTTCATGCTAGCTTTAATTTTGATGTACATTGGATTCCGCTACTTAGGCGTGCATGTGGGCGGCCTTTTTTCGCCTGAATACCAGCATGCAGCCTGGAGCTTTGCAAAGTTTAAAGATCTCCTCAGCCATTTGTGGGTGCCCACAATAGTGTTGGGAACCGGTGGAACAGCTGGCATGGTACGCATCATGCGGGCTAATCTCTTGGATGAGTTAGACAAGCTCTATGTCACCGCCGCAACAGCTCGGGGATTATCTCCGCTGCGTGTGATTTTGAAGTACCCTGTACGGATTGCTATCAATCCCTTTATCAGTACGGTGGGCTGGATTCTTCCAGAAATCATTTCCGGTGCAACGATCACCTCGATTGTGCTGAACCTGCCCACAACCGGGCCGATTCTCCTGGGAGCTCTCAGGACACAAGACATGTATCTGGCTGGCAGCTTCCTGATGCTTCTTACGATTCTGACGGTAATCGGCACCTTGATTTCTGACATATTGCTGGCGGTAGTTGATCCTCGAATCCGCTTTAACTAAAGGCGAGGGAGGCAGTTTCAGTCATGAAATTATTTAATCGGAAAAGGGATGTACGAAGCGCTGCACATGACCCAGCTCATGAAGCAGAAGCCTATTATACTGCTTCACAGTCTCAGCTGATTTGGCGGCGCTTTCGGAAGCATAAATTGGCGATGGGTTCTGCTGTTGTACTGATCATCTTGTACGCGCTGGCGATCTTTGCTCCGTTTTTCAGTCCGCGGGACCCTCATGAGCGGAATTTGGCGTACCGGTCAGCACCACCACAGAAGATTTATTTCCGAGATGAAGATGGATTCAGCCTGCGACCGTTTGTTTATCCTTTGAAAAGCCGGATGGACATGGCTACATTCTCGGTTGTATATGAAGAAGATCGCACTCAAAAATACCCCCTCTACTTTTTTGTAAGAGGCTATGAATACAAGCTCTTTGGATTATTTACAACGGACATTCATCTGTTTGGAACGGGCGTAGATGGTGTACCGGTAAATCTGTTTGGCACCGATACTCTTGGGCGGGATTTATTCGCCCGGACGCTTTATGGAGCACGCATCTCGCTTTCTATTGGATTCCTTGGTGTTGCAATCAGTATGGTTTTAGGTATTTTAATCGGTGGTCTTGCTGGCTATCTTGGTGGATGGGTCGACGAAGTGATTCAGCGGATAATCGAAATGATTAAATCCATTCCCCATCTGCCGCTCTGGATGGCGCTCAGTGCAGCACTTCCGTCTACTTGGACGCCGGTGCAGATCTATGTATCAATTGTAGTCCTCTTGTCCTTGGTCAGCTGGACAGATTTGGCTCGTGTCGTGCGGGGCAAGTTCTTAGCTCTACGAAATGAAGACTTCGTGGTTGCTGCTGAACTGGCCGGCCGGAGCCGTATAGAAATAATCCTAATCCACATGATGCCTTCCTTCTTGAGCCACATCATTGCGTCGCTCACATTGTCGATTCCTGGCATGATTTTAGGCGAAACATCGCTGAGTTTCTTAGGGTTAGGCCTGCGCTCACCGACAATCAGCTGGGGTGTTTTATTAGAGAGGGCGCAGAACGTGAACACCATCGCCATGGAGCCGTGGCTGATGATCCCTGGTATCTTCGTAATTATCACAGTCTTGGCGTTTAACTTCCTTGGTGACGGACTCAGGGACGCAGCAGACCCATACGCGTAGGAGGTGATCCTGATGGCCAAAGCGCAGCCATTGCTGGAAATTAAGGATCTGAAAATTGAGTTTGAAACAGACGAACGTACCGTTAAAGCTGTCAACGGCGTTAATTTGAAAGTGATGCGGGGTCAGTCTGTGGGCATCGTGGGTGAAAGCGGCTGCGGCAAGACGGTGACCAGTTATTCAACCTTGGGCATCCTGCCGCGCAACGCCAAAATCCGCTCAGGTGAAATTCTGTTTCATAAACAGAATGGGGAAGTAGTAGACATCGCCGCTCTCGATCGGTCCAGCCGAGAGATGCAGGCCATTCGAGGCAGCGAAATCGCGATGATTTTCCAGGAACCTATGACAACTTTCAGCCCGGTGCACACCATTGGCAATCAGATGATCGAAGCTATTAGGCTTCATCAAGATGTAAGCAAGGAAGAGGCTCGGGCAAGAGCCATCGAACTTCTCAGAGAAGTTGGTATCAATAATCCAGAACAGCGCATCGATGAGTACTCCTTCCAGTTCAGCGGAGGAATGCGTCAGCGGGCAATGATTGCCTTGGCTCTGGCGTGCAATCCGTCACTTGTGCTGGCTGACGAACCCACATCAGCGCTTGACGTAACCATTCAGGCCCAAGTGCTGCAGCTTCTTAAGAGAATGCAGAAGGAAAAAGGCCTGGCCATGATCATGATTACACATGACTTAGGTGTAGTTGCACATACCGTCGAGTACATCTATGTGATGTACCTTGGACGTGTTATAGAAGAAGGGTCAGTAGTGGACATCTTCGATAATCCTAAGCACCCATATACGCAAGGCCTGTTGAAATCCATTCCGAGACTGTCCGGTACAAAAGGCAGACTCACGTCAATCGAAGGAACTGTACCCGATTATCTGCCTGTGGGATGTCCCTTCCAGACGCGCTGTGACCAGGTTGTGGGTGATATCTGCATGCAGAAGATGCCCGAACCGCTTCAGGTTGGCCCCAACCAGATTGTGTCATGCCACCGTTATACGGAAAGGAGCCATTCTGATGACATTGCCTAGCACACCCATTCTAGAAGTGAAGTCGGTTAAGAAACATTTTCCTATTCAAAGAGGTTTTCTGCGCCGTAATGTCGGGGTAGTGCGGGCTGTCGATGGTGTCTCATTTACAATCAACGAAGGGGAAACCCTCGGCCTCGTGGGTGAGAGCGGCTGCGGGAAAACAACAGTAGCTAAGCTCATCCTGCGTGTCCTCGATGCTACTGAGGGCAGTATTCTCTTTCATAGGAACGGCAGCGCACCCGTGGACATTACTAAACTCGATAGACGCGAACTGCGAGAAGTGCGAAGGCACATTCAGCTGATCTTTCAGGATCCATTTTCCTCGCTGAACCCTCGGCTGCCGGTGTTTGACATCGTGGCCGAGCCACTTTTGGCACATGGATGGTCGCGGAAAGATTGTGAAGATAAGGTTGCTGAGCTGCTCGAAAAAGTTGGCTTGAACCCTGCCTATATGCGCAGATACCCTCATGCTTTCAGCGGTGGGCAGCGCCAGCGGATCGGCATCGCTCGTTCACTTATCTCGAACCCTTCGCTTGTGGTAGCAGATGAACCGGTCTCTGCTCTCGACGTATCAGTTCAGGCACAGACGCTGAATCTGCTGAATGATCTGCAGGAAGAGTTTGGTTTGACCTACTTGTTTATCTCTCATGACCTGAGCGTAATTCGATATATCTGCGACCGTGTAGCGGTTATGTACTTGGGTAAAATCGTGGAGCTAGCGGAGACAGAAGTGCTCTTCCCGAACCCGCTGCATCCTTACACTAGTGCGTTGATGGCTTCCGTACCAGATGCGGACCCCCATAGTGACTGGCTCTATGAGACAATCAGCGGTGAAGCAGAGCAGAGCTTAAAAACAGTACGCGGCTGTGCCTTTGCCAACCGCTGCCGATACGCTAAGGATATCTGCCTGGAACAAGAGCCTGTCTTAAAACCTGTAGGTGATGGAACCCGCCAGGTAGCCTGCCACCGCAGTGCGGAGCTCAACTTAAGGGGGGTTGGTTGATTTGGCTCACGTACTGAACATTGAAGAAATTCCCTTCAGCCGGTTTGGCTCATTTCTGACCATTTCCCGCCTGCCGAGGGACAAGGAAAACCTTTATTTCCGCAGTGTCAGAGGAGGCGACGTGGGCACCGACCTCGGAGTTATCTTTCAGCTGGTCCCCTTAGGGAAGGAAAACGAAGAGCTGGAGTATGACGTGGAAATGCGCCCCCATGAATTGATCCTGTCTACTTGTGAGGGCGAAATCCGGTTCTGTATTGCAGAAAAGAACGTTCTTTTGATTACAGGAACTGGTGTGAGTCTCGGTCTCAGACGGAAGAGCTCTCGCTATGATGCAGTCTTCCCTATGTCTTCGAAGATCTACCGTGTGAACTGTTCTGGACCGGACCTGCGCTATATTGTGAGCTGCCTGCAGGGCGAAATATCTCACCACGCTCCTTGGGAAGGCGATCGCTCACCCTATATTGAGCTCTGTCTTTCTCCAGGCAGCGATGGTACGTTCTATGTCATGCTCGAAGAGTTCACAGGCGCTAGCCGGCCCATTCAGGAACAGCGGCAAGTATGTGCCGCTTGGGCTGATTATGAAACCCATTGCGAAGCTGTCCGTGAGGAGTATGAACGCTGGCAGAGCGCTGTCTTGCCCGCTTCTGAAGAGTTCAAGAGGGGATGGGAATTAGCCAGCTATATCACATGGTCTTGCGTCGTTCCGCCAGGAGGAACCTTAACCCGGCCCTCGATGTACATGTCCAAGAACTGGATGACTAACATTTGGAGCTGGGACAACTGCTTTAACGCTTTGGCGCTCGCTCGCCACAATCCTGAATTGGCATGGGATCAATTTATGATCTTTTTCGACCTCCAGGATGCATCGGGCATGCTTCCTGATTTCGCAAATGACAAATACGCGTATTATGGTTTTACCAAACCGCCGGTGCATGGCTGGACCTTATCGCTGCTCTTGAAGGAAAATCCCGAGTTCTTTGAGAGCCGGTTAGGAGAGGTTTTCACAAGGCTTGAAGCTTGGACCAATTACTGGTTCGACTTTACTGATTATCGCGAAGAAGGTCTGCCAAGCTACAGCCACGGCAACGATGCCGGTTGGGATAACAGCACTATTTTTGCAGGAGGAGTACCGGTTACCAGTCCAGACCTGCTCTCTTTCTTAATTGTGCAGATGGACGTACTTGCTGAATGTGCCGAAAAACTAGGCTTTGCAGATAAAGCGGAGGACTGGAAGAATCGGGCTGATGAGTGTTTCAAGATTCTGATGGAGCGCTTCTGGAACGGTGAGGCTTTTACACTCGGCCCAGATGCAGAAGTTCAGGGAGACAGTCTGATTCTCTTTATGCCTTTGATTCTCGGTTCTCGTCTTCCTGATGAAGTGATTCAGACCTTATTGACCGGTCTAACGCAAGAAAATCGTTTCCTTACGAAGCACGGTTTGGCAACAGAAAGCGTATCAAGTGAGTTCTACAGAGATGACGGCTACTGGAGAGGGCCAATTTGGGCCCCAGCCACGATGCTGCTGGTGGACGCTGTTGAACGCTGCGGGGCATCAGACCTAGCACGTGATATTGCTCTACGTTATGTGCGGATGGCTAATGATGCAGGTATGTATGAAAACTATGACGCCCAGTCCGGCAGAGGTCTGCGCGACTCAGCATTCACTTGGACATCCAGTGTGTTTTTATACCTAGCAAATAAATATGGAGATGTTGGTGCATCTCCATAGAAGTAAGTAAGGAGTGGTACCATTGCATATACTTGAGAACCCTAAGATTCTTCATCAGAATCGCCTTGAACCCCGAGTCGATCTTATTCCTTACGCATCGGTTGAACAGGCTCTGCTGCGGGACCGGGGCGGCAGTCCATATTACATGCTGTTGAACGGAAATTGGGACTTCTGCTTCTCGCCCACCCCTCAGGAAGCCCCTGAGAATTTTTACGATCCTCAATTTGAGTTGGACAACAACTGGCAGCCTATACCTGTACCGTCAAATTGGCAGTTTGAAGGTTATGATCAGCATCATTATACCGATGAACCATATCTCTTTCCCTGCCTACCGCCGTATGTCTCGACGGAGAACCCCACTGGATCTTACAGGAAAACCTTTACCTTACCGCGCAGCTGGGAAGGGCGACAAATCATCATTCGCTTCCATGGTGTAGACTCTGCTTTCAAGCTGTGGGTGAACGGTAAAGAAGTAGGCTTCAGTAAGGGCAGCCGCATGGCAGCTGAGTTTGACCTAACACCTTATTTGAGCTCCGGTGAGAATCTCCTGGCAGTGCAGGTTTACAAATGGTGTGATGGAACATACCTGGAAGACCAGGATATGTGGTGGCTGAGCGGCATATTCCGCGATGTAGTCCTTTATAGTCTGCCTAAGGTACAAATCTGCGATTATAGGCTGATTGCTGGTTTGGACGAGTCATATATTAATGGGCTCTTGTCCGGTACTGTTAAGCTCAGCAACACATCAGACCAGAACATCAGCGGTTACAAACTGGAACTGCAGCTTTACCGTCACGGTGAGCTGGTGCAGGAGCATACGCTGGCAGCCGACTTAGACATAGGTGGGGATCAAACCAAGGAGATTTCGCTGGACATTACCGTTAATCAGCCTGATCAGTGGACAGCGGAGACACCTAATCTCTACCAAGCGATCCTTATTTTGAAGGACTCTGAGGGTCAGAATATCCAGGTTGCTGAATGCCGCATTGGTTTTCGCACCATTGAAGTTAAGGGCCGCAAGATTATTGTAAATGGCAGACCGATTATGCTGCGGGGCGTCAACCGCCATGAATTTAACCCAGAGATCGGGCGCGGGGTTCCCCTAGAGCAGATGGAGAAAGATGTGCAGCTGATGAAGCAGCACAATATCAATGCGGTACGCACTGCTCACTACCCAAATCATCCACACTTCTTCGATCTGTGTGATCAGTATGGGCTGTATGTTATCTGCGAGGCAGACTTAGAAACTCATGGTTTCATGTTTGTCGGCAACCTGGGTCAATTGAGTGAAGACCCTGAATGGGAGGATGCGTACGTAGAACGGGCCGTGCGAATGGTACACTCCTTTAAGAATCATGCAAGCATTATCATGTGGTCTTTAGGTAACGAATCTGGCTTTGGCATAAACCACAGGAAGATGGCCGAGTGGGTCAAGGCGTACGATGATACACGCCTCCTCCACTATGAGCCAGACTTGGATGGCGAAGTAGTAGACGTGATTGCGCCTATGTATGCGTCTCTGGAGCGCATGGAAACAATTTATGCCCAAAAGGAGAAGCCAGTTATTCTCTGCGAATATGCGCACGCCATGGGTAATGGACCAGGTGACCTTGATAAGTATTGGGAGCTGTTTTACAAACACGAGAACTTCCACGGCGGATTTGTCTGGGACTGGATGGACCAAGGCATCAAGCAGGTGGACGAAGACGGTAATGTCTACTTTGCCTATGGTGGTGACTTCGGCGATGAGCCTACTCAGGGTAACTTTATCTTGAATGGGCTGAACTTCGCTGATCAAACACCTACCCCAGCCCTCTTTGAATACAAGAAGGTGATTCAACCGCTGAAGAGCGATTTTGATGCCAAGTCTAGCGAAGTGCGCATAACTAACCTCTATAACCACATTTCGCTTGATCATCTCTCGGCACATTGGGTCCTGCTCCGGGATGGTCAGCGGATTAAATCAGGGACATGCCCGCTGCCTCACATTGCTCCTGGAGAGACTGGGTCTGTCAGGATAGATGGGGCAGAATTTACACGCGATGCTCATGAATATGTACTGCGCATCAGCTTCCGGCTGCTCCAGGATACTGATTGGGCTGAAGCGGGACATGAAGTGGCTTGGGATCAGTTTGTTGTGCATGGAGGAAAGCAGCCAAAACTGCCCGCGGAATATCCACAGTATGGTGCTCTGCAGGTAGAGCGTCTTCGCAATGAGGTTGTAGTTAAGGGAGATAACTTCAGACTAACGTTCTCAACCGTCTATGGGGTTATCGACTCTTTTATCTACAATGATGTGGAGCTGATTGACCAGGGTCCGCGGCTGAATTTCTATCGGGCACCAATTGATAACGACAAGCACTATGTAGCAGATTGGCAGAAATACGGTCTGCACAGACTTCAGCATAAGATTACGGGTGTGGAGGTCTCTGATCCTGCTGACGACGGTTCTGTGGCCATTACTGTCAAGGGTTGGGTCGCGGGAGCGGTTTATTCAAGCGGCTTTAACTGCGAGTATGTTTACCGCATTATGCCCGACGGCACTGTGGCCATCGATGTATCCGGCGAACCTTTCGGAGAACTGGGAGTGATTCCCCGGATCGGTCTCAGCTTAGTCTTGCCCGGAAGCTTTGAACGTGCAGCCTGGTATGGTTTAGGGCCGAACGAGACCTATCCAGACAGCAAACAGGCCGGCAAGATCGGTATTTACAAGGCGCTGGTCGAAGACCTTTACACTCCTTACGTTTTCCCACAGGAAAACGGCAATCGTGCTGATACTCGCTGGGTGAGTATGAACAACATTCGCGGCATTGGCTTGATGGTTACAGCACCGGAGCTGTTCAATTTCAGTGCGCACCATTTCTCAGCCCATGCCTTGGCCGCGGCCAATCACACTAATGAACTGGTGAGGGAGGACTTAACCTACCTTACACTGGACCACAAGGTACTAGGTCTAGGCAGTGCTAGCTGTGGTCCTAGGACAACTCAGGAGCTCTTTGCCGAGCCTTTCAAGTTCTCCATGTGGCTTACACCCTTTGACAGCCGCCACAGGAGCGCTCAGGCAATTTACCGCCGGGGCAGTAATTAACGCAGGAAGCAGGAGAGATGCGGTCACCTGTTAAATAATAACGATCAGGCGGAACCCCGCATTTGGGGTTCCGCTAGTATCAAAGAATGGGACGAAGGCCATGATCTTTCTGCGCTCAGTCGATGTGAATATTCCCGATGCACTGCAGGGCCGCTATCCTTTTGATGTAACCAGCAGATTGATTACTCACGGTTTAGAGTTTACTGCTCCGGTTACATTTTTTGTAGGTGAAAATGGAACAGGCAAATCTACTATATTAGAAGCCATTGCGGCTGCAGTTAGCCTGCCCGCGATTGGGGGCGAACCGGTAGATTATGATGAAACCCTCGTTGATGCCCGCCGCTTAGGCAAGCACATGAAGCTTGTGTGGAACCGGCGGTCGCTGCGGGGGTTTTTCATGCGTTCAGAAGATTTCTTCAATTTCACTAGGCGCGTCCGTCATCTCACTCAGGAATTGGCTCAAGATGTTGAGGAAATGGAAGAGTATCTAACAGGTTACGGCCTGGAGTTAGCTAGAGGGAGCCTGCTGGGGCAGCGGCAAGCCCTGATAGATAAGTATGGGCCGAATCTACAGGCCAATTCACATGGCGAAGCGATTCTCCAGGTGCTGACTCAGAGGCTGGTTCCTGAAGGAATCTATCTACTTGACGAACCTGAGACTCCATTTTCTCCTCAGCGAGAGTTAGCGCTGCTGTCTCTCATTAAGCAGATGGTGGAGGAAGGCTGTCAGTTTATTATCGCGACGCATTCTCCTATACTGCTGGC
>CALKAR010000162.1 GCA_937988745.1 uncultured Peptococcaceae bacterium
GGATTACCCCACCTCGCTAGTTGAATTTCTTTAGGCATATTAGTACTCCGTATCTACAGTGCCTGCTACCATCTGCTCCCAGAACGTTAGGATTTCGTCTGCGAACACCATAAGGTTATCGTCTCTAAACTTCTTCACCTCTTTAGCCCATGCGGATTCACCGATAGCTAACTCCTTGCGCAGATCTTCTGCAATCTTGAACTGCTCCTGTGGTGTTAGTGGTGATGCTAGCCCCGAGATAAGTACGGATAGTTTATGGTCATCATCTTCTGTCCATTCACCCGTTAAGTTAGCAACCCTAAACCTATCTACCATCAGGTCTCGAATCGAGTTACGGATCTCCCTGCGTGCAGTTTCACGAGCATCGTTAACTTGTTTCAGAGTCCAGTAACGGCTCTCATCAAGAGGAGTCATACCTAACGCCACACCGATCTCGGTCGCCAGATTGAACTCTTTGTTCTTAATAACCATACCGGATCTAGTCTGTAACTTGTCAGCGTTGTGCATCATTAAGGCTTTAGTTGCGTTACTCCACGTACTAGTAAGACCTGCCAACGCATCCACAAACATCAATAGATCATTAGGATTGGTTATACCGTCACCCATCATAGACGTAACACTTAACGAGCTTAGCTTTCTAACCGCATCGTGGCTACGGATACCTAAGTTTCCGAAGGCACCACGAAGCAGGGTAGATAGATCCTCCTCACCAAATGCCCAGTCGTTGATTAGACCTTGCATATCAGCGAGCACCGCACCACGCGAAGCCACTGTGATGTCAGAACCTATTAGAGCAAAAGCCAGACCCCACAATCCCTCCTCATACATGCGATTCTCTAGGGTATCGCCTTCTTGGAACT
The DNA here is from genome assembly GCA_937988745.1 of uncultured Peptococcaceae bacterium. GTDB lineage: Bacteria > Bacillota > Limnochordia > Darwinibacteriales > Darwinibacteriaceae > JAAYMS01. Next base: position 861 of record CALKAR010000162.1, read on the forward strand.
GCCTGTTACGAGCCAAGCTGTAACCTATAGCCCCACCAAACAGAGGTATACCGTGAGTACCGTACAGACCTATCTGGCCCATCAGTAACTTTAGCTTCTCTTGTTTAGTAAGTACTTTACCAGCTGAGAAATTGAGGTATTGCTCTAATTGCTTAGCCCACACTTGCCAGAACTGCGTAGGTATAGATAGAGGGCCTTTCTGCCACCCGGCTCTGTTGCTCTTACCTAGGTTAAGCATAAAGTCATTAGACCTAGCAACGATGTGGCCTAGCTCTGAGTCATTTAGAGTGCGTCCACGTAGGCTAGGGTTCTTCTGAGTCTCTAGGATGTATGCTGCTACATAAGATAGTCTACGAGAGAATGTCTCACCAGCTCTGTAGAACAACATACCCGGGCCCTCAGCCCAGCTCTTAGCCCCGAGCCACATATTACCAAAGCCGCTCTCCGCTGCACGGAAGTCGGCGTTAGTCATAACACCTTCACGTAGACCGGAACGCATCCACCCATCCAAGAAGCTTTCCGCCTCTTCGTAACTCATATCGCCCAACAGCCCCTTATCAACCATCCTTCTGAGGTTTTCACGAGCAGTATTAGGTGTTTGATTCTCTAGTTGCATTAAAGCTTTCTGCAAACCTATAGCATCAGCAACGTTCTTATGCCCTCTGAGTGCTACGGTTAACTGAGAGAATGCAACCGCTGAACCTTGTCCTTGTACCCACAGCTGAGCGGGGTTGAACATGCCCAACATCATATGGAACGATGCAGCTCGCATAGCAGTTATAGGGTCGTGTGATTTAATCCACCACAAACCCCTACCAATCATACCATCTGCTGTGGTTAGCCGCTTACCCATAATCTCTGTACCAAGAGCTGCCTCATATACTCTTTGGATAGTGTAATCCCACTTCTCAGAGAACGAGTCAGGCATTGCTAGCCAATCGCGCATCTCCCTGCGCTTGCGATTAATAAACTTATTAGCTTCTGGGCTACCTCCTGTTGCTTCTTGGTTAATACCATTCCACTGTACATCCAGATCTTTAGCAGACTTCTCGAGTCTAGCTAACTCAGACATACGCCACTCATTACGCGGGAAGTGGAATGCTACGTTGTTGATAGCAGAGCTTAGTGCTTGGAACGGATCTTGTCTAGCTGCTTTGGCTTCAACAAGCTCACCGTTTCGATTAAATTCATACTGAGGTATGGGGCGCTCACCTCGACCAGCAGTGTATAATCTACTACGGTTCTCCGATAGCATTAACTCAGTTGGATCCATCTGGTCAGCCACAAATACTTCGTAGGTCTTACCATCTTTGTTTTTATTCAGCTGCTCAGCCAATGCTTGGGCTGCCTTTCTATTGGAGGATAACCCGTGAGTTCTACCGCGTACAGCCAAGTCATCGCGGGAGATGGGCGCGCCATCTAGCATACCTCCAACAGTTACTTCCTTAACAAAGTACTGGCCTTGTTTATATGAACGAGGTATCCAGCCCTCTTTGTATTTGTGGACGTTTTGTGGTAAGTTACTAACCTCTGTAGCTCGATCTACTACCAAGTGGCGCACACGCCCTTTAACACCAGGGATTTTAGTAGCCTCGCTCAATCGAACTACAATCTTACCAGAGTTGTACAGAGACTCTATGGTACTTGTATCTACATTAACCATCTCTTTTGTTTCTGGGTTGTAGATCTTGCGAGCACCAGACTTACCTAATAATGTATCCGCTTCCTTAGCGGTATCCATAGGCAGGCCAATATCGTGTAGGACAAACTCCTGTCGAACACCATCGTCATCTATGTACGAGATAGGTCTATTAAGACGGATGTCTTTGTACCCCTTACGAACCATCTCGTCTCTCATGCTCTTATTCATGAGAGGATACAGAGCATCAGCAAGCTCACGAATCTTGTAGTAGGCTGCAATTTCCCCATCAGTCATCTTATAATACGCGCGCAGCTCTGCTGGAGTGAATCGTTTACCTACCTCAATACCCGCTTCTTGCCACTCGTCTCCATCTAGCAGTGCTGCTCTGATTTTAGCTTCCCCACGAGCGCGGCCACGCCTTCCTAAACTTTTAAATATGTCTGCGGTCTGCTCGTAGAACTCACTAGCAATCTTAGCTGATAAGTTATCAAGCAACAAGGCTTCTTGTACTTGCTTGCGTACATCAGCTTTGGTAGCAGCCCCCATAGGGGACATTAAGGATGCACCCATAGGTAGTTCGGTCTGTGTTAAGGCACCAACATTGTCGTCAAACGTTGCCGCAATCTCGTATTTAAACTTCTTACGATTGGTCCAGTCCATAAGACCAATAGCGTCATCCACACTATTGTTATTCTGCAAGCTAGCGAACACTTCATCTAACGATGCTCGTGTGGGTTGTTGCAGATACATAGCTTCTTCTATTCTCTGCAAAGACCCTTCCGGCAACAAGCCGTACTCTTCCTTGATAGATACTTGCATACGAATCAAGTCTTGCTCAGCCTTTGTAGCTCTAGGGCTACCCTCTCGTAGGTTATGTAAAGGCCTGCCTTCAAATGATAAGATAACCTTTCCAGGGGAACCCTCTACAGGAGTTACTGTAATGTTAGAAGGAACTACGTGAGTAGACTCAATTGTATTCATTACCTGCTTATACAAGCTGGCCTCAGCTCGTACTAGGTCTTCAGGAGTAAACGTATCAACCTCTAGGACAGTTTCTCTGCCCAACATACGTCTAACAACTCCTTGAATCCTGCCCGAGAACTCCTGAACATCCTTTTGGAACTCCTCGCTCAGACCCTCAATAGCTCCACCACTTACAGGAGACTTAACAGGAGAAACATCATTAGCAGCTTGAGTCCTAGATGTTCCTGTTAGAGCAGCAACCTCCTCGCTAGACATAGCTGCCTTAGCTGAGCTAGCTGCTTCACGGAACTTTCCAACCCTAGCTAGAACCACCGACTCTCGTCCAACGCGGCCCACAGCACGACCTAGAGCACCCACAGTCAGAGCTACCGGTGTTCCTGCTAGAGCTACCCAACCAGTACCATACCCAGTTGACATACCAATATCTTCTGGAGATGCTAATCGTGCAAGAATGTCTAAAGCAGTTCCTGAGTTGTAATGATTCTTAATTACTTCATCACGAATAACCGCCCACGTATCCAACAACTCCAGAGGATCATCAATCGAATGCAATTTAAGTGTAGCTGCGTCCAACAACTCGTCCACACTCAGCATCTCTGACACACCGCCGATCTGTAATACAGATGCAAGATATGCTACATCAGAAATGTGAGTAACGAAGTCCCAGATTACCCTTCCTGTAGAACGAGAGTCGGCAAACTCTGCAACGTCAGACCCCATCTTTAGCTTAGCGGCTTGGTAGCCCACTTCTTTAGGAGATGCCTCCCCATCAAGAAGAGAGATAGCAGTAGCAGTGTCAAGCCCAGCTCCACGCTCATGAAGTCCTTGCACCAGAGCTCTAGCTTCATCAGAATACTCTATAGCAGCAGCCTTTTCTTCTTCGTCACCATCGTGGTACACTTCAGCAGCGCCTAGATCTATATTTTCTAAGTACTCCTTAGTCCTCTCTTCAACTATTGAGGAGATAATAGGACTAGGATCTGTAGATCCACCGAACACCGCCTCAAGAGCTTCTTTTCTATTAGGACTATCGCCGTATACACCCAATGTGTGTAGCGTCTTAAGACCTATCTGCATACCAAAGGTAGAATTAGGGTCAAAATTAGGCCTCTCCCCAGGTGTGCTGATATATCCTGTAGGATACAAGCTAGGATTCTCACTGGGAGATCCGATGTATCCGTCTACAGGAGCCAGAAGAACCTCTTCCTCCTCTTCCTCTATCGTATAACCGTACAAAGGATCATCGTGGCCCGGCCCACCAGCATCGGCGGCGCTTAACTTATTCAATCTATCAATCTGTTTATCTAACCACGCCTTGCTACGGCTGCGCTGAGCATATTTCTCACCAGCACCTGGCAAGCTCATCCAAATGGCCCCCGCCTTCTCAAAAGCGCGGGGATAATCTCCAACCAAGATGGCTTCTAACGCACCACTTCTATCTAGCAAGGATACAGCAGCCAAGTCCTGGTTCTCTGGGGAGAAGCTAGTTAGACCTAGCTCTCTAGCCTCATGATCCCACGTGCTTTGGATAAACTGATACCTGCCAGCAGCGCTAGACCTTTGCACCTCCCCTTTAGTATTTGTAAAAGGTACAGTCTTACGAGGGTGATCAGTGATATCATCGAGAGGAGTATTCCCGAACATTGTGTAATAACCGTGCTTAACCCCCTCGGCCTCCGCCACAATATCCAGGAACTCTGTCACTCGCTCATCTTTCAAATGCTTTCGCAGTCTATCTGCTCTAGCTGACATACTCTACTCCTACCGCTTATCCCACCAATTACGGGCGGATTGTCCAATAGCTCCCCAAGGACTATCTTGTCCAAAAGCGAACTGACTTGATGCCTGTCCAAGCGCACTCCATCCCTGTGCTTTATTCATATATGACTGCTGAGCCTGTAGGGCACCAAACCTAGCCTCCTGCATCCCTTGCATCGTATTAGCAAAACTGATACTCTCAGCAGAACTGGAGGCGATGGACCCCAACTGGGACTGCAACGCACTTCCTCCGGAAGCACCTCTAACTGCTGCAGAGGCTTGTGCCCGTGCCGCAGCTACGCGTGCCCTAGCAGCGTTTAAACGAACATTACGCGCGTGCTCTGTACGAGCCATATTCTGTTGATACCTATTAGCTCTCTGAGCTTCTTTGTTTGCCTTTCTCTGATTTCGGTAGCTAGCTACAGAAGACCCTACAGCAGCAACCGCCCCAAGTACTGCAACTGCGGCACCCATACTAAATCTCCTTAATTAAAGTAGTGTCATATTCAGAGTACCCCATCCTTTCAAAGAGCTTAATGGCTCTGGAATTGGAAGGCAGGGATACCATCACTCTGGATACATCTTCTCTGCAGTAGTCTATAGAGTCCTCAATAAATTCAGATACGTTAACAACACCTCTGTATTCCGGAGATATATACACCGAGGTTATGCACATAAAGTCTACGCTTGTCGCCATCTCAGTGTCTATAACGAATACAACATAGCCTACAATATTTCCTTTATGTATAGCTGTGTTTATATTTAAAACGCCAGCCTCCCATAAGGATGTTATCTTGTCTACAAAAGGCGTTGCTGTTACTCCGTATACCTCTACACAATTATCCTCAAGAAGATCTCTAATCCCTCTCTCTAGATCTTTTCTATCATCTAATAACTTATAAGTAATCATTAAGGATTACCCTCCATTGACCCAGCAGCAGCCCAGCCGTGAATGGTTAAAGGGGCATCCTCTATAGACTCCACACGGAACCGGATAGCTCTACCAGAACCTAGTACACCCAGCCTAACCACTGCAACGTCATCACCTATATCTACTTTAACTGGATCCTCCTCCTCTGCACCAGCGGGCTCGTTGAACCCCGGAGCTACTTCTATATTAAAAATATCTCCGAGGTCTTGCCATTTACCTGCTG
>CALKAR010000163.1 GCA_937988745.1 uncultured Peptococcaceae bacterium
AACCAATACATGGTTTCTCTCTTGAGCTTCAATGCTGGGCGTTTTGAAACACAGCTTAGTAAAGAAGCATTAACGGTGGAAAACATTTTATGCTTCTTCCGAGTGATAAGCTATGGTAGCAGTACGCACTATACCGACACCTAATCGGTGGACTGAGAAAGTATCTTCCTCACTAGCTTATTGGCAGCTATGGACGCATCGAGGATGTAATGATTCTCGGCTTTGATGAGTGTGGTACCCAATTAAGAAGGTCTCTTAATCCAAACCCAAAGATGTCAAGAATGACCTGTCTGTGGTGTTCAGATAACGATTGAGTGAATACCGCTTTGCTGGGTCGAAGACGGCCATTGGGCTATAACCTGGTGCAAGCACCAACTAGACTAATTGGTGCTTGCACTGAATCAAAAGCAGTCAGAGTGAAAGGTTATATATTGTCTCGTTAACCAATTCCTGCTCAATCCGTTGTTTCAGAGTGCGTATTCTTTGTTCTATTTTCAGCTTATGCTGTAGATAGTCTATTCCGGTGAAGTGAGGAAGTAATGACTCCAGGAACTCGATTCTCCTTTCTAGCTCTGGAACCAGACTAATCCCTAAGGCTCCTCCAGACTGTGGTTCGATGTTGATGCTCGAAAACAACTTCGGATCCTTGTTAAGTCGGGTGATTAGCAAGACGTGCTTCCGCAACGATTCAACAGGGATTTCGCCAAGAGCATCGAACAGCATCTGTATTAGTTTCATGTTATTGTGATAGGTTTCTATGAAATGCGAAATCCAAGTGTCGCGGCTTGCCGTCCATGTTTCAGATGCATCATCTGTACCCAGTAACCTGCTGAGTCGGATACCAATATCCCATAGTTTTAGGTTCAAATTGAGTAAGGTGTCAACGAACTTGTCGGCAAGTTCTAAGTAATTGTTGCGCTCCCAAATACCTGCCAACCGCCCTTCAGCAGCGAACAGGTTGTTAGTCGTAATATACTGAAGGTATTTCTCAAAGATAGGAGGATGGTATTCAATAAAGGCCATGAGGAAGGAACCATCACTATCCCGGCTGTTATCACGAGAAATTGCCCTGAAGTAGATTTCCGCTAGTAGGTCCAAATCTGTCTTATATCTCTCTAAGATGATTGCCGGTGGCGTTAGGTATGGGTCAACAATATATCTAGAATAAACGTCAAACATGAATGGTGAGTATTCATATTTCTGGAGGATTATCCTGCTTGTCCTGATGATAATTTCAGAATCATAGGGCTCATATTTTTGAAGGAAACTCAGGTCTCTGTATGGCGATGAACGGATGTCGCCTTCGTTTTCCACGATGAATTCGTAGAATTTTCCAACATATTCTTCCGAGACATACTCTTCTGGTAGGTGCTCGAAAAAGGAGAATCTCCAGAGATTCTTCTGCCCGTAGTTTTTGGAGTTTATGATGCTTTCTGTCCTACTGACACCAACGAATTCGAAAAGCCTAGGGACAATCTGAGAAGGTGGGATTCTTAATGGGGTATCGTTGGCAAGGTATTCCTCCACAGCTGAAACGTACATTTTGTGATCGTTGCAGAGGAAATCAAAGACCAATTGTAACCCATATCTGAGATTATAGGTACTCTTAGGAAGAAGTTTTTCGTATTCGGCGCATACACGCATTATTTCAGCGATAGTGACCTTGTCCTGGGTCAGCAACCTCGTTATTTTCTGTTTTCTTGTTTCCTCATTTTCACGAAAACCATGCTTCAGAGCCTGATATACTAGAAAGTCTCGGCTTTCTAAGTATCGCTTTAGGCTGATCGGTTGGTTTATTTCGTTGCGTTGAGCCCACTCGCATATTCCTTCGGCGATTATACAGTGCGATAGATTTTCGGGAGAAAATGCTTTGTCGAAGAACTTGGATATATACTCTATATCAAACTGTCCACATTCGGTATGGAGATTGTTTGTGATTTGATTGCTATATTCTACTAATAATGCTTCAATGTATGAACGGTATCTTTCATGATTGTACAGTGTTTGCAGAGTTTCCCAGATCATGCTTCGGTAGGTCTTCGACCCTTCAGTTACCACCAGGGGAATATCATAGAAAATCACTGTGTTGTGTCTGCCGGCCTCAACAGGGGAGAATTCTAGCTTAAGTAGTTCGGAGGCAGCTCGTATGAACAGAAGGGACATATTGTGGTTTAGTCCATTTTCTATGTCCTGCTGGAACTTGCTTACTAGCTGAATCTGAGTCCAGTAATCATTTGTGTGAGAATCTTTGTCTATGCTGAGATAGCGTGTAATAGCGTGATAGATTTCCATAAACTTACTGGGATACTTCGCGTAGTATTCGAACAGCAGGTCCAACGCTTCCGGTAGTTCCCGTTTATATTTGAACCCGATGAGTATATTTACAATTTCATCATTAACACTGATATGGTTTCTCTTTTGAGCAAAGTCGACTTCGTCTATATCGAACTCCTCGCCCGGCAAAGAATCGATTTCGTCGTTGAGGAGTATAAGTGTCTCTACAGGTCGAAAAGCATAGAACATCTTAACAAACTCCCGAAACAGTGTTTTGTCCGCTTGCTGCAGTTCATCCCATACGAGGCATATCTCACGCCGTACTTTCTCAATCACGTCAGGTGAGGCAAAAACATGCGTAAGCATGCTAACTGTCTCGACAACTGCCGTTTTGCGCGTTACAAAGAGATTCCCAACCATTGTGGACAGGGGTATTATTTGCTCGTCCACAAACACATGTTTGACCAAGTAGTTTCCTACACATTGGTCGGATATCTTAACGACCTGATTATGATATATGTCGACTATCTCTTGGTCATGTAAGTAGCGAACGCAGTCTTCAAATCTTTTTCGGTCTATACCGAGTTCTTCGAGACAGAAATCTAGACTACCCATTTCGCTAAGGTTAATGACATTCATGAACGCGATGATACCAGCGCAGCCGATGAGGTTGTTGTTCTGGTTGAGAATCCGGCCGTTCAAGAAATCGCCGTAATAACTCTCGTAAATCCCGCTTACATCTCTAATACTCTCGAGAGTCCGTTTATCTAGAGCAAGCTTTCCAGCTAAGACAGCAAGACGCGCATTTCCTTCAGAAATCCTGGTTATTTGCCTAGTAAATATATGGTTGAAGATCTCTAGATTTTGTTCGAGTAACGCCTTAATTTGCTCGTCGGAAAACGGAGCCACAGTGCAAATGTAAGGATCTAAACAGTACTTACGCACATCTGAAATGACATGGTCTTTGGCGTAGTCCCGTACGGTTAAAACGATCTTGACTTCATAGCCCTCTTTGCGTTTCAGAAGATAGTTCAAGACGTGAGTTAGGTTTGTAAGCTCATTTGCATCGTCAACAAAGAGTAGATATTTTCCTGGCATTTCGAGGTAAAACCTCAAGTCCTCGTAGATGCATAGACGATTACTCCGAATACACAGTAATAGAGCTCCATGGGTTTCTGCATATCGCTGGCAGCACTCCAAGGCTAATCGAGTTTTGCCCACCCCAGCCGGCCCGGTCACAATAGAGACATCTGAATTTTCCATCATCTGCAATAAGGCGTTTAGTTCATTTTCTCTAAATAGGAAAGGGTACGACAGAGGTGCTGCCATAGGATTGGCATCGTAGACTTGGATGAACTCATCCTTGCTAAAGATTTGCTCGGTGGTCAGTTTTATTCCCAAGAAGTCTAGTGCAAGTCTGGGAAACCTGTGGTAAAGGTCGCTGGCAATTTCATCGACTCCCTTAAGGAGCAGTGGGATCCCGTGTGATAGACACAGGTTTCGTAGTTCTTTATCCTGTCCGGGAGTAAGATTATCTGCGGTGTGGCAGCATATGATTTCCACGATATCCTCTAACACTATTCCGGTCTTTTGCGGATTAAGGCAATCAGCTATGTCATTCTTTAGTTTGCTGAAAGAAACGGTTTGCTGAGTTGTATATGCAGCCAGCACATACTTGTTATCTTCCGTCATGAAATACGCATCAGGAACACCCTTGGTAGATTTGTGTGTCCCGGCTTTAGTGCCTAGTGAGTGTATGTTCTTGTATCCTAAACGAGTCAAATATGCATCGCACAGTTCTTGGAAGTGACCGCCGTCCAGCTGCATGATTTTGTCTTTGATTAGAGTTAGTGTCGACAAGGGAAGCCCTCCTTTGCTGCTCGCTTATGATCATTATGATTCGGAGAATGTCTGGTTATAAGATTCGTGACCTTGTATTCTTCCCCTGTTTTGAGTTCTTCACGGTAAGTGATCCCCAGCATAGACTATCCAATTCTGGAATAGGATACGTTGAATGGATGCAGACTAACTGTAGACAGGACGCGGGGGTTGTGATATTATGAAATACACAAATAACAGTACTTGGCAATTCTACCAAGGTCATTGGAAGGGGGAGATTGCCATTACGTTTAGGCTCAATGAAAAGCCCGCATATCGGATTGCCTCTAAGAACTCCTCAGATCTGCTTACTCGGTTTACCGAATTCTATCAGAAGTGTCGCGAATCTGTTCCACAGTTTTGGGATATGGGTCATAGCTCTCGTTATGCGTTCCAGGAGATTGAGAGGCTTTTGAAGGTTTTGGATTTATCGTACGTTTGGCGAGTTGACCGCATTATCGAGGAGTTCGAAGTACAGTTCGGCATTCTGGAAAAAGCGTCCAAGAGGACAGAGGCAGGTATGAGATCCCTGCAGACTTTCGTTTACGAGCTGCCGGGCAATTTCTTGATTTTACTTGAAAGCCTTAGTGCGAAACTTCCCGAATTGGAAA
>CALKAR010000164.1 GCA_937988745.1 uncultured Peptococcaceae bacterium
AGCAGTACGCCAGTCTCAAGGCTCTCGTTGAGTACCTCGTCCGGTCCTTCCCTGGCATCAAGGTGATGGGGCATCGAGATCTCATCAAGCTGACCGGCGCTCCCCCTAAGGACTGTCCGTGCTTTTCGGTATCTGACTGGCTCAAGAGCGTCGGGATCAAGTCCGGGTAATTACAACTCAGTTGAGGACAACTGGCCCCCGGTGGTGACCACTGCCGGGGGTCTCTTCTAGGACCCACGACAACTGTGAGGAGCTGGCACTCATGACGAAGACTGACCGTAACCGTACTGGTGCCACTCGTCGGCTGTCCCCGCAGTGCGCCCGAATTCTGAATCATCTGATGAAGGGCCACTCGATCACTCAGCGTTCCGCACTCATGGACTTCGGTGTGATGGCGCTACCGCGCCGCATCGCTGATCTCCGCGAGCACGGCTACAACATCGTCTCCGTCCTGGAGAACAACAAGCTTACCGGCCAGCGGTACGCGAGGTACTACCTCGTCAACCCTGAGCGCAAGAGTGCCGTCTGAGATAGCTGGTAGCAGCAGCCGACAAGGAGAAGCTCACCAATGACCCTGGACAAGATCTACAAGAGAATCCACAAGATTCTTACGCAGCTCGATGAACTGATCGAGCGTAACGACGCCAAGGTAGCTGCAATCGACACTCAGATCGCGGAGCTGGAGGCACAGCGCGAGGAGCTGTGCGAAGAGATTGTCAACGCTCGCATCTTGAGGACCAAACTCAAGGAACTGATGGGAGGCTGACGTGATGAGCAGGTGGGTGCAAACCCACTTGCCGTGTCCCTCTCCTGATTGCGGTTCCTCTGACGCCTTCTCGATCAACGACCGTGGCTGGGGCAAATGCTTCAGCTGCGGTCGGAATTTTCGTGTTGGTGAAGAGGAGCAGGGGGGCAGACAAGTGGCGAGGAAGACTGTGCCTGATCGCTCGCTGGTCCCCTTCGGGGAATACCGAGCGTTGACCAAGAGGGGGCTAACTGAGGAGACCTGCCGTAAGTTCGGCTACTTCGTCGGTGAGTTCAATGGGAAGACTGTGCAGGTCGCCCCGTACTACAACAAGGAAGGACAGCTCGTAGCGCAGAAGGTCAGGTTCGCAAATAAGGACTTCCGCACCACCGGAGACTTCAAGAAGGTCGCCCTCTTTGGTCAGCAACTCTGGGGGAGTGGCGGGAAGAAGCTCGTCATTACCGAGGGCGAAATCGACGCGATGACTGTGAGCCAGCTCCAAGGCCACAAATGGCCGGTGGTGAGCGTTCCGAACGGAGCGCAGGGGGCAGCCAACAGCATCAAGGACAATCTCGAATGGGTAATGTCGTTCGAGGAAGTCATCTTGATGTTCGACATGGATGACCCAGGTCGTGAGGCTGCGATGAGGGTAGCCGAGCTGCTTCCGCCAGGTAAGGCCAAGATCGCTTCTCTGCCCCTTAAAGACGCGAACGAGTGTCTGGTGCAGGGTAAGGGTGAGGAGGTCATCCGAGCGATCTGGAACGCACGGGAGTACCGCCCCGATGGCATCGTGGACATAGACGAGCTAATCGAGGAGATCGAGAAGCCTATCGAAATGGGGCTTCCTTGGTGCTTTCCGACGCTGACCAAATACACCTACGGTCGTCGCCCTGGGGAGATATACGCAGTCGGTGCTGGTACTGGTGTGGGTAAGACCGACTTCCTGACGCAGCAGATCGCGTTCGACGTGACCGAACTGCAAGAGCGGGTTGGTGTGATCTATCTCGAAGCCACGCCAGTGGAGACTGGTAAACGGATTGCTGGGAAGATCGACGGCGTTCGCTACCACGTTCCCGATGCTGGATGGAGCCTCGAACAACTCAGGGCCACTCTCCAGAGCCTCAAAGGGAAGATCACCTTCTACGACAACTGGGGCAGCACCGAGTGGGATGTGATCAAGAAGAAGATCCGTTTCATGGTGGTTAGTAAAGGCATACGCCTGATCTACCTTGACCATCTCACGGCGATGGCCGACCCGAGCAACGAGAAGGAATCCATCGAGACGTTGATGAAAGAGATGGCTGGCCTGGCGAACGAACTGGGCTGCATCATTCACTTCGTCTCCCATCTCTCGACCCCGGAAGGGAAGCCACATGAGGAAGGCGGGCGGGTGATGATACGTCACTTCAAAGGCTCACGCTCGATTGGCTTTTGGAGTTACCTCATGATCGGCCTAGAGCGCAATCAACAGGCTGAGGACGAAGATGAACGCCAGACGACCACGTTGAGGATTCTCAAAGACCGATACACCGGACAAGCCACAGGTAAAACTATCCTGCTTGGTTATGACAGCAAGACTGGACGGTTGTTTGAAAAGGAGGAAGAAGCAGAGGACTACGGATTCGACGACACCACTGAACTGAAGGAGGACAATACCCTGCCTTGGGAGGGTCCTCCTGACTTCTGATCTAACCACATGTGCATAGCTACTCCAGCGAGAGGGCCAGAGATGAAACGAGTAGTATTCGACATCGAGACCAATGGTCTTTTACACCAACTTAATCGAGTCCATTCCTTAGTAATCAAGGATCTGGACTCTGGGAAAGTCTGGTCGTGCACCAACGACGATCCTCGGTATATGTCGATCGAGGACGGGTTGAAGATCCTGCAAAATGCTGACGAAGTGTGGGCACACAACGGGATCAAGTTCGACCTGCCTGCACTTAAACTGGTTTACCCAGACTTCGACATACCCATAGAGCGTGTAAGAGACACTCGACTCTACTCGCAACTTCTCTGGCCTGATCTGGGCGACCGAGACATGGGACTGATACGGGCGAAGAAGATGCCCGGCAAGCTCCGTGGGTCGCACAGTCTGGAAGCGTGGGGCTATCGTCTCAAGTTGAACAAAGGCGATTACGCCAAGGAGATGGAGGCCAAGGGTCTCGATCCGTGGGCCGCCTGGAACAAGCCCATGCAGGACTACTGCGAGCTGGACGTGGAGGTAACCGCCAAGCTCTGGGAGAAGATCCAGACCAAGGAGATCCCCCAGCGAGCCGTGGAACTGGAACATTGGTTCTGCCACATCATCGGCTTGCAGGAACGCTTCGGCTTCCGCTTCAACGTGGAGAAGGCTGTCGAGCTGTATTCAGTATTGGCTGCCCGCCGCGCTGCCATCGACGCTGAACTCAAGGAGATGTTCCAGCCGTGGTACGTCAACCAAGGGATACACACTCCCAAGGCACACAACAGCCGGTATGGTTATGTGGCCGGTGCTCCGTTCTCAAAGGTCAAACTCCAAGAGTTCAACCCGTCGAGTCGCCAACAGATTGCCGACAGGCTCATCAAGCTCTATGGCTGGAAGCCGAAGGAGTTCACTGAGTCCGGCCAACCGAAGGTCGATGAGACCACACTCAAAGACCTGCCGTACCCGCCCGCCAAACTGCTGTCCGAGCGGTTCCTCATTGAGAAGCGCATCGGCCAACTGGCAGAGGGCGATCAGGCGTGGCTCAAGCTGGAGCGCAACGGGCGTATTCATGGCTCGGTCAACACCATCGGCGCTGTGACTGGTCGGTGTACCCACTCGAACCCGAACATCGCGCAGGTGCCGGGAGTCGGTTCGCCCTATGGGAAGGAGTGCCGTGAGCTGTTCTGCGTGGACGAAGGCTACAAGCTGGTCGGGGCCGATGCCTCTGGCTTGGAGTTGCGCTGTCTGGCCCATTACATGGCCAGGTATGACGGAGGGGCATACGCCAAGATCCTCCTCGAAGGCGACATCCACACAGAGAATCAGAAGGCTGCCGGTCTGCCCACCCGCGACGACGCGAAGCGATTCATATATAGCTTCCTGTATGGCGCTGGCGATAAAAAGATCGGCGAGATCATCGGCAAGGGGGAAGCCGCAGGGAAGAAGCTGAAGGAGAACTTCCTGAAGCGGACACCTGCACTAAAGCGGCTGCGTGAAGATGTAGCTGCTGCCGTTAAGAAGCGCGGTTACCTGATTGGCATTGACGGTCGCAAGTTACACATTCGCAGTGAACATGCTGCTCTGAACACGCTGCTGCAATCAGCTGGGGCGCTTCTAGTCAAGCAAGCGACGGTCAACTTGTACCGGGAGCTAACCAGACGTGGGTATAAGTGGGGGAAAGACTGGGCTATGGTAGCACATATTCACGATGAGGTCCAGCTTCAGGTTCGTGAGGAGCTGGTGGAGGAAGTCTCGGAAGTTGCAGTCTGGGCGTTCCAGCAAGCCGGTCGGGATTTTAACTGGCGCTGTCCTTTGGACGGTGAAGCGAGGATCGGAAACAACTGGTCGGAAACTCACTGATGGACAAGCAGACTCTAGTCGTTCTCCAACGGGCCTACATAGAGCCGTTCACTGTGCAATCGAATTACGCCAGGAAGAATGCGCTCCATGTGGCCGAACTGGCAAGCCGAGGACTTCTCACAACGCACGTCGGATTCGGAACGTACAGCAAACACTGGCGGGTGACTCCCGCCGGGCGTGCTCTGCTGGAATACACCGCAGGAGAGGACAATGCGCGTAGTCTATAATTCGAGGACACCAATCAAACACGATCCGCTCGATGACGGCATCTCTCAAGTCACGCTGATCGACTATATGGGGGATGATCTGAGAGTTGTGAACGCAGCTCGCGTGAGCTTCGACAAGGAGAGTTCCTGGGTCGAAGATCCCCGCAACCCGGACTTCCCCAACGTGCTTTCTGAGCGGGACCGTAAGCTCATCCACTACCTCGCCCGTCACGACCACTGGACGCCGTTCTCGCATTGCATGGTCACGCTGCGAATCAAGATGCCGATCTTCGTAGCACGCCAGTGGTTCAAGCATTCGGTAGGATTCACGCGCAACGAAGTGAGCCGCCGGTACGTGGATTCAACTCCCGAGTTCTACATCCCGAAAACCTGGCGCAAGCGGGCTGAGAACGTGAAGCAGGGGAGCAGTGATGAGGCCCATTGTGAGTCCTCTTCGTTCAGCTCCTATGCGTCTGCTCAGTGTGACATTATCCTTACCCTGTATTCCTACATGATCGAGGGAGGTGTAGCGCCGGAAATGGCCCGGATGATCCTGCCACAATCGGCCTACACCGAGTTCTACGAAACCGGCTCCCTAGCTGCCTATGCACGGCTCTGTAAGCTACGGCTCGATTCCCATGCCCAGAAAGAAACTAGGCTTTACGCCGAGGCGGTGAGCGAGATCATGGCTCGCTTATTCCCGGTGAGTT
>CALKAR010000165.1 GCA_937988745.1 uncultured Peptococcaceae bacterium
TCTTGCGGTCGGGCATGGCCGTCCTGTAGAGGGAATCCCCGTCCTTTAGGGCGGGAGGATGTCAAATCGCCTCGATAAGGCCCAATAACGTCGAGATTGCGCCACGCCGCGGCCCCGCTGACACGCTCCCGCACGGCGGAAGCGATATCGTAGCGACTGATGCCGCCGATGCTCCCCGAATCACTCTCTTCTTCCAGGTCGTTTCGGGTGTAGATGCTCAAAAACAGCAAGGTGTGCTGGGGCAGTTCGTCGAGTGCGCCTGCGATCACTCCGTCCAACACTTTTTCGAAGTTTTCGCTGGTGCTACCAAAGCCAAAGTCATCGTTGTCATACGGGCCTTCCTGCAACTGCCAGCAGTATTCGTCCCATAAATGGCGGGCGGCTATATCTCCGAACATACCGGTGGCATCCATATCCCGCAGAGTGGAGATGGTTGCTTGCACCAATTTTTCCATTTCGGTGGCGGCTGCTGCGCAAGCCGCCTGGACAAATCGGTCATAGTCTCCTGTCGGGATTTGGATAGTTTCATTGCTCATGTATCAGCCCTCACCTTGGATTGCATGCTCAGATGCTGCGCATGCCGGCCTCATTGAAGCTGGCTGCCGTCTTCAGCATCTTCAAAATCACCAGCGCAAACGCCCGGCTCTTGGTCTCGTTATCCAGCACTTCCAGCGACATTTTTTCGTTGTCGGTCATGGCGTCCAGTACGGTATCCAGGACCCGCTTGGGGAACAGGCCGTGCATCACCTGCTCGACCGAGTGGTTGTTGACCTGTGCCATCACGTCCTCCTGGCGGCTGATGCGATTGGCGATGCCGGTGAGGAACTGCAGCTGGTCTTCGTCGCTGACCTCGGCACCGAAGATCTCGTTCAGTGCCTCGATGATCTCGGACAAGCGTTTCTTTTCCGGGTCATGGGCCTTGCCGCTACCCACAGCGGTTGCCGGGTCCAGCGTGTAGTCTCCGCCTTCCTCATCCAGCCGCAGCTTATGTTCGGCGCGCTTGGTCAGCCGGTAATGAGTCAGCTGCAGCTCACCGACATCCACGTCGTCTTCCTGCAGCCGATCTGCGCGCAACAGCGGGTGCAAGTGCTTGGCATACACACAGAGCTGTTCCAGCTCGCGGTCTTCATAGGGAATGATCTGGGAGAGAAACTCATACAGCCGCACGAAGCTCTGCAGGTTCTTGCGGAACAGGTCGAGCTGGTCGATCTGCTCACCCGCTTCCTTCAGTGCGTGTTCGGCATTCTTCAGGCCTGCGCTGTCGCCGTTGGCTTCGGCGGTGCGCTTGTATTCCAGCGCTTGCTGCCTCGCCTCGACGCTGAAGGCGTAGCGCTTGGCAAACCGCTCCCTGGCCGGGGCGCAGTAGTAGCTGAGCTTGCTGGCCGGGGCTTTGGGATCGAAGAATGCCAGGGCAAAGGCCTCTACCTCTGACCAGTAATAGATCCCCTCGGCATCCAGCTTCTTCTGCAGATCGTAGATCAGCTGCGGATCAGTGACATCGGTCAGCTCGGCCTTGGTGTAGTACGGCAGGAAGGCATCGAGAATATCCTGCGGCTCATTGAAGAAGTCGAGGATAAAGGTCTGCTTGCCCGG
>CALKAR010000166.1 GCA_937988745.1 uncultured Peptococcaceae bacterium
TACAATTGAACGGTAAAGCTGAGAGATGACACTGTCGTGTCACTGACGTGACAGTTTGATGAAGTGCTTTTGGTTCGCAAGGATTTTCCGAAGGGCTCTGTGAAATACATGGAGCTCAGCCAAAGTGGAACGAGCCACCCAGGAGCTTAAGCAACAAAAATTGCGTTCCACCGTCAGTCGGCGAATCTCACGGTACAGTTCGTCCGTGCTGAGTTCATCGAATTGCTTACCGACTATAGTAAGCGTCCGCCCATCACACCTTGTCAGGTGTAGCCGGCTTCCAGTTGTGGGGCAACAGTTCGTCGATGGTGTTGTTTTTCTGAGTCGGCAAGCGGGTCAGCACATCCTTCAGATAGGCATAGGGATCATGCCCGTTCAGCTTGGCGGACTGGATCAGGGTCATCACCGCAGCCGCCCGTTGGCCACTGCGAAGTGATCCCGCGAACAACCAGTTGCTGCGGCCCAATGCCCAGGGTCGGATCTGGTTTTCCACCCAGTTGTTGTCGATGGGCACCGCACCATCGTCCAGGTAACGCGTCAGCGCTTCCCAACGTTTGAGACTGTAATCCAGGGCTTTGGCCGTGCCGGAGCCATCCGGCACTTTCTGGCGATGCGCCAGCATCCATTGATGCAGTGCCTCAGCCAGTGGTTTGGCTCTGGCTTGTCGGATGTCCCGACGCTTATCCGGCGGCAGGTCTTTGATTTCCCGCTCGATCTCGTAGAGCCCGCCGATGTAATCCAGGGCCTTGGCGGCCAGTTCGCTCTTGTTGGCCTCGTGCAGGTCGTAGAACTTGCGTCGGGCGTGGGCCATACAGCCGATTTCGGTGATCCCGTTACCGAACCCGGCCTTGTAGCCGGCGTAGTCGTCACAGACCAATTTGCCCTGCCAGTCACCCAGGAAGGTACGGGCGTGTTCACCCGCCCGGCTTGGGGCGAAGTCGTAAACGATGGCTTTCAGGTCCGAGAACGGTGTGGTGCAGTAAGCCCAGACGTAGGCCTTGTGGGTTTTCTTCTTACCCGGAGCCAACATGCTGACCGGCGTTTCATCGGCGTGCAAAACGTTGTGTTCCAGCAAGGCGTTTCTCAACGCATCTGCCAGGGGCTGCAACTGCACACCGCAGGCACCGACCCATTCGGCGAGTGTTGAACGGGGTATTTCCAGGCCGGCACGGCCGAAGATGCGTTCCTGACGGTACAGTGGCAGGTGGTCCGCGTACTTGGCCACCAACACCTGAGCCAGCAGGCCGGCGGTGGGGATGCCCTTGTCGATCACCTGCGGTGGTACCGGTGCCTGGACCAAGGTCTCGCACTGGTTGCAGGCCCACTTGCCCCGGATGTGGCGCTCCACCGTGAACTCGCCCGGGACGTAATCCAGCTTCTCGCTGATGTCTTCGCCAATACGCTTGAGCTGGCAGCCACACTGGCACCGGGTATTGTCCGGTTCGTGGTGGATCAGGGTACGGGGCAGCTCCGGTGGCAGCGGGGTGCGCTTGGGCTTCTGCTTGGGTCGAGCGGCCTTCTGCTCCTCAGTCATCGCCTGGTCCAGCTCGGCTTCGATGGCGGCCAGGTCGCTGTCGATCAGCTCGTCCAGGAGCTTGCCCTGAACGGCATCGAGTTGCTCACTGCGGCGGGCGAACTTGTGACGTTTGAGGATGGCGACTTCGTGGGTCAGCTTCTCGATGATGGCATTGCGGCGCACCAACTCCCGCTCCTTCCGGCCCAAGGCTTGATCCTTGGCGTCCAGAGAGTCCATCAGTTCCGTCGCCAGAGCGCGGAGCTGATCGGCTGAGAGTTGGTTGATATCGGGGCGCTGAGTCATGCCGCCTAGTATGCCAAGTCCCTGTTCGGCAGGCGATTCGCGGTTCTGGCTATAGCGGCATCACAGCACTTGTGATTACAGGATGCAGATGACGCCCTCCGCGCCAATGCGCTGCCAGGGCAGGCCCTGAACCAAGGCAGACAACTGTTCCTCGGTCAGGCGCAGTTGGTCACCACGCCAGGTTTCGCCCCAGTGGAATTTACCCCGGTTCAGCCGGCGGGCGCACAACCAGATGCCCAGGCCATCATGGATCAGCACCTTCATCCGATTGCCTCGCTTGTTGGCGAACAGGTAGGCGCAATGGGGTTTAGCCGAACCGAATACCTGAATAACCCGCGCCAGGGCCTTGTCGGGTCCGGCCCGCATATCCAGCGGTTCGGTGGCCAGCCAGATCTCATCAATGCGGATCATCCCAACAGATCCCTAAGCAAAGCCGCACACTGATGGGCCTGCTCCGCAGGCCACTCCACCACAACCGCACCACCGGCGCGGGGAATCTCGATGCGGATGGTGCTACGCTTGTCTGAAACGGATTGGTTGCTCGGTGCAGAGGCCACTGCTGGCAGACGGACCGGAACGAATTCAGGTGTTTCCGGAGTTTTAGCCGCCCTTCGCGCTTCGCTCATCCAGCGCCGGACCATGTTGGCGTTGAGGCCGTTATCCAGCGAAATCCGGGAAACAGACGCCCCGGGCCTCAGACATTCGGCGACGATACGAGCCTTCAGCTCTTTAGAGTAACGACGACGTTTTTGGTAGGGCTTGGTTACGCTTATGTTGGTCATGTTAAGTGTCCACTTAAAAATAAGTGGACACTATCCTGACGGCCGCAGCGCCTGGCTCAAGATGGGATTACCGGACGGTTACGATGATACTTGCCTTTGGCCACTTCGTCAGCCTACTTACCAAACAGACTCACAATATTGTGTTATCCAATATTTTCATTAAAAAACATATGGTTATATTGATTTTTCTAATTTCTATTTAAAAAATCAATGAGTACTGCCAAGTACAATAGGATGAATGATTGGGCGGCAAGTTTTTCTGCCGTTTCAGACCGGTCTTCGATGATGTGAGGGTGCTCCTTTAATGCGACTAGGAGGGGTCAGACATCGGCAGATCCTGATACGGTAATGAGAAGCATCGGCCAGAAAGGCCGGAGAATAGTCAGGGCAGGATTCTAAGCCTTTCGTCGGTCGCAGGCTACTGAGCATGTA
>CALKAR010000167.1 GCA_937988745.1 uncultured Peptococcaceae bacterium
CGTTTTAGATCTATTAACATGTCAATATCCCTATCAATCTCCTCCTGGAGGTCGATGATTTTAGCAATGGTGTCAGCCATGCCCGAATTAGGTCGGCCTAACTGTCTAGGCATTCCGTTCAATGCAGAAGTAGCTTTCTGAGCTAAAGCGTTAAGTGACTCCAACTGCTCCAGCTTATTGTTGATGCGAACATCAAGACAACGGGCCTGTTTCAAATACTCTTTAGGAGTCATCCTGCCACCTCCGATTTTATTTTTTCCATAAGCATAGCGGGATCGATCTCCGTTAGTGTTGCAAACCAGTCCGAGCGGAAGAATCTCTCCACTTCCCTCTTATCCCTCAACGGGGTTCTGCTATATGGAGAACGCTCCAAGCGCTTTAGCGCATCGCGGTAATCTCTAACTGCTTGTAAAACAATTGCATTTGCAAGCTCCCGGTAAGCAAGTTCAACAGGTGAGAGTGAAATGTTTTTGTCCAAGGCTTTCCCCCCTAAAAGATTGCCAGTTCATCCGTCCAAGCACACTTTCACAGCATCAATCAGTGCTGCTTGAGTTCCATCTTTGCGCTTTAAAGCTTCCATCACTTGCTCATCGATCGTGCCTTCGGTGATAATGTGGTGGATAACAACCGTTTCTTTCTGACCTTGCCGCCACAGCCGAGCGTTAGTCTGCTGGTACAACTCTAAACTCCAAGTAAGTCCAAACCATATCAACGTAGAACCGCCCGCCTGTAAGTTCAGTCCATGACCAGCGGACGCAGGATGAATTACACCGATAGGTATGCTGCCAGCATTCCACCGCAGGATACTCTTGGCAGAGTCTAGGGTCTCCGCAGGAAAACGGTCAAGAATTCTAGTTAGGTCATGTTTAAACCAGTAGGCAATCAATACTGGTTTACCGTTGGCAGACTCAATTAGATCCTCAAGCGCATCAAGCTTACGATCGTGTAAGAGGGCGACATCTTGGCTTTCATCGTAAACTGCTCCGTTTGCCATCTGTAGCAATTTTCCAGATAGAGCCGCGGCATTAGCCGCATCAATCTCTTTGTCCTTAATAGATAGCACCATGTCCCGCTTCATCGTCTGGTAACTCTTTTTCTCATCCTGAGACATTTTTACCGATACCCGGTTCATCACAAGCTCGGGAAGATCAAGGTAATCTAAGCCCTTCATACTGATGGTAATGTCGGAAATTAGACGGTAGATATCCTCTTCAGCGCCAGGTTTGGGTTTGTAGGAAAAAATCATGTGCTGATTCCGCTTGTCTGGCACAAAGAAGGTATTACGGTAGTTACCAATAAAGCGCCCGAGCCTCTGTCCCATATCTAATAGCCGGAATTGCGCCCATAAATCCATCAGCCCGTTACTAGAAGGTGTCCCTGTAAGTCCTACGATCCTTGTAACCTGCGGTCTAACTTTCATCAAACTCTTAAATCGCTTTGTTCGATGGGATTTAAATGATGAAAGCTCGTCCACTACAATCATGTCATAGTCGAAAGGAAGTCCACTCTTGTTTATGAGCCAGTCCACATTCTCACGATTGATAAGATGTATCTGAGCTTTTTGCATAAGCGCAGCTTTTCGCTGAGACTCGCTGCCAACTGCAACACTATATTTTAATCCGCTAAGGTGATCCCACTTTTCAATTTCTGCTGGCCAAGTATCCCGAGCTACCCTAAGTGGTGCAATCACGAGAACTTTACGAACCAGAAAGCTGTCAAGGGTAAGGTCAAATATGGAAGTGAGGGCAATAACCGTCTTGCTAACCCAAGCCCATGTCCAAGAATATAGCCGCCACAGGCTTCTTTAATAGATAGTCAATGGCATATCGCTGATATCCATGTGGAATGAACTTCACTCGGCATCACCTCCTGAAATCACTGCTGCAATTTGCCTTTCATCGTCCAAAACATATACCTTAAAGCCAAGGCTCCTTAGCGTCGCATGCCTCTTTCTTTGGAGTGGCCTAGGTTTTGACCCTGGCGCTTTCACCTCAACAAAGGCCATCTTGCCGCCAGGAAGTAGCAATAGGCGATCAGGCACTCCATCATAGCCTGGGGAAACAAATTTTAAGGCTAAACCTCCCACGTTTTTTACTGCCTTGACCAGTTTTTGTTCTAGCTGTTTTTCTCTCATTTCAACCTCCGTGTGCCCATGCTCGTGCCCAAGGGGTTTAAACTCTTACGCGTGTATACACGCGTATACGCGTGCCAGTATCTCTTTTTTACTATAGCTATAGATTTAATATGGTTTTTTATAGGAAGATAGGCATAGATAGACTGGAAATGCGCATGGATTGCCCGCTTGCGACTGTGCCCATGGCTCAATTTACAGGCACACTAGGAAGATAAGGCACAGAATTGTTGTGCCCATGATCTGCCCATGAGCCTGAGTCTGTGTTCTTAGTTCTTACAAAAACTCGCTGGGATCCGTAAAGCGGAACATGCTTTTTACCCGTTTTTCCGCCAGTGTACTTTTCCCACCCGCCGATCTTGTTTAAGATGGCTTCGATTTCATATGAATCGCTTTTTCTGATAGCTTCTCGTGGTCTGCCGAAACACTCACACCAGATTTCAAGGTTACACACCTGGTTCCGGCGAATAGTCCCAACACGTGTTTCATCACCAAAGTCACTACCAGATAGGAAATTTCTGCGCTGATATAAATCCATACCTTCCCAATCTTCAGGTAGCAAAGTTTCAAGATACTCAGCAACCAAGCCTTCTCGATCATCAGCTTCCATAGCATCACGCTGCTGGGAAACGGCTTCCTCGGCAAGTTCTCCTTTAAGGAACAGTTCCTCACCGAGCCGGTACCGCTCAATTGCTTCAGCCCATATCTGATCAACATCAATTAAATCCCATGGCTTGTACTTGCCACCACCTAGGACACGAACCGGCCAGAAGCGCCGGTTGCCTGTGATGTCCCGCAAGAATCCTCCATCACTATTTGTAGAACCTACAATTACGCAGGAACGAGGGTGACTTTCTACATTTACGCCATAGGCGTGACGGTATTTATCGTCTGTGCGGGTAACGAAGGACTTGACAGTCTCTACATCCATTTTCCTGATACCCGCTAACTCACCAAGCTCCAATATCCAATACCCCTGCAGCTTTTCTGCTGCTGTTTTATCCTTCATGTCTGAAATAGCCAGTGAGTCCGAATACCACTCCCGACCAAGGCGAGCAAAGAATGTAGACTTGCCTATCCCTTGGGGGCCATTTAAGACCAGGATTGAGTCAAACTTGATACCAGGCTCGTAGATTCGAGCCACTGCCGCGACAAAAGTTTTCCGGGTTACAGCCCTCACGTATGGAGTATCTTCAGCACCTAAATAGTCAATCAGCAAAGTATCTAAACGCTCTACCCCATCCCATGAAAGCCCGTCCAAGTACTCCTTAACAGGGTGATAGACACGTTCAGAGGATACAACGCCAAGCAGAGCATCCTTAAACTTTGTTGGCGACCAAATCCCGTAAATACGTTCAAAGTACATTTTAGCGCAGGCAAGATCCGCATCGCCCCAGCCTGGTTTCACCTGCCTCCAAGGAAGCTGCCCGATCACATCAATCATGTTCTTAAACTGATTGAATACGATGGACTGGAGATTCGGATCATGGCGCAAAATGATGGCAATGTTGGTGAGTGTGTTTTTGATCTGACCTTTTTTATCCAGCTGCAAAAGACTCTCCCAATCATCGGCAGTCTCAAAATCCTCCACAGCGGCTGCTCTTCTCTCTTCAGCCAATTGCTTTTTTACGCGTTCATCATTGACGGCAAAGTCACACATGGCCTGAAAAGATGCTTTCTCATTTAAATCATCAAATCTGTGCAGTCGTACCAAGTCAAAGGCATTAAGCAGCTTACCGCACACAGGATCGGTAGCGTGATGGCTATATGCAAACTTGCCATCGTAGATAACTACTCCCGCACTGGAATCAGCCGGAATGTAATCAAACCTACCCTCTATGGTCGAGCGCTCATAGATGTCAGAGAGAAAGATATCTATTGCATCCTCGATTGGATAAGCTCTACAAAATGCGCCTACTACCCCCTCTTTGCTCAAAGGATCAGCTTGCGCCCTCAGACTACGCTGAATAACCTCTGATTGCCGCTTTGATGTCGGCCACAGAGAGGTATCCCGCCAATCGATGTACTTAGCCAGATAAACATCTGGATCAAGTAATTCGCCGTCTTGTTCTCGGAACACAAACTCGCCATCTGAAGGGGTGGAGGGCCAATACATTAATCTAGCTGGCTCATAGGTTGTATCATCGAACATATCGATCCCAATTTCCTTAGCTACCATCCGCCCGACTGCTGGATATTCATCCTCGCTTACCTCACGAGCAAGCGGGATAATAAGCCTAAGCCTAGGTTCTTCAGGTGTGTGTTTATGGGTAGAATACAGGCAGCAAGCCCAGTCATAAAGGGATTCTATCTGCTTCCAAACTCCTGGAACAGCATAATCCATATCCAAAGTTAGCATAGAACGGCAAAGAACATGACCATTACGGCGTTTTCCTTCCCGAAGTGCACCACCTACAAAGCCGCCAACATCTTTAATCTCATCCTGTTCAGCCTTTTTCATCTTGGCATATTCTGATACAGTCTCAGTTGTGCGTTTTGTTGTACGGACAATGCTTTTGAAGTCCTCCCAGGAAATGTCCCTGTTCTTCCACCGTTTAGTCCGGCGACTATTGCCAACCGCTATCTTCATAAATGGTCCACCTCCTGACAGGTATCGGTAAAGTACCTAATCGGAATTCCCCGTTTTCTGGCTTTGGCGATTTCCTTGGCCATCCCAGTTGAAATCGTGCTCCCAAATACCCACATTTCATCACATTTGCCAAGCCAGACTATGCCAAAGAATAAGCCAAGTTCCCTCTCCACTGGGTTTTCATCCTTTAGCACCTGAGGGTACAGTAGATGGGGCGCAAATGGAATCGCACCCTCATCTACCGCAAATCTTAAATACCTTTTTGCCTTCTCTGTATTGAGCGTCACATCTCCCGCATAGGGAGAGCAGATAAAAACACAGGGTTTCCACTCTTTCCGCATCTCTTCACGAGTAACATTCTCTATGGCCTCTGCTGCGGTTGGATCTGGATAACCTTCCGCATTAAGCCAATCCATCTCCAACCACCTCGCAATCAAAACTTTGTTCTATTAAAGGCAAGATGCCCTTAGACTTTAGAAGTTCATAGATAAATAGGCGGCCCTTCTGAGTCCAGTAGGTATGAACTTTAGAGTGATACTCACCATCTCGGCCAAGGTAGCTATGGGTCTTGGTGCAGGTGTACCCTTTCTCAGCGTACCTTTGGTATAGAAACCAAATACGGCCCTGCTTAAACTGAACAC
The DNA here is from genome assembly GCA_937988745.1 of uncultured Peptococcaceae bacterium. GTDB lineage: Bacteria > Bacillota > Limnochordia > Darwinibacteriales > Darwinibacteriaceae > JAAYMS01. Next base: position 5,363 of record CALKAR010000167.1, read on the forward strand.
CTAGCTTATGAAGGTAATCATTTAGCCACCGCGCCGATTAACCATAATCCTTAGCAATAGTTGTCGTGGAAACAGCGTCTTTACAGTTTAGAACCACATCATAGTAACTAGCTTTGGGAGTTAACTCCGCAATCTGTTGTTTCTGAATGCTCACTGTTTCAGCCAACGCGGCATTCCTTGCCTGTTCGGCCTTTAAGCGAGTAAGAAGCTGGATGCCAAAATCAGGGTCAGCAAGGAATTTTTCAATGGTAAGCGGCGTCATGTAAGCACCATGCTTGCGAATGGAAGGCAGGATCTCGTGAGTAACCCAGCGTCTAAACTTCTTTGCTTTTAGTTTGTCAGAACGCAAAATCACATTGTAGAGTCCACTCTCACTTACGATATTGCTTTCTCCCGACAAGCCACCTAAGTCAAACTTAGTCACCTCATCAGCATCGAGCCTGGCTGCTACAATGGTGGGATTACTGAGCCCAAGAACATCACATACATCTTTAAGAACCCACCAGACTTCTCCATCGCGCTGAATTGTTCTCACCTGGCTCCCCTCAAAGGAGTAAACCTGCAACTTATTCATGTCGCTCATCCTTTCTGAAGGCATGAGTTTTGAAAAGGTGCCTTCACCATATACCTTGAGAAAGGTTGAAATCGGACGAGCTAATTAATCTTTTTGATAAAATGGGCACATGAACCCATCGGCACGCAGAATT
>CALKAR010000168.1 GCA_937988745.1 uncultured Peptococcaceae bacterium
TCTGGCTGTGGTTCTATTTATTTCTTGCTGTTGCATTTCATTCTACAATGAACCAGTAAAAAAAAGATAGAAATAGCAGTTGACAAGTTCATATTTGGCTGTTATACTCTATTATGTCGCTAAGCCGGTGTAGCTCAATTGGCAGAGCACTCGACTTGTAATCGAGAGGTTGTGGATTCGATTTCCTCCACCGGCTCCAAGTAAGATAAGTTTTGTGGAGGGATACCCAAGTTGGCCAAAGGGGGCAGACTGTAAATCTGTTGGCAGACGCCTTCACAGGTTCGAATCCTGTTCCCTCCACCATTTAAATATAATACCGCGGGGTGGAGCAGTCTGGTAGCTCGTCGGGCTCATAACCCGAAGGTTGTCGGTTCAAATCCGGCCCCCGCAACCAAAATTCTTACATGAATAACCGTCAGAGAGATTCTGATGGTTTTTTGTTTACAATCATACTTTCCGTTCATAGTATAAATGGCACGCTTATTCTATTAGGGGAGGCGGTTGCCATTGGGGCTTTCTCCGTATTACGCAGTCTAGGATTGAGTTTTTTCCTAACGTGTGTACTTCTTATCCTGAGTCCATTTTGGATCGCATGGCCTCTTGGCGTCTTTGGTGCCCTGGTCTTTTTATGCTTGTTTAGTTTAAAAAGTCATATTGAAATAGATGATAGTGACATCTTTTGGATTTTTGTAGGTGCGTTTCTGCCAGTATACTATGTTGTTCTCTTTTGTTATAGCCATCATTTGAGTGGGTAGACTTATGACAAAGGGGTGATTTATTAGTGGACTGGCTGTTCAGCTTGGGGACTATACAGATTGGACTAATACTGATATCATTATAATTACAGCACGTGTTCCTCAGATTGGGAGAATCAAGGTCAGCCTTACTAACCGGAATCTTTCAACTAGTCAAAGTGGTGAAACAGTCAAAAATATGATTAGTGCCTTAGATTTGGCGTAACTTAGAAGGAGTTTTCGGTCATTTGGCGAAAATAGATTTGATCTTGGACCAAAAATAAGTTTCACTGGGAGGAGTGGAGAAACAAAAAATGGCAAAGCAAAAGTTTGAAAGGACGAAGCCTCACGTTAATGTGGGAACAATTGGTCACGTTGACCATGGTAAAACCACAACAACTGCTGCGATTACCATGTTACTATCTCAAGGAGATACAGCGAGAGTTAAGGAATTTGATGAGATCGACAATGCGCCAGAAGAAAGAGAACGTGGTATTACCATCAATACATCGCACGTAGAGTATGAGACTGAGAACCGTCACTATGCTCACGTAGACTGTCCAGGCCACGCCGATTATGTCAAAAATATGATTACAGGCGCAGCACAGATGGATGGAGCCATTTTGGTTGTATCTGCTGCTGATGGTCCTATGCCTCAAACTCGTGAACACATTCTACTTGCCCGTCAAGTTGGTGTCCCTGCTATTGTTGTGTGGCTGAACAAAGCTGATATGGTAGACGACGAAGAACTACTTGAGCTTGTAGAAATGGAAGTTAGAGAACTTCTGAACGAGTATGAGTTCCCAGGTGATGACATTCCAGTTGTGGCCGGCAGTGCACTCAAGGCGATTGAGGAGTTACAGGCTGGTACTCCTGGCGAATGGTCTCAGAAGCTTAAGGCACTAATGGATGCAGTAGATGAGTACATTCCTACACCAGAACGGGAAATCGATAAGCCGTTCTTGATGCCAGTAGAAGACGTATTCACCATTACAGGACGAGGAACTGTTGCAACTGGTCGTGTTGAGCGTGGGGTCATTAAAGTTGGCGATGAGGTCAGCATCGTTGGTTTGAGAGAAGAAACTCGCAAGACTGTAGCAACCGGTGTAGAAATGTTCCGGAAGCTCTTGGACCAAGCGGAAGCTGGTGACAATATTGGTGTGCTGCTCCGTGGTATCGATCGTGACTCTATTGAGAGGGGCCAGGTTTTGGCCAAGCCAAATACCATTACGCCACACACCAAGTTTGAGTGTGAAGTATACGTTCTGTCTAAAGAGGAGGGTGGTCGTCACACCCCATTCTTTGATGGATATCGTCCACAGTTCTACTTCCGAACTACAGACGTAACAGGCGTTATTAAACTTCCAGAAGGCACTGAAATGATCATGCCTGGTGACAATACCACTTTGATTGGAGAATTGATTACCCCAATTGCTATGGAGGAAGGACTGCGTTTTGCCGTTCGAGAAGGCGGTCGTACCGTTGGTGCAGGCGTGGTAACGAAGATTTTAGAGTAAGACAAGGGGGTCTTTCCCTCTTGTTTTCTTTTGACAAGGTATGATGGCGAGGTATTGACACCTCATCTAAAATGTGTTAAATTCTAAAGGTATTTCGACTGTCTGGAGGTGGCGGCTGTGCGTGTCGGTATCACATTAGAATGTACCCAATGCAAGAATCGGAATTATCGTTCCAACAAGAACAGAAAGAACGATCCAGATCGCATTGAATTGCAAAAATACTGTAAGACCTGTAGAACCCATACCGTTCACAAAGAAACCCGCTAGGGTGAATAAAGGATGTGAGGAATGTGGTAGCAGTACCTGGTAAACCGACTATTTGGGATAAAATCACCAAGTTCATGCGTGAAGTTCGAAGTGAGCTTCGCAAAGTAGCATGGCCAAACCGTGAAGAGCTGATCACCTATACCATTGTAGTAATAGTGACGGTCATTATTGTAGCATTGTTTACAGGGCTCATTGACGTGATCGTCTCAGGTCTACTCAAGCTTTTAGGTCGATTAGGGGGGTGAAGGGCCGATGATAAGGTCCCTTCGACATGAGCGATAAAGTAAACAGCAATAGATTTTGGTACGTAGTCCACACTTACTCTGGCTACGAGAATAAGGTTAAGGCCAATCTCGAACGAAGAGTAGAGTCTATGGGTATGGAAGACAAGATCTTTCGAGTAATTGTGCCCACAGAAGAAGTTGTGGAATTTAAAGATGGAAAAAGAAAAGTATCGCAGCGCAAATTGTTTCCTGGCTATGTGATGGTAGAAATGATAGTTACGGATGATTCTTGGTATGTGGTCCGCAATACCCCAGGCGTAACAGGTTTCGTAGGTAGTGGTGTGAAGCCCATTCCCCTCGAAGACCATGAGGTCAGAACTATTTTACGCGACATGGGGGTTGAGGGAGCTCCAAAGGCAGATTTTGAGGTTGGAGAATCCGTTAAGGTTGTAACAGGCCCGTTTGTGAATTTCACTGGTTCAATTAGTGAGATAAACTTAGAAAAGGGTAAGTTAAGAGTAAGCATTTCAATGTTTGGACGTGAGACCCCAGTTGAATTGGATTTTGATCAAGTATCCAAACTGTAAGGGTTTTAGGTTGTTTTAGTGGGAGGATAAAATCCGCCATTACCACATTATTGTTAAGGGGGTGTATGCGCCGTGGCAAAGAAAGTTAGTGCTGTTATCAAGCTGCAGGTAAGTGCAGGAAAGGCAAACCCGGCGCCGCCGGTTGGTCCGGCATTAGGGCAACATGGTGTAAACATTATGGAGTTCTGTAAGGCGTTTAATGAGAAAACGGCTAGTCAGGCTGGAATGGTTATTCCGGTCGTTATTACCGTTTACGAAGACCGGACGTTTACTTTCATTACGAAAACTCCACCAGCATCAATCTTAATCAAAAAAGCTATGAATATTGAGCGCGGTTCAGGTGTTCCCAACCTTCAAAAGATTGGAACCATTAAGCGTTCTAAGATTCGGGAAATTGCAGAATTGAAAATGCCCGATCTTAATGCTGCGAATATTGAGAGTGCCATGCGGATGGTAGAAGGCACAGCGCGCAGTATGGGCGTCGTTGTTGAAGACTAGAGAACACATGCGCTAGAAATAGATTGGAAAGTAAGTGGGAGGAATTAGTTCCGCTTGCACCACAAAGGAGGAACAGACTATGGCAAAACGGGGAAAAAGGTATCAAGAAGCTGCTAAACTTGTAGATACCGAAAAACTTTACTCACCTGCTGAGGCCATTGCAATCGTTAAGAAGTGTGCAACCGCAAAGTTTGACGAAACGGTTGAAGTTGCTTTGAAATTAGGTGTCGATCCTCGACATGCCGATCAGCAAGTCCGCGGTACAGTTATTCTACCACATGGTACTGGACGGGATGTTCGAGTGTTAGTTTTTGCTAAGGGTGAAAAGGCTGAGGAAGCACGTCAAGCTGGTGCAGATTTTGTCGGAGACGACGATCTAGCAGAAAAAATCCAAGGTGGATGGACAGATTTTGATGTGGCCATTGCGACTCCCGATATGATGGGAGCGGTAGGTCGATTAGGTCGTATTCTTGGACCTCGTGGTCTCATGCCTAACCCGCGAACTGGAACAGTTACGTTTGATGTAGGGCAGGCTGTTGAAGAGTCTAAAGCTGGTAAAGTAGAATACCGAGTAAACAAAGCTGCAGGAATTCATGTACCCATTGGTAAGGCTTCGTTTACGGAAGAGCAGCTCTTAGGCAACTTCAAGGCTTTGATGGATGCCATTGTAAAGGCTCGACCTGCATCAGCTAAAGGTACCTATTTGAGAAGGATTCATATTGCCTCGACGATGGGTCCAGGCTTACGTTTAAGCCCGCAGGAGTCAATTTCAATAAAATTAAATTGACCAACGCTTCATCACATGCTATACTATGAGCGTTGTTACAATTGAAATAGCAAACCGTAGACAGCCGGTGGCGCCACACGTATGTGGGGCGGCTTAAAGAAAGAGATTTCGCCTGCCGAGGTTGGAGAGATAAAGCTATTCGTTATGCGATCACTGGATCTCCGCCTAGTCTGCGGTGATCCTTTTGTTTTTCACGGGGAGGTGAAGTGATGGCAAGACCAGAGAAAGTGGCAATGGTTCAAGAAATCCAAGAACGACTCGCGAAGTCACAAGGAGCCGTCCTTACCGATTACCGAGGCTTAAATGCAGCAGAAGTTACTGAGCTGCGGAAACGGCTGCGGGATGCAGGTGTGGAATATAAAGTTCTCAAGAATACTTTGACCATCTTGGCTGCCCAAGAACTTGAATTGGATGGTTTGATTCCTCTTCTGGAGGGACCAACTGCAATTGCATTCGGTTATGATGATCCGGTAGCACCAGCCAAGATCATCAGCGAATTTGCTAAGACCAATAAGAACTTAGAGGTCAAGGGTGGATTATTGGAAGGGAACATTCTTGATCCGGCTGGAGTGCAAGATTTAGCCGAACTGCCAAGCAGAGAAGTTCTACTGTCCATGGTTGCACGCGGTATGCAGGGCCCAATTGCAGGTTTGGTCAACGTACTGCAGGGGAATATCCGCAATTTGGTTTACGCTTTGGATGCTGTTCGACAGCAAAAAGAGGCAAATGCTTAACGTTGACAAGATGGTTTGAAAACCATAAATCCTTAGGAGGGTATCATTAATGACTAGAGAAGAAATTTTACAAGCTATTGAGAATATGACAGTACTTGAGCTGAGCGAGCTCGTTAAAGAGATGGAAGAAAAATTTGGTGTATCGGCCGCTGCTCCTGTAGCTGTAGCTGCAGCACCAGCCGCTGCCGGAGAAGCTGCTGAAGAACAGACAGAGTTCGACGTAATCTTAACCGGCCACGGTGACAAGAAGATTAATGTAATTAAAGTGGTTCGTGAAATCACTGCTCTTGGTCTGAAAGATGCGAAAGACTTAGTAGACAATGCTCCACAGGCAGTTAAAGAAGGCGTTTCTAAAGAAGAAGCCGAAGGTATTAAGGCTAAGTTAGAAGAAGCAGGGGCATCTGTTGAACTCAAGTAGTTTTCCGACAACAATAAAAGGACCTTCAAGACGAAGGTCCTTTGAATTTTTGCCCGAGCTGCTTGACAACAAAAACCCACTATGTTATGATTGGTTAGTGGTAAATGGGAGAAAATACACCTGATTATTGGTAATTCAACATAGCATCATAGAATTCCTGCTACATTTTGATATTTTTTAAAGATGGACAGTGTAAAAAGTAACATTCATAGGTTTTGGAAGCGAGGGAAGAATAACCCTTGCTTTTCATCATGTTTCTTGGGATACCAAAAGGAGAGGTGAGTGCCCTTGGTAGCAGCCATGCAAGAAGGAAAACGAAAGCGCGTTTATTTCGGGAAGATCAAGGAAGTCCTGGAGATGCCTGATCTAGTTGAAATCCAACATAAGTCCTATGAGTGGTTTCTAAAAGAAGGCTTACGAGAGATGTTTGATGACGTCTCCCCTATCCAAGACTTTACTGGTAATTTGGTTCTCGAGTTTAATGACTATTATTTCGGGGAGCCAAAATACGCAGTAGAAGAGTGTAAAGACCGAGATGTAACGTATGCGGCTCCTCTCCGCGTACGAGTAAGGTTAATTAATAAAGAAACGGGTGAAGTCAAAGAACAGGAAGTCTTTATGGGTGACTTCCCGCTTATGACCGAACACGGGACCTTTATTATTAATGGTTCGGAGCGGGTAATCGTTAGTCAGCTAGTTCGTTCCCCAGGTGTCTATTTTGATTATACTGTTGATACCAGTGGAAAGAAACTCCATTCGGCTAGCATTATTCCAAACCGAGGAGCTTGGCTCGAATTCGAGACTGATTCTAATGATATTATTCATGTGCGTATTGATCGTACTCGTAAACTGCCCGTTACTGTATTGATTCGGGCTCTCGGGCTTGGGACAGACGCTAAGATTCTTGAAGCGTTCCATGATGCCCCTTCTATTAAGGCTACTTTAGAAAAGGATAACACCGAGTCGGAAGCAGAGGCTCTAATCGAGATCTATAAGCGGCTGCGTCCAGGTGAACCCCCAACAGAGGAAAGTGCTCGGGGTTTATTTGAGACGCTATTTCACGATCCAAAGCGTTACGATTTGGCTCGTGTTGGACGTTATAAGGTCAATAAGAAACTGCGGTTAACCGAACGGTTGCTGAATCGAGTTGCTGCTGACAATATTGCTGATCCAGAGACTGGTGAACTAATCGTTCGTGCCGGTGAGAAGATCACGAGGAAACAGGCGGAACAGATCTACGCTGCCGGAATCAATGCAGTCATTATTAAGACTCGAGAAGGCGATGAAGTAAGACTGTTTTCTAATGAGCAGCCTGATCCTGATGTGACTATCATCACAAAGAAAGATATTCTAGCTGCTATTAACTATCTTGTGGCTCTGTCATATGACGTAGGAACTATTGATGATATTGATCATTTGGGCAATAGAAGACTCAAGAGCGTTGGTGAACTCCTTCAAAACCAGTTTAGAATTGGTTTGAGTCGGATGGAGAGAGTCGTTCGGGAACGGATGACAATCCAAGATGTAGAGATCATCACACCACAAGCCTTAATCAATATTCGCCCTGTTGTGGCAGCAATTAAGGAATTTTTCGGCTCCAGTCAATTATCTCAATTTATGGATCAGACGAATCCTTTGGCTGAGTTAACACATAAGCGCCGCCTCAGTGCTTTAGGTCCTGGTGGATTATCTCGAGATCGAGCTGGTTTCGAAGTACGGGACGTTCATCATTCTCACTATGGGAGAATGTGTCCGATTGAAACTCCAGAAGGTCCTAACATTGGATTAATCGGTGCCTTGTGTACTTTTGCCAGGATTAATGAATATGGCTTTATCGAAACACCCTACCGGGTTGTGGAAGATGGAGTCGTTACGGATGAGATTCGGTTCTTAACAGCTGATGAAGAAGACAATTACCGGATCGCCCAAGCCAATGAGGAAACAACAGAAGATAACCGTTTTGCTCGGAGTAAGGTTACAGTTCGAGAACGGGAAGAAATTAAGAACGTACCTGTTGAAGCAGTAGACTTTATGGACGTATCACCAAAACAGATCGTGAGTATTGCTACCGCGCTGATTCCGTTCTTGGAAAACGATGACGGAGCTCGTGCCCTAATGGGTGCGAACATGCAGCGGCAAGCTGTACCTCTGCTGGAGGCCGAAGCACCGCTGGTAGGTACTGGTATGGAGTACAAGGCAGCCATTGACTCTGGTGCGGTTGTACTTGCTAAGAATGCTGGTGTAGTAGAAAGGGTAACCAGTAATGAAATTGTAGTAAGAACCAAGACTGGACGAGACGTCTATTCACTACTTAAATTCGAGCGGTCTAACCAAGGAACCTGTATCAACCAAAAGCCACGCTGCTTTGTTGGACAGGAAGTGAATGTTGGTGATGTTCTGGCTGATGGTCCATCCACCGATGAAGGGGAATTAGCCCTAGGCCGGAATGTGGTGGTGGCCTTTGTTCCTTGGGAAGGCTATAACTACGAAGACGCTATTCTGCTTAGTGAGGAATTAGTGAAGGAAGATGTTTTCACTTCGATTCACATTGAAGAATATGAAGCTCAAGCCCGGGATACGAAACTAGGCCCAGAAGAGATTACAAGAGATATTCCAAATGTAGGTGAAGACAGCCTGAAGAATCTGGATGAGAGAGGAATCATTCGGATCGGGGCTGAGGTAAAACCAGGCGATATTCTAGTAGGTAAGGTTACACCAAAAGGTGAAACAGAGTTAACGGCAGAGGAACGCCTGTTACGAGCTATCTTCGGTGAAAAGGCTCGTGAAGTAAGGGATACCTCGCTAAGAGTGCCTCATGGTGAAGGCGGAATTATCGTTGATGTAAAGGTGTTCTCTCGCGAAAATGGAGATGAACTTGCACCGGGAGTCAATAGATTAGTAAGATGCTACGTTGCGCAGAAGAGAAAGATCTCTGAGGGAGATAAGATGGCAGGTCGCCACGGTAACAAGGGCGTTATCTCCCGGATTATGCCAGCAGAAGACATGCCTTTCTTACCAGATGGGACCCCTGTTCAGATTGTCCTTAACCCACTGGGAGTACCTTCACGGATGAACATAGGGCAGATTCTAGAGACCCACCTGGGAATGGCTGCTCGGCTGTTAGGAATTCATGTAGCCACCCCAGTATTCGATGGAGCTACTGAGATTGAGGTTATGGATACGATGGAAAAAGCCGGAATGCGTCGAGATGGTAAGACCGTTCTCTACGATGGACGCACCGGTGAGCCGTTCGATAATCCAGTCACTGTTGGGATCATCTACATGATTAAATTAGCTCACTTAGTCGATGATAAGATTCATGCCCGTTCCACAGGTCCTTATTCACTTGTGACCCAGCAGCCATTAGGTGGTAAGGCTCAATTTGGTGGACAGCGGTTTGGAGAAATGGAAGTGTGGGCTCTCGAAGCGTATGGGGCAGCCTATACCTTACAAGAAATCTTAACAGTCAAGTCTGACGACGTAGTAGGTCGGGTAAAGACCTACGAAGCCATTGTCAAGGGAGAAAACATCCCCGAGCCTGGAGTGCCAGAATCCTTCCGAGTATTGATCAAAGAGCTTCAGAGTCTAGCTTTGGATGTAAGAGTCCTGAGTGAGACTGAAGAGGAAATTGAGATCAAGGAAGAGGAAGAAGATATTAGCGAAATGGCTAAGGAGCTAGGCATTGATATTCAAGGCGGAGGCTCTACTACCAGAATTCAGCGTTCACCTTCACCGGGAAGGAAGAAGGCAGCAGCTTCTAATGCTGATGAAGACGCTGACGAAAATGAAGACGTCGAGGATCTGGATGAAGATGAAGAACTCGAGCTAGATGACGATGACGTTGATATTGACGATAGTGATTTATCCCTCGATGAACTGGATGATTTGTCAGATGATGAAGACGACATTTAGGATCGGGTTACGTGATAGACAAAAAGGAGGGACGGCCCTTGCTGGATGTCAATAATTTTGATCGGATTCGAATTGGGCTAGCTTCGCCAGAGCAGATCCGGGCTTGGTCAAGTGGTGAGGTTAAGAAACCAGAAACCATCAACTACCGTACTTTAAAGCCCGAGCGGGAAGGTCTTTTCTGTGAGAAGATCTTTGGGCCGACGAGAGACTGGGAATGTCACTGCGGGAAATACAAGCGAGTAAGGTATAAAGGTATCGTTTGTGATCGATGCGGTGTGGAAGTCACTCGGGCAAAGGTGCGGCGGGAACGGATGGGGCACATTGAGTTAGCTGCTCCTGTTTCTCACATTTGGTTTTTTAAGGGAATTCCAAGTCGAATGGGTCTCTTATTAGATATGTCGCCTCGAACATTAGAGAAAGTTCTATATTTTGCTTCGTATGTAGTGATTGATCCAGGTGAAACAACCCTTGCCAAACAGCAGTTGTTAAGTGAAGGCGAATATCGAGATTATCGCGATAAATTCGGGAATGCCTTCACAGCTGGTATTGGCGCAGAAGCCGTCAAGCGGCTTTTAGAGGATTTGGACCTAGATGAAATGAGCAGTGAACTTCGGAAAGAGATAAGAGATACAACTGGGCAGCGGAGAATTCGCGCTGTTCGTCGTCTAGAGGTGGTCGAAGCTTTTCGTACCTCAGGCAATCATCCGGCATGGATGATCTTGGATGTTGTTCCTGTCATTCCACCAGAACTGCGTCCAATGGTCCAACTGGATGGGGGACGATTTGCTACCTCAGATCTGAATGACCTATATCGACGAGTCATTAACCGCAATAATCGTCTCAAAAGGCTTTTGGAGCTAGGCGCGCCTGATATTATCGTTCGAAATGAGAAACGTATGCTGCAGGAAGCGGTCGACGCTTTAATTGATAACGGCCGACGAGGACGGCCAGTTACAGGTCCAGGCAACCGACCTCTCAAATCACTCAGCGATATGCTGAAGGGTAAACAGGGGCGGTTCCGTCAGAATTTATTGGGTAAGCGAGTAGACTATTCTGGTCGTTCCGTAATTGTTGTAGGGCCTACTCTTAAGATGCACCAATGCGGCTTACCAAAGGAAATGGCTCTTGAACTGTTCAAACCATTTGTTATGAAAGAGCTAGTTGCGAAGGGGCTCGCTCATAATATTAAGAGCGCCAAGAAGGCTGTAGAGCGAGTTAAGCCAGAGGTTTGGGACGTGGTGGAAGAGGTTATTAAGGAACACCCAGTTTTACTAAACCGTGCTCCAACCCTACACCGCTTGGGAATTCAAGCTTTTGAGCCGGTCTTAGTAGAAGGTAAGGCCATTCAGATTCATCCTTTAGTCTGTACTGCTTATAACGCGGACTTTGATGGAGACCAAATGGCAGTTCATGTTCCTCTTTCAGCAGAAGCTCAAGCAGAAGCTCGTTTACTCATGTTGTCTACAAACAATATCCTAGTTCCTTCTAGTGGCCGACCTATTGTAACTCCTACGCAGGATATGGTCATAGGACTCTATTATCTCACGGCTAACAAAGAAGGAGCCAAAGGAGAAGGTCGCTATTTCGGATCAATTGACGAAGTGCGTCATGCCTACAATGCCGATGCTGTCAGTCTGCATGCCATGATTACCATAAGACAGCCAGATGGCTCACGTCTTGAGACAACTCCAGGACGGTTGTTCTTTAACAATATCCTGCCTGAGGAAATGGACTACTATAATGCTGAGTTAGATAAGAAGAAGCTTGGTTTGCTTGTAGATGGTCTATACAAAACAGTTGGTGCAGAAGAAACAGCGAAGACACTAGATAAGATCATGCAGTTAGGGTTCAAATATAGCACGAAGTCTGGCACAACAGTCTCAGTAGCAGATATTACTGTACCAGCTGGTAAACACGATAAGGTTCGCAAGGCCGAAGCTGAAGTTGACCAAATTGAAACGCAGTTCCGGAGAGGATTACTCACACCAGAAGAACGTTATCAGAGAGTGTGTGATGTGTGGACTAGAACCAAGGAAGAAATTACCACCGAGATGCTTGAGAAGTTTGATAAATTCAACCCTGTCTACATGATGGCTATCTCAGGTGCCCGTGGTAATGAGTCTCAAATCAGTCAATTGGCAGGTATGCGCGGTTTGGTGGCTGACCCCACAGGTAAGACATTTGAAATTCCCATTAAGGCGAATTTCCGAGAAGGCCTGACGGTACTGGAATACTTTATTTCCAGTCACGGTACTCGGAAAGGGTTGGCTGACACCGCATTACGAACTGCCGACTCAGGATATTTGACCCGCAGACTCGTTGACGTTTCTCAAGATGTAATTGTTAGAGAACACGACTGCGGCACAAAGGATGGCATTTATGTTTCAGCTATTAAAGAACTCTCAGGTAATCACGAAGCCGTTATTGAGCCATTGTGGGAGCGTTTAGCTGGACGGGTAACAGCAGAGACTGTCTGTGATCCAGAAACAGGCGAGGTAATCATTGAAGCCAATGAGATGATTGATGATTTCTGCGCTCAGAGAATTGAAAACGCTGGCATCGAAAAAGTCAAGATTCGCTCTGTCCTAGCCTGCAATACACGTTATGGTGTCTGTGTAAAGTGCTATGGTCGAAACTTGGCAAAAGGCGATTTAGTAGATGTAGGTGAAGCAGTAGGTATTGTTGCGGCTCAATCCATTGGCGAACCTGGTACCCAGCTCACTATGAGAACGTTCCACACAGGTGGAGTGGCAGGGGATGATATTACTGCTGGTTTACCTCGTGTTGAGGAACTTTTCGAAGCTCGTAAGCCTAAAGGGCAGGCTATTATCGCAGAGATTCCAGGTACTCTAAGTATTGTTGAGACAAAAGGTGTTCGAAAAGCTCATGTTAAGGGTGATGGTGAAGAGAAGACTTACACCATTCCCTACGGTGCTCGCCTCCGTGTCCGAGACGGCAGCAAAGTGGAAGCTGGTGATCGGATTACGGAAGGATCAGTTAACCCTCATGATATTTTAGCGGTACAGGGTACTCGAGCGGTACAGGAATATCTCGTTCAGGAAGTACAGGAGGTATACCGTTCTCAAGGTGTAAATATCAATGACAAGCATATTGAAGTCATTGTTCGCCAGATGCTCCGTAAGCATAAAGTGGAGGAACCTGGGGATACCCTAATGCTGCCTGGTGCTCTGGTGGATGTTTTCGACTTGGAGGAAGAGAATGAACGAGTAGTTGCTGAAGGTGGCGAACCAGCCGTTGCAAAACCTGTTCTCCTAGGAATTACAAAGGCTTCGTTAGCTACAGAAAGCTTCTTGTCTGCTGCTTCGTTCCAAGAAACGACTCGAGTATTAACAGAAGCATCCATTAAGGGTCGCGTAGATAAGCTCTTAGGCTTGAAAGAAAACGTGATTATTGGTAAGCTTATTCCGGCAGGTACCGGTATGTCTAGATACCGCGATGTAGAATTAGAAATGGATGATTCAGACGTTTCTTCAGAGAATCAAGATGAAGACACAGATGAACGGGAAATCGCGGTCGAGCTTGCTTCTCAGTAGGTTTCTGTAAAGAATTTGGTTGACATGAACAGCTCACGGTGATAAAATTAGTGAGGTGTGTAAACCCGCAGGGTGTATTCCCTGCGGGATCTGTCAGTAAAGGGGAGACCACGATGCCGCACAGACTTTCCACT
>CALKAR010000169.1 GCA_937988745.1 uncultured Peptococcaceae bacterium
CAACTCGCCCACCTTGCGGAGGTAAACCGACAGCGGCGTCTCCCACGGATTGACGCCGGCGATGGCGGCGATGTCGCTGCCGCCGATTCCCTGGTTGCGGAGGCGAAGCCACTCCTCACGGGTCATGTCCACGGTAGATGCAAGACGAACGGCGGTCATGATGCCTCACCCCTCCTTGCCCCCCACCGCCATTGCGTGGTACAATAGCGGTAAGGGGCTTGTCGTTTTTACCCTTCCATCGCCTAGGCCACCGACTTTCCGGTGGCCTTTTTGATCGCCCTCTTCAGTGCGACGATCACCCTGCGGGCGGTGTCCGGGTCCATCTGGACCACCGTATCGCCCAGGAAGAGGATAACGTTTCTGCCACCGGTGATTTCGTAGGTCATGCCCCAAGCGCCGATCTTGTCCGACTCGCTGACGAACACGTGAACCTTCACGCCTTTCACCCCCTCGCTGTAACCTGAGATTTCCTCGTGGCGAGGCGCAGCTGGTACCAATCGGCCCGCCGGCCTCGCTCGAGCTCCTCCATCACGATGAGAGCCTCGTCGCGCGCCTTTACCTGTGCCATGTGCATTTGTTTCTCGTAAAAGTAGTCGGCGTTGGCCGCCAGGCGCTCGTGGTAGCGGATTTTGGCGATCATCCATCGTTCGAGCTGCCGCCACCGCCACACCATCCAGAGCAGGCTTCCGAACATCATAGCGATGGCGACGAAAATACCGACGAACCCAACCCAATCGATCATCCTGCCTTCACCTCCCGCTCGTCCCAATACAAAAGGTCCCACATGTGCAACGTCACGGCGTTCCGGGCGGCGCTCCCGGGGGAGGCGTCCTCCCAAAGCGCCTCCCGGCAGTACCGCTCCATTTCCTCGACCACGGCTTCCGGCTGAAACTCCAGCGGCTTGTATCCACGGCGCTTAAGCTCCTCGTCGAGAAACTCGGCGAGGATTTGGTTTGCGTCCTCCGGCACCCGTTTCACTTTCCGCACCTCCTTACGCTGTCGTGGGACGATACTCTTTAGCCTCGGGGGACATCGCTCGAGGCCGCCCCCTCCTCCTCCCCCGGCTGGGGAAATCGATCTCGTTCAGGTCCATGCCGAGGAGGGAGGCGATCATCTTGCCCTGGCTTACGTCGGGCGAAGCAATGCCCCGTTCCCATGCGGACACGGCTTGCCTCGTGACGCCCAGATGAGCGGCCAAATCTTCTTGTGTCAGTCCCGCCCTCCTGCGAGCGTCGGCTAACGGTATTGCCACTTCGATTCCCTCCCTACGGCTATATTTTTTTCGTCTCCATAATAGCAAAATCGTGTGGCGGGGTCAATAGCATTTTGCATCGCCACGCAAAATCGATCATGACCATGCCATCACTCCTTGTGGATATTGTCGTTTGAGGATTCCCCACGTCACCTTCACAAGGTCGGGGAGAAGGTAGCCTGATTCGTAGGCGATCTTTAGCGCCGTCCACGCCTCGACCACGCCAAAGCGTCTAGCTGCGCTTCTTAAGAAGCCGCGCTGTGTGTCGTCGATGCCCATGACCTTCGCGGTCTTCATGAGACCGTCCAGAAGCCGTTTTTCTCTTTCAAAATCGATGGATGGATGCGCGGAGCGCTTATTATCCATTCTCGTATTGTTTTTAACGCGACCTACTCCCGCGGAAACACGGCCAAAACGCCCTTGTGATCGGAGTTTCTGGGACCGCGCCACCTGTTCAATTTTCATTTTTGCGCGTCGGAAGGTAGAGGCGCGACGGTAGATCACATCTGTTCGGACGAAATACGCGCAGAGGAGACCGCCCCTGGGGCGGGAGACATAGGTCCGGATGATGTGACCTTGCTTCACAAGCCGGTTTATGGAGCGTCTTACGCTGGATTCGCTGCAACCAAGATACGCGGCGACCGTCTTGTGTTTGATGACGACGGAACCGCCGATTCTCTGCAGTCTTTGGAAGTATCTCATCACGTCCACGTCGCGGCGATGGCTCAAAAAAACCTCTCGCAATGTAAATCCTCCTTCCTTTGCCGGAAGGAATCGCCGCGTTGTGGTATAATAACTAAACAGAGCGCGGCGATTCCCGTGTTAGTTATCACGGGGACGTCCAAGCCACAAGCCGTTGCCTCTCAACCGGCTTTTTTGGGGGCCGCCCTTAATGGGCGGCTTTCCCATTGTGGGACCTTTTCAACCTTGCCTCGGAACAATCCTTCTCGCGCACCAAAAAACGCCTTCGGGCCTCAATTCCTGGAAATGAATATTACCGGTAATTCCCGCAGAAACAAAAAAGGCGGCCGGGAACCGATCCACGGCCGCCTTTCTCTCACAACCCCCACCGCCAAGCGAAGAGAGCGTAGGCAATCTTTTCTGTGCTTTGGTCTTCGTCAGGGATTTTGAAGCGCACGCCCAAGGTCGCTGATAGGTCTTTCGCTCCGCTGAAGTGGTGGGTAATTCCTACGTCATGCGACCGCCATATCCTGCCGGGCTCCCACGCCAGGTCGTGAACGTAGGTGATGTTCCATGCCGGCGCTAGGGCCCAATCCACGATAATGCTGGTCATGCCGGCGAGCTGCCCAGGTCCCGCTTCAAGGAGCACGATGTGTGTCCCGGTAAGCCCGCGGGAATCGCCGGCCGCGGCCATGCCGCCGGCGAGCACCACCACCGCCAGGGCGAGAATCCACCCCTTAAGGCGTCGCAAAAGCTTTCGCCATGCGCTCAAGCTATCGCCTCCTGCGATGAACGTGTAGGAGCGCGTCCACGTGAATGCCGCGAGCGCGCCCCTCGACGAATGGCTTGAGGAAGTTCAAAAAGGCCGGGTGTTCCGCACGGAACCCCAGCCGGATCAGTTTCCCAGGACCGTTTCTGCGTCCTTGGGCTGCCAAGAACCGGTCAGGTTCTTGAACCTCACCCAAAGCTCAATCGCGGCATCGGCGACGGCCATGATTTTCTCCGTGGGCAGCCACCCAAGGAAGTCGTCAGCTAGATCGACGAGAATTTCGATACCGCGCAACACGGCCTCTTTCTTGTGCTCTCCGTGTTTGGGCACCTCGAAAAGCTCGACGAGTTCCCTGACGGCCATAAGGACGGCGAGCAAAGCGGCGACGTAGTTTTTGATCCGTTCCAACATCCACTTCACCCCCTTTCATAAAAAACCGGCGCCGGCCTTTCATCCGACGCCAGTTTCCGTTCCAGTAAATCTCCCGGTCATTCGATCCGCACCGCGGACATGTGTCAAGCACGCCCTCGGGAGACCATGACCACCACCACCTCTTTTTGCACCTATGACAACGCACCCGGTGCAAGCGGGAATTCCTCCTTTGGCAAGATTCGATTCACGTAGTTGATGGTTTCCACGGCGTGTTTGCCGCTCCCAAGCGACAGAAACCGGCTCGCCTAGCCCCACGTTTGCCAGGGTCCCGGTGGGCTGCCGGCCTTGCGCCACTCCTCGTAGGAAGCCGGGTGTCCCCAAGCATCCCTAGCCACCGCTAGACATTTGTTGATGTTCCCGATCCCGGCGTTGTAAGCGGCGAGGGCGAACCGATATCTCTCATCAGGATCAGGGATTTCAGGGAAGCGGTCGTACAAGTAGCGCATATAACGGCATCCAGCTTTAATGCTTTCCTCGGCGTTGAAAGGATCGCCTTCACCCCACTCCTTCCAGGTCGCATCCATAAACTGCATGAGCCCCTTCGCCCCGACTGGAGAAACGGCCCTTGGATTGAATCCAGACTCGGCTTCGACCTGCGCTTTCACCCGTCTCCAGTCCAGTCCATAGGTTTCTGCGTAGTACCTGATCAGGGAGTCGTAGCGATCCTGCGGTTTCATGGGTTCCCAACTCCGTTTAGCCGTTGAATCAAGTATTTGAGTTCCTTGAGTTCCCTCGTAAAGTCCCGGACGGCATCTCTCAACTCAACGAACCTGGGTTCTAGCCGGATGATCACGTAGATGGCGATGAACGTCGTAGCTCCCTTATCGAGGAGTCCGGACCAGTCCAGTTCCATGCCCCCACCCCCCGAGTCGATTGGTTCATATAGAAGCCGCCTCCGTTTTGGAGGCGGCATCCCGGTTATTGTTGTTGTAGTGTGATTGGCGGTTTGCCTAGGGCCATGCGAGCCAGGTTGATCATGCGAAGGTTGATGTCTCTGAGCATTTGTCGCTTCTGTTCGACCGACAAGTCTCGGTTATCTATTACGCTTCGAGAGAGCCGGCGAAGCTGGGCAAGGTCGTCCCGTACTCGCCTCATGTAGCGAAGCCGGGCCTCGTTTACCTGGATGTCCACTGGCAGCCCCCTGCGGCGCAGTTCGCTTGCGCTCCGGCTTAGCCGTTCAAGCTCTGCAAGTTCTTCGTAAAACTCATCGATGCTTGCAGAATCCTCGAATGGATCGCCGCCGAAGGGCCGTATGATCGGCGCAGGCCTCTCCACGCCGGCCAAGCGATCCAGGAAGCGAAGCGCATGTCTTGCAAGCCCCGCTCCGTACCCTGTAATGAGGTGCTCGATCTGGCGAGGAGACGTCCCGGTGTAACGGCCGAGCGCTTTCGCAAACTCGGAGGTGTACGGTCCGTACTGAAGCGGCGGCAGCAGGTCCTGCTCCCCGCGGGGAACAATGGGTGTTCCCGAGAAGATTCGGCGGTTGGCGTACACTTCCACTATAGGTGTTAGGGCGTCCGGAAGCCAGTCCACCGGGTTGGTCGGATCAATAGGCAACGTCGCTTCGAGGAATGTGTTGGCGAACTCATCGAAGGCTTCCGGATCGTTTTCCATGACCCATTGGAGTATTCGCTCGGGAAGCGTTCCGAAAATGATGCCAAGCTCGAAGGGCTTCGGCAGGAAGTGAATCTCATCTTCACCGAGGAAAACCCAGAAAAGATCACGCCTCCATTGGGGGAGTTCCCAATATCTTGGATCGTTTCGGTTCCTCAGATACAGAGCAACCGATATGGTCGTGATGAAGGCGAACCCCCTGAGGGTGTACCCAACAGGGTCTCGCCGCCAGAGGCGAGCCACTTGGTCCGGACTCTGGATCGCTGCGTTGAAGAACGCTTTGATCTTGTTCGCTTCGCGGCCCCAGGTTCCGGCTCGCTGAAAGTCCACGGAGATTTCCCGGGAAGCATAGGCCGCCCGGCGAATCCCTTCTTCCGTCTCCCCTTCGGCGCGCAGACCTGCTCGAAACTGGGCAAGCCGTGTGCTCTCCTCGAGGACGCTGCTGATGAGCTCTAGCGCCGTACTACCCGAGCGAATGACCTGAAGCGCTCTTTCTCCGGCCGTGTACTGGCCCAGCATCTTGCGAAGGTCTTTCTCCAGGTAGTCCCGGTTGAGCGAGACCATGGTCGATTGTGCGCCACCCGAGGCGATCCACTTGTCGTAGAGCTCATCTCCTTTCCCAATGTTTCCGCGAATTGCGGTCATCATGGCTCTTGCCGGGTCGATGAACGGCCAGAACCGGTACTTCCGGTTCATGAGGGCCGAAAACTGATCCCTGAAAGGGTTCCTGGCCGAGAAGTCGAGGTTGATCGTAGCTCCCGCCCGCAGGAGTCGAGTCGGAAACGCGAGCAGTTGGACCAGGAAGTTGAACGACGGCTGATCCATGAATTGAAACGCCCGGTAAAGCTCGGGATGCAGCTTCAAAAACCGGGGTTTGCCGTCGACGTACACCGTGAGGATGTTTTCTTGCTTCTCTTTCCATCGGGCGTGACGCACCGGATTGAAGATGACGGCGACACGTTCAAGGTCGGCTTGGTCAAGGACTTCCGCGGGCACGCCCGCGTCGATCAAGTCCTTCCGAAGCCGCTCAAGCTCCACTTGGTTGGGTTGCACCGGCGTGGGGACTTCTTCAACGAGCCAGCCAATGCCCTCTTTGTCCTTGACGAGATTGTAAAACGCCCTGGCCGCACGGTTTCGCTCGGCGACGTCAATCATGACGTAGGTGTTGCGAATGATCGAGTGCAGCGGGCTGTAAATGCTCCTGGACGATCCACGGATGGCCTTGACGGGTTGAGGAAGGTCGCCCCACCGAAGCCGGCTTCCTGCCATGCCTCCGCTCACCGTCTCCTCGCCGAAATAGCGGTAGAAGGGAACATAGTACTCGTTCAGCCGCCGGAAGGCATCGGCCGTCTGCCGGCTGATGACACCGGCGTCCACCAAGTGATCGATGAGTAGATTCTGATATCCTAGGAGCTGCCTTTGAGCCTGCACAAACTCAGGTCGCTCAAGCTCCTGAACCGCCGCTTGAGCGTCTTCGAGGCTGACGCCGGGGTTAATGCCCCTGTCCCAAAGCTCGACGGCCCTCTTCGCCACGAGATAAGCCTCAAAATCCTCGATGACATGCGCGACTGGACGAAGGATCTCTCGGTAGCTCGGCCCCACGTTCCTAAAGTCGGGCGATATCTGCGAGCGCGTCAAAAGCGCATGAGCCTTGCGGAAGCGTCCCCTGGCAAGGCGTCCCAAGATGTAGGGGTTTTGGGAAAGCCGAACGTCCCACTCGGAACGGATGTTTTCCTCCCCCAAGACGTACTTCATCACCAACCAGATGGGATGCAGGTCGTCAACCCACGTGGTGTAGAAGCGCTGCAAAGGCGTGAGAAAGGGGACAGCTTTCGCTTCCTCCCGAACGATCATGGCCTTGACGGCCGCGGTTCCTGTTTGATTGAAGAGCTGCACAGACATGCGCTGGAGCTCTTTCACCCGGCGGCCAAGCTCCGGTTCCCGAGCCAAAAGCTCCTCAAAGTCCGCGTAATAGCTCGGCGCGGCCGCCTTCGCCGCGTCGGGTTGCGACAGGTACAGGTAGAAAAATTCGGCGTTGCCCTCCTCCCGCTGGAGCATTGGGTCGGCATTGGGATAAAGCGCCGCACCCAAAGGCTGTAGCTCAGGGTAGTTTTCGGGGTGGAGTGGGATCGTCTCCGACAGGAAGTGCCCAAACTCGTGGGTGATGGCCCGGAAGTCTTCGGCCCGTCTAATGCGGGTGACGTGTGTCTTAAGGTTGAACTCGCCGCGGGCACCGCGCAAGCGCATTCTGCCAACACGGATGGGCATCATGAACTCGCGCTCGATGTAATCGATGACTTCCTTCCGGGTGACGACGCGCTCGGGTCTAGCTTGGGACGCCGGCGGCCGTTCGTGAGCTACCGGCTTGGGCGTTCCTGGTTCGGCGGCGGCGGGTTCTGGGGCGGCCGCCGGTAGGCCGAGGGCCTCTCTTGGGCGTCCAGGCTCCTGCGCCAGCGGTCGAGTCTCGCCTTCAGCCAGCGCACTTCTAACGGATTCACTTTCGAAAAGCGTAGTCTGTCCGGTCCTTGGCTCATAGCCCTCATTCACCTTCTCGATGGCAGCCTGAAGGACGTTTTGCGGCTGCGGAATTGGTCTGCTTTCAAAAAGGGTTTCCTGCCGCGGGTCGCCCAGTGCTTCAACAATGTCCACGTAGGTTTGCAGGATATTGGCGATGCGCTTCCTGCTCCGCTTGTTAGCCTCAAACAGAGCCAGAAAGTCTTTTGCCAAGTCGCTGAGGTCGTCGGCGAACATCTGCGTTTGCGACAGGTACACGT
>CALKAR010000170.1 GCA_937988745.1 uncultured Peptococcaceae bacterium
TGTCCCAGCAGCGCCTTGAGTTATGTTGTAGTACCTTGATAGGTAAACACTCTGAGGGTCGTCCGCCAAGCCCGCATCCTTAGTGCCTTGTGTACACCCGCCCGCCAGTTTATCACCTGTGCCGGGTATAAACCCCCCCGTAACCGTGCCAGGTAGCCGAGTCACCTCAACCAGCATTTCGGAGTTGTCGAAATTCCAGATATTGCTGTCGTTATACGCGGGGCTGGAGCAGACAGGCGGGTGATACGCGAAGATCAGGTTGTCCGGCTTCTTGTAGGCGTACTTCTGCAACCGATCCACCAAGAAGTCTGCGAGGCCCTTATATCCAAAGCGGCTCAAGGGCTGCCCAAGGTTGGCGTCGTGCATGGGCGCGCATTGACTGATAGTCACTGGCAAGATTCCATTCACTGCTATCACGTCACCTTGGATGGTCTTCACGCCATAACGGTGATACCGGCCTGTTTCATCGTCGCGCACCACCAAGGATTGCCTTGCATCGGTGAAGATAGCGCCTTGCCCAGCTGCAAGAGTCATAGTGCTTGAATCATTGCGAGTTACGATATCCCCTATGCTCTCCGAACCTCCATACGGCGCTTTCGTGTACTCCCATGTGGGAACACAGAACGGTTGAGATTCATCTGATATAAGGTCGATCTCCCCCAGCAGGCCGTTCTGAGTGACCACCATCTGTTGCTGCTGTGCAATCAGTCTGTCTAACGCCGATTGAGCGGTCTCCTGACGGTACGCAACCTTGCTCGCGACAGTCTCAGTAGGGTGTTGCCCCATTACTTCGATCACTCCGCGAATATTTACACCCAACCCTGCCACGTAAGCCCTACCCACAAACGATATATGCGTGGACGCCCGCAGATATCTAGCGGTATATGGTGCCTTCACGGTAATCTCATCTCTAACCTCTCCTTCAAAGGATGATATAAAAACCTTATCTTTGTCGTACCATGCGTGGCGCGCATTACCGGAAATGTCTGCACTTATGGTGTAATATTGCCCCCCGAGAACTTCAAGGAAATCAGTAGCTCGGAATGAATCTGAAGTTAGAAATTTTCCGGATTACATGATACTTCCAACATTGTACAACTCGCCATCCCCATAGAACACAGAAAGCTCTTGAATCGCTCTTGCGCTTGGATAACGCGCAACCAGCGTATACGTGGATGAGCTATCACGCCGATAGCGAGTGATCTCATCACCATCTACAACCTGGAACTGCTCACCATCAGCTACAGCGGCAAGGCCAGTGGCAACGTCAGGGTATACATCGGCATTAACGAACGCTGCATCCTTAGCCGTCTCAGTCCGGGCGGCAGCACCCTCAGCACGCTCAGCATTTAACTCAGCCTCATCTGCTTTTTCTAAAACATAAGCCAAGCTATTTGATGCGCTATCTGCTGACTGGGATGCGAACTCTGCCTTATCTGATGCTATTGACTCAGAGCTGGCCGCCTTAGAAGCTGATTCAGCTGCTGCGCTTGAAGCCTCTGCTGCGCTATTTGCAGCC
>CALKAR010000171.1 GCA_937988745.1 uncultured Peptococcaceae bacterium
GCTAATGAAATATAACCAGAAAATGCAGGTGACGCCTGCGGCGCACCTGATTTAGGCGTGTGTGCCGGGCATGGCACTTAACTAGCGAGGTGCAAGTCCTCGTACCAGGTATTCGCAGAGCCGAAGGTTAGCGAAAGGACAAGGGCGTTGTCGCGAGGCAGGGTCTGAAGGAAGTCCAACGCGAAATCGCGGGGCGATGAACAAGAACTCAATATGAGGTGTGACATATTCGGGGCCAGCGGGCACGTGACTGCTAAGCCCTCCATCTGCATCTGGAATATGTTTTATAAATTGAGCGTCTACGCGAGGAAAGTTAAGTGTCTTACCCCGGGAGGTCTGCAGTGTGTTGAAGGAGCAACTGACAATGGAGCAATCGATTGTGACCGCATTGCAGAAATCAGCAGAAGGCATAGTAGGCTGCACTCTTGCAGCTGAAGGCCTGAACAAATCACGGAAAGTACTCGCTGGGGAAGTGTTTCTGAATGGCACCTGTTAAGCAGTTATCACTGCCTCTGGAAAGTGCAGAGGGTGAATCAGAAATGGGAAACCCAGTTGAACCAAAATCCACCTTTTGTTCATCATTGATTGGCCGTGTAGTAGATAGGAATAATCTACTGCGCGCGTTGAAACAAGTTCGCCGCAATAAAGGTGCTCCGGGCATCGACGGCATGAATGTTGATGACCTCCTTGATCATCTTAAGCAACACTGGCCGCAGATTCGGCAACAACTCATCGACGGGCACTACAAGCCCAAGCCGGTTAGACGTGTTGAAATTCCAAAGCCAGATGGTCGCAAGCGCAAGCTGGGCATCCCGACTGTATTGGATCGATTTATACAGCAGGCCATTGCTCAGGTGTTGCAAGAAGAGTGGGATGCTGATTTCCATGATCAGAGTTATGGTTTTCGACCCAATAGAAATGCACACCAAGCCATGCGCTACGCACAAAACACAGTACGGCAGGGCTATAGCTGGACTGTTGATTGTGACTTGGAAGCTTTCTTTGATGGTGTAAACCATGACTTGCTTATGGAACAGCTCAAAGCAAAACACCAAGACCGACAATTGCTTAGGCTGATCAACCGCTATCTAAAAGCGGGAATCCAGATAAATGGCGTAACACAAACCAGTACCGAAGGCGTGCCACAGGGTGGGCCGTTGTCACCGGTACTCTCGAATATTGTGTTGAACCAGTTGGACTGGGAGCTAGAACGTCGGAAGCACCGTTTCGTTCGCTATGCTGATGACTTTGTTGTGTTTGTTAAAAGTCGAGAAGCGGGTGAGCGCGTGATGAAAAGTCTGCAGCGCTATATTGGTGACTCGCTACGGCTCAAAGTGAATACCCAAAAGAGTGCAGTAGATCGGCCATGGAAACGAACCTTTCTTGGCTTTACGTTCAGTCAACGAGACCAGAGAATCAAGGTGGCAGATAAATCGCTACTGAAGCTCAAAGCTACGGTTAAATTGCTGAGCCGTCGAACAAGAGGCCATTCACTCAAACACATTATCGCAGAGCTAAGAAAGTCCCTGCTTGGTTGGAAAGCGTACTTCGACATAGCTGAAGTGCTGAGCCCTCTGCGTGATGTGGATAAATGGATTCGACGACGATTGCGTAGTTATATTTGGAAGCAATGGGGGCGCAAAGGCTATCGGATGCTTAGGCGCTTGGGTGTTGATCGATGGCTGGCATGGAATACTGCTAAGTCGGCTCATGGCCCGTGGCGATTAAGCGCAAGTCCTGCCCTTTACCGAGCGCTACCAAACAGATACTTTAAGAACTTGGGGCTGCCAGAACTGGCGGCAAGATGAAATTTAAAGAGATTTGAACCGCCGTGGTACGTGACCCGTATGCCCGGTGGTGTGGGAGGAGAGACCCCGTGAGGTGTCTCCCTATCCCGATTAGGCAAGGAGTAAG
>CALKAR010000172.1 GCA_937988745.1 uncultured Peptococcaceae bacterium
AGGCACAGGACTTTGACTCCTGCATTCCCTGGTTCGAGTCCAGGCACCCCAGCCATGTTGCCCAGATAGCTCAGTTGGTAGAGCAGGGGACTGAAAATCCCCGTGTCGCTGGTTCGATTCCGGCTCTGGGCACCACTTTTCTTCTTGGTTCCTTAGCTCAGTTGGTTAGAGTGCTGCCTTGACATGGCAGAGGCCGCTGGTTCGAATCCAGCAGGAACCACCATCTCAAATTATACGCCCCCATCGTCTAGCGGCCTAGGACACCGCCCTTTCACGGCGAAGGCACCGGTTCAAATCCGGTTGGGGGTGCCATATTTGGGCCCATAGCTCAGTTGGGAGAGCGCTTGAATGGCATTCAAGAGGTCAGGAGTTCGATTCTCCTTGGGTCCACCATTCAGGTTCGAAAAGATCGGGATTATCCCGGTCTTTTTTTATTCTCTAACCAAATTCTGACTTAAGCTTTATGAATTGAGATTGAAAATCATTCTCAAGTGTGGTATGTTAAGCATGCAGCTCCTCCATTTTTTGATGGTGGAACTATTTTGAGGAAAGGGTGGTCAGTATTGCTTATTGAACGTTTTGACCCTCTGAAAGGTGAAATGCTGCGCATCATGAACGAAGAAGGCCAGATCATTGCTCCCGATCTGAAGCCTGATCTAAGTGATGAGCGAGTCCTCGAGCTGTACAAGGTCATGCTTCTGACCAGAGCGGCAGACACAAAGGCACTGCAGCTTCAGAGGCAGGGCCGGATGCTGACTTACGCACCCAATACAGGACAGGAGGCAGCTCAGACAGCTTCGGCCGCCGCCTTGGGTGAGAATGATTGGTTGGTACCTGCTTTCCGAGAGCTCGGTGCCTGGCTGATGAAAGGAGTCAGCTTAGAAACGATTTACCTCTATTGGTATGGTAATGAGTGGGGCAGCCATTTCCCTGAAGACGTTCGCATGCTTCCGATTTCCATTCCTATTGGTTCTCAGCTGAATCACGCTGTGGGCCTTGCCATGGCGTCAAAATATAAAGGAGAAAAGGATGTTGCACTTAGTTACGTTGGTGATGGTGGTACGTCTATCGGAGACTTCAGTGAGGCTCTAAACTTTGCTGGTGTCTTTGATGCTCCCGTAATCTTCTTCGTTCAGAACAACCAGTATGCCATTTCAGTTAAGCGTCAGTTGCAGACTAAAGCTGCAACTCTAGCACAAAAGGCTGTAGCAGCTGGTATTCCAGGTATTCAAGTGGATGGTAATGATCTATTCTCCGTTTATGCAGCTGTAAGTGAGGCGGCAGAACTTGCTCGTGCAGGTCAGGGTCCTACGCTGATTGAGGCATACACTTACCGCTTGGGAGCCCACACTACTTCCGACGATCCGACCAAGTATCGGGAAGATGAAGAAGTAGCACAATGGAGTGTCAAGGACCCAATCAAACGCACTAAGCAGTACTTGATCGATAAAGGTCTCTGGAGCGACGAACAAGATAAAGCTCAAATTGCTGAGTACGAAGACTATGCTCTTGAAGTGTTCCGCAAGATCGAAGAGAATGGTGAGCCAGAGGTGGAAGACCTCTTTAAGTACACCTACAAGGAAATGCCGGAGCATCTCGAAGAGCAGCTCAATGAATACCTCCAGTACCTTGAAGGGAAGGTGAAGTAGTATGGCCCTCTTAAACCTGATCAGTACGATTAACCATACCCTCGATTTTGAAATGGGTAGGGATGACCGGGTTGTTGTTTTTGGCGAGGACGTCGGCGTCGAGGGTGGCGTTTTTAGAGCCACCGTCGGACTGCAGGAGAAGTATGGTGCCGACCGGTGCTTTGACACGCCTTTGGCAGAAGGTGCCATTGTGGGTATGGCAGTGGGAATGGCAATCAATGGTCTAAGGCCAGTCGCGGAAATCCAGTTTTCCGGATTTATGTACCCTGCCTACAACCAGATTGTTTCTCATGTAGCCCGTATGAGGAACCGTACGCGGGGCCGTCTCCATCTCCCCTTAGTTATTCGCATGCCTCACGGTGGTGGAATTCGAGCCCTAGAACACCACTCCGAAAGCTTAGAGACCATCTTAGGGCATATTCCAGGCCTAAAGATTGTTGTACCCTCTACCCCCTATGATGCTAAGGGACTCCTTCTTTCCGCAATTAGAGATGATGATCCAGTCATCTTCTTTGAACCCTCGAAGATCTATCGGGCCTTCCGTCAGGAAGTTCCTGAAGAAGACTATACAATTCCAATCGGTAAGGCCAAGGTTGTACAAGAAGGAGAAGCTGTAACGGTCGTAACCTGGGGTGCATATGTCCATGAGACCCTCAAGGCGGCTGAACAGCTGGCCAGTGAAGGCATCGATGCTGAGATTATTGACCTTAGGACCATTTCCCCTATTGACAGGGATACGATCATTAAGTCGGTAAAGAAGACTGGCCGGTTCGTAGTAGTGCATGAAGCCATGAAGACCTATGGCCCAGGCGCTGAGCTCATTGCCTTGGTAAACGAAAAGGCATTCCTCTATTTAGAAGCCCCGCCAACTCGTTTAACAGGCTTTGACATCACTATCCCGCTGCCAAGAGGCGAGCATCATTACTTCCTCGATGCAGACCGTATTGCTGCCGGTATCCGTAAGGTTGTCAACTTTTAGGGGGTGAGACAGTGTTAGAATTCAAATTTGCCGACATTGGTGAAGGCATCAACGAAGGTGTCATCCTAAAGTGGCTGGTTGAAGTAGGCCAAGAAGTCAAAGAAGGAGATTCTCTCTTCTTGGTTGAGACAGATAAAGTGAACGCAGAAATTCCTTCACCGGCAGATGGGCGGATTGCCGCCCTTCTGGCCAATGAAGGAGATCTGATAAACGTTGGCCAGGTAGTCGTGCATATCGACACCGGCGATGGCCAAACCGCTGCAGCTCCGCAGGCTGCTGAACAGGTAGAACCTGTAAGCGAAGGTGAAGACGATGATGCCGGGGCAGTGGTCGGGGCTCTCGTGAGTTCCTCAGCAGTGCTGCCTTCCAGTGCTGAGCGGGCCGAGGAGCCGCGGCCAGCTTCCGAGAACCGCAGAAAAGTGTTAGCGACTCCTGTTGCCCGTAAGCTTGCCCGTGACCTTGGGGTTGATATTACAACCATTGAGGGCACTGGCCCTGGCGGCCGTGTCATGAAGGAGGATATACGTCGTGCGGCCGCTCAACAGGCGCCGGCTCAGGAACCAGTTCAAGCAGCACCTGTTCAGGCAGCTCCGCTGCCAGAAGGGCCTAATGAAGAGCGCATACCTCTCAGAGCTCTTGACAAAGCGATTGCCCGCAACATGGCTCAGTCGAAGCGGGAAATTCCACACGCTTACGTCATGAAGGATGTGGATGTGACAGAACTGGTAGCCTTCCGAGCAGAGGCGAAGCTGCTAGCAGAAGAGCGCGGTTTGAAGCTCACTTACCTGCCGTTTATCGTGAAGGCTGTTACTCTAGCTCTCAGGGAATACCCGAGAATAAACGCCAGCTTTGATGAAGCCGGACAGGTCATTGTCATGAAGGGTGACTTCAACATCGGTATCGCAGTCGATACCCCTGATGGCCTATTAGTACCGGTATTGAAGCATGCTGATCGCCTAGGCATCTTCGGTCTTGCAGAGCGGATGAATGAGCTGATCGAAGCTGCTCGCAGCCGGACAGTATCCCTAGACGATCTGCAGCAGGGTACCTTTACTATCACCAATTACGGTGCGGTAGGAGCAGACTCGGGCATTCCCGTTATTCGGCCTCCTGAAGCAGGCATCCTTGGCGTAGGAGCCATCGGCAAGCGTCCGGTCGTAGGACCAGATGATGAGATTGTAGTTCGGCAGATCCTACCTCTAACAGTCAGTTTTGACCACCGTTTCGTAGATGGGGCTACTGCCGGCCGGTTCTTGACAAAGGTAGCAGAATATCTGCAGGATCCTATGCTGTTGATGCTGAGTTGAGAGGAGGATGCATGTGGCTCAATATGATATAGCAATCTTGGGTGGCGGCCCTGGTGGGTATGTGGCCGCCATCCGGGCGGCTCAGCGAGGCGCAAAGACTGTGCTCATCGAAAAGGAGGCGCTTGGTGGAGTCTGCCTGAATGTAGGCTGCATTCCTACTAAGACGCTTCTCAGGAGTGCTCAAGTTTACCAGGATATAGTAGATGCAGCTAATTTCGGTGTGATTGTCAATGGAGAGGTCAAGCTTGATTGGCCAACCATGCTCAGCCGGAAGAACAAGGTTGTCCAGCAGCTGACGAGCGGTGTCACTCAGCTTCTTAAAGCCAACGGTGTCGATGTTAGACATGGGTACGGTGTTGTGCAGGACAAGAACACCATTATAGTCGATGGAGAAGAGATCAAAACGAAGAATTTGATCATTGCCACCGGCTCCCGGCCCACCATCTTGCCCATTCCAGGACTGCAGGAAGCCATGGACAGCGGCATTGCGGTAGACAGCACCGGAGCTTTAGCTTTTGAAACGATCCCTGAACGCTTTATTGTAGTGGGCGGTGGGGTAATCGGTATAGAGTTTGCCGCCTTGTTCAGTACCTTAGGATCCAAGGTTACAGTGCTTGAAAAGTTCAGCATTCTCAACGGGCTCGACAGCGATATTCAAAGTCAGATGCGGCGCTTCCTCAAGCGTAGAGGCGTTGAGATCTTTGAAAGCGCCGATGTTCAGCGTTTTGAAGGTTCGAAGGTGTTCGTAGAAGTCGGCGGTGAAGTACGCGAATTTGCAGGAGACTCGATTCTTATCTCGTTGGGGCGCAGACCCAACATCGATGCAGTTGCTGATTTGGGCCTGGAACTCGACAAGGGAGGCATCAAGACCAACGCTAAACTCGAGACCAACGTGCCCGGGGTGTATGCTATCGGGGATGTGAACGGCAAGCAGATGCTTGCCCACACAGCTTCGGCTGAGGGGATAGCCGCGGTAGAGAACATTCTAGGCGGCTCTGCGGAGATTGACTACAACAAGATTCCCGCCTGCGTTTATTCATTTCCTGAAATCGCTGTAGTAGGACTAACCGAAGAACAAGCCAAAGAACAGGGCTATGATGTCCAGACCGGAATGTTCCCCTTTGCAGCGAACGGCAAAGCTTTGGCAGAGGGGCAGACTGAAGGGTTCGTTAAGATTGTAGCTGACAAGCAGTACGGTGAGGTATTGGGCATCCATATTGTGGGTCCTAATGCCACTGACCTCATAGCAGAGGCGGCAAATGCTCTGCAGCTGGAGAGTACGCTGTACGACCTAGCAGAAACAGTGCATCCTCACCCGACCCTCTCTGAAGCAGTTATGGAAGCGGCCCATGTAGCCCTTGGCCAGCCTATCCACGTAGCCAAAAGATAACTTTCCTCAAAAAAGAGACAGTGCTTGTTTCCCAATGAATCAGGGAACATGCACTGTCTTTATTATTCTCTTTTTTAGTCAAACAAGCAGTTTAGGAACTCTTCTGGTTTGATACCTAAGCAGTATTGGGAGAAGTCCATTTCAGTCAATACCGCAGACACGTCAGTTCTTCTGTATGGAGTCCCATTGAGCCTTTCGGCCAGCTCATCTATGGGCAGAGTGCCGAAGAAATCCCCAAAGATCTTCATGTCTTGAATGAGTCCGCTGATGATATTGAAGTGGAGCTCAAGCTTCCCTCCAGCGAAGCGCTGTTCTTTTATAATCTCGCACTCAGGGGATTCACCGAAATTCCACTCCCATTTGTCATAACGCTCGGCCTTGATTCTCTCAACCTCGGCAATCTGCTCAGGAGTGAGGATGATATCGGGCCCCGTCTGCTCTTCCTGCATGAATTTCAAGAGAACTTCCTTGAACTCTTCAATGGTGATGGGTGTTTTCAGATAAGGGTAGATGTTGGTCACCCGGCTGCGCACTGACTTAACACCCTTGGATTGGAGCTTATCTGCTTTAACGTTGAGAGCTTCCTGCACCACTGTTAAGTCTGAGTTGAAAAGGATTGTGCCGTGGTGAAGGAGGCGGTTTTTGGCCCAGTACTGTGCGTTACCGGAGAATTTTTTCCCATCAATTGTTATGTCATTACGCCCCGAGAATTCAGCTTTAACACCGAGACTCTGCAGCGCACGTACAACCGGGCGAGTGAAAAACTCGAAGTTGCTCACCACACCTTTTTCGCCATCGACGATGAATGTGAAGTTGAGGTTGCCCAAATCATGGTAAACGGCACCGCCGCCGGACAGCCTGCGGACAACATGGATGTTGTTCTCTCGCACGTACTTCATATTTACCTCTGCCAGCGTGTTCTGATTGCGCCCGATTACCACTGTTGGTTCATTCTGCCAGATAATTACATACGGGTGGCTCGGATCTAGATAGTTAATCGCGTACTCCTCTAGAGCGAGATTAAACTGGGGAAGTTTGCTGTCATTTACTATGCGGATCATGGGGCACCTTCTTTCTACTGGTTCTTCTAGGAAAATCTTACGTTACACGCTAAGTAATGTCAACTTGGTGCCGTATGGTGCAAAGTAGTGCGGCAGGAACCTTCAGTTTCTCTGCGAAGTAATAACGTAACATTTATTTCTTCGAGAGGGTGGTTTTGTGAAATCGAAGTTTCCGCATGATTTTGTGTGGGGAACGGCCACGGCGTCGTACCAGATTGAAGGGGCAGCGGACGCTGACGGCCGAGGCGAGAGCATCTGGGATCATTTTTCCCGCATGCCGGGGCGAGTAGTGAATGGTCACACTGGCGATGTGGCATGCGATCACTATAACCGCTATGCAGAAGATGTAAAGATCATGGCCGACCTTGGTGTGGATGCATATCGGTTTTCTATCGCGTGGCCGCGGATTTTTCCTGAAGGTAAAGGCAAGCCCAACCCGAAGGGGCTGGATTTTTATCAGAGGCTCTTAGACGAGCTGGAAAAACACAATATTCGGGCAGCAGCCACGCTTTACCACTGGGATCTGCCGCAGGTTCTTCAGGATACTTATGGTGGCTGGGTAAATCGGGATGTGGCCTTATACTTTCGAGATTATGCTGCCTATGTTTTAGAAAAGCTTGGCGAACGCCTTTTCCAGGTGATCACCATCAATGAGCCTTGGGTTGCAGCCATGCTGGGTTATGCGTTTGGCGTGCATGCTCCAGGAATCCGCGACTACAAAGCAGCCCTTCACGCGAGTCATCACCTCTTGTACGGGCATGGCTTGGCCGTTCAAGTTTACCGCGAGCTTAATCTGCCTGGAGAAATCGGCATTACGCTCAATTTGACTCCTTTCTATCCACGCTGTGATGATCCGCGAGATGCAGAAGCAGTGCGCATCATTGACGGCACCAACAATCGCTGGTTCCTTGATCCAGTTTTGAAGGGTAAGTACCCGGAAGATATTGTTGAATGGTATGAAGCACGGGGGATGATGGTTGACCTACCGGAAGATGACTTGAAGGTGATTGGAGAGAAGAGTGATTTTCTCGGAATCAACTACTACAGCCGCGGCATCGTTGGTCACAGTGATGACGATCCTAGGGGCTTTAAGCAGTATAGTCCTGATAGCCCCGTAACCGATATGGGTTGGGAAGTCTACCCCACCGGGCTTTATGATCTGCTTACAAGGCTGACTCGAGACTATGGTTCAATTCCGCTTTACATTACAGAAAATGGTGCTGCTTATCCCGATGTGGTAGAAGATGACAAGGTACACGATAAAGAACGGCTTGATTACTTGCAGAGGCATTTCGAGCAGGCGGCGAGGGCAATTGAAGATGGAGTACCTCTGAAGGGTTATTATGTTTGGTCCCTCTTAGACAACTTCGAGTGGGCCCTAGGCTATACGAAGCGCTTTGGCATTGTCTACGTGGATTACGATACCCAGGAGCGCATCCTGAAGGATAGCGCCTTGTGGTACAGAGACTTTCTTAGAGGATAAGAGGGTAAAGGGGAGCGATACAGCTCCTCTTTTTCTTTAGGGGGGAATTTCCACAAAAAAACAAACCTCACCAGCGGGCTGGGCGGCAAGGTTTGTTGTTCGGCGCTCTAATTACTCGGCCTGCACAAGTTCACGTACTCGCTCCACAACTTCCGGCGATGTTAGCTTCTCTATCTGCTCCCATGAACTCGGTGTGGCGGCGCTGATAAACTCGCTGACGATCTTAGTGCCTGAGTTGTTCCACACCGTTAGTTTTGGGCGATCTCCTTTATCTCTTAGTCTTACGAAAAAGTCTCCAACTTGAAACATTGTGTTCATGGCGCATTCCCCCTTTGGTCTTTGGTTAATAAATACCCCTTTTGCCCAAGAAAGTCCTGCTTGATTTTACTTTTTTCGACACAGAAATGTTTGGACACAGAAAAGGTAAATTCGCCTTCTCGGTTAAATACATAGATGGAGTGTGAGAAGTGGGAGAGACTTTAATGATCAAAGAACTAATTCAAGCAGCATTCCTTATTTTTGCAGCCGAGATGGGCGACAAGAGTCAAATTATTGCCATGGCTTTTGCCCTGCAGTACAGTTTAGGACAAGTCTTAGCCGGCGTCGCCTTGGGGGTATTCGTAAATCATGGTTTAGCAGTCGCATTGGGAGCTTATCTTGCGCACTTTGTGCCGCTGCACATCGTAC
Source organism: uncultured Peptococcaceae bacterium (assembly GCA_937988745.1). Lineage (GTDB taxonomy): Bacteria > Bacillota > Limnochordia > Darwinibacteriales > Darwinibacteriaceae > JAAYMS01. The sequence goes on from CALKAR010000172.1 coordinate 8,557, forward strand.
GCTTAGCTGCAGCCGTAGGCTTCTTAATTTTTGGGCTGCTCGGCCTGATGAACGGTGATGAGGAAGCGGATTCTAAATCATTTCTGCGGGGCCATCCCATCTTGATTGTGGCTCTAACTTTTTTTATAGGTGAATTGGGGGACAAAACACAGTTAACTACTATAGCTCTAGCATCGAATGCGGATTATCCTGGTGCTGTGCTGATTGGTACTGTGTCTGGGATGGTGCTCACCAGTTTGGTGGGTATTTTAGTCGGTGCGAAGTTGGGGGAACGGGTACCTGAGGCCGCTCTGAGGCTGGCATCGTCGTTGGTGTTTATCGGTTTCGGATTATTCAACTTGTGGCAGACGCTGCCTCCAGAGGTCTTGACCCCTACAAATGTGACAGTGTTTCTTGCCCTGCTGCTGGGTGTCATGCTTTACTTCATCATACCACCTATTAGGCTAACGAGAGCGGCTGCCGAGTTAGGTGAGTATGGCGCTATGCAGCGCGTTGCTAAGGAGCTCCGCAGACACTTGGTGGCGATCGAGGATGCTGTGGAAGAAATCTGTCTAGGGAAGAACCGCTGTGGGGGATGCCGGGGCCGGGGCTGCCCAGTAGGTTACTGTAAAGACTTGGTTCGGCAGGCACTGCGTGAAAATATTACTGTGGAGACGTTCAATGGGGTGCCGCGGGCGCGGCGGTCTCAGCACTTTGATGTGGCTAAGATCCGCCATGCCTTGAGCCTAATTAGGCAGGAACATCCCGATTGCGAGGGCATTCCTGAGGTAGAAACAGTGATTAAGCGCACTGAAGAGGTGCTCAGGAGTCTCATCCGGGAGTATTAGTCGCAGCCTAAAATGCGAATCTCTGGTTCGAGATCGACATTAAACCGCTCTTTAATTTCTTTCTGGATATAAGCGATCAGCTCGAGAAAGTCGTCGGCAGTGGCACCGCCGCGGTTAATAATAAAGCCGGCGTGCTTGGTAGACACTTCTGCGCCGCCGATGCGGCAGCCTTTGAGACCCGCTTGTTCAATCATCGGTCCTACGTAATGGCCGGCAGGGCGCTTAAATGTACTGCCTGCGCTGGGGAATTCTAGGGGCTGACGGGATCGGCGTCGGGCCTGAAGGTCCTCCATTTTCTCCAGAATTTCCCGCTGATCTCTTGGTTGGAGCTCCAAAGTGACATTGGTGATAACAACCTTTTCCTCTTGAGCGCGGCTGAAGCGGTATGAATATGTAAATTCATTCATATCCCAAGAACCAGCCCCTGAAGCAGTAACATAATCGACGCGGCGCACCAGCGGGCCTATTTCACCATCATAAGCACCCGCATTCATGAAGAGGGCTCCGCCGATTCCTCCAGGGATACCGACGGCAAACTCCAGTCCACTAAGGGAATGGTGAGCGGCCAGCTTGCTGACTGAGTTGAACATGCATCCAGCAGAAGCTGTGATAATTGTATTATTCACACTCACCTTTGCGAAATTGTCCGCTAGTTGAATGACGAGTCCACGGATGCCACCGCTGCGTACAAGGACATTGGTGCCGTAGCCAAGGACCGTTATATCTAGACCACGTTCTTCGGCAAATCTCAATGCCGAAATCAGTTCATCAGTGCTGGTGGGACGGGAAAAATATTCGGCAGGGCCGCCTACTCCAAGAGATGTCACTTGGGCTAAAGGGAAATTCTGAGTGAACACAGCACAACCTCCTTTTTTACATTATTACTATAGCACAAAAAGGGCGGAACTCCGCCCTTAATGTTAGTGATAATACCGATTTTGTTGGATGAATTTGCTTGGGTCCAGCCAATACTGTTTCACCTTTGCTTTTTCCCAGGCAACCCCATTAGTGCGCGGCCAGGCGTTGTACGGTAGATCCTCACTGCGGATTTCAAAGTGCAGGTGAGCCGCGAAACGGTTGTTGGGCCCCCGCCCTACGGTGCCGATCTGCTGCCTGCGCTGCACAATGTCGCCCTGTTTGACATCTCTACGGTCGAGGTGAGCATACTGCGACCAAACAAAGGTATTATCGGGCAGGCGGTGTTTAATCAACACAACATGACCTAGGGCGGTATTCCAACCGGAAAAGACGACCTGACCATGGGCGATCGCGTATACCGGTTCACCTTGGTCATAGTTACCTGCGCCAGGGATATTCCAGTCTTCACCAGGGTGCCACGAGTTGCTCACATTGCTCCATTGCAAGTACCTATATCCAGTAACTCCCCAGCCGTTTCCATCAGGATCACCGACTGGAAAGTCGAATCCATCGGCAATTGGTAGAAACTTGCCCTGGTCGAGCAGATCCGTGCTGTCACGGCCAGTAGGACTGCAGCCGCTGATGATAGTTACAATCAGCAGTATCATCAACACTTGTATATATTTCCCAAATTTCAGTGTTACTCCCTCCCTATAGTTTGGGATCACAGGAACATTGTACAAGTACAGGCTGTCTTCTTCAATAATGGTAAGGTATGCCAGATATGCTTCGGAGGAACAGAAGCGCCCCATGGCGAATTACCCAAGCTGTGGAGGGATATTTATGGTCCGCATGCTTAAATTTACAAGCGTATTAATATTATTCCTAGTGATAGGCACGGCAGCACATGCGGCAGTTGTCGGTGCAGAGATTAGACTGGGCGGCGGTGAGAAGTTTCATCATGCTTTAGATTTGGAACCGGGTCAAAAGTACAGTGTGAGTATCAGCGTTCAAAGCAGTCAGCCCAATGCACAGGTGGCCTTGGCCGTAGAGTTCACTGACAAAAGCGGCGAGGTTATCGAATTTATTTCGACCGAGCGCGGGCTTGGTGCTAGTGGGCACTGGACAGTAGTAGGTTTAGAATTTGTGACACCGAGCACTCCGTTAGAAGCGCGGTTAGTACTCACCGCTGACCAGCAGGGGACTTATCGCTGGGACAGTTTAGCGGTACAGAAGCTGCATGAAGCAGTCAATGAGGTGCAGCAGTACTGGGAAGAACGTTTTGCAAAACATGGAGCGGTCTATACAGGGTTGGTTGTGGATGCGCGCCACTTGAATGTACGCCGTGGAATTAGCCCCCGCGTTTATTCCGAATCAGGTCAGCTTTTGTATGGTGGTGTGTTGGCATCGGCTGAGTTTGTGCAGGATGTAGGCGTAGTTGCCTATGGGCGCGAGCTTGACCCTGAACTGATTAAGCGTATCCAAGTTGATCCTGAGTATGCTTACGCTCATCCGTTAATTGTGGAAGCGGTTGATGTTATAGAACCGGCTCGTACAGGAGTCTACGTCAGCGATGCGGATGCCGAACGTATACTGCAGGCGTTATCGCAGTATGATTTCTTCGCCCGGTATGCGGTGATCTTCCTAATAAACTAGGCTGGAGCAGGAAAAGATCGATTCAAGCCGAATAAAGTTGTGATTCTTGGTGATGGAGGTTGTCCTAAATGAGTGATGTAAAGCAGAAATTGCTGCAGTTAAGGAGCGTCTTAGATAATACCGATTCAGCTGGGTTTTCAGCCGTAATTGGGTTTGACGGTTTTGTTGATACCATCATTGACGTAGTCGATAAACGGGAAACGGTTGACTCATATACGCGTATTCAGACTATCGCTGAGTTTGGCGCTCGTATTTCCCGTGCCGCCGGTTTGAGCACAAACTTCGAATTAGTGCCTAAGACCACTAAGCTTGGAGGCAACGGCCCTATCATGGCTAATGCGCTGTTGGGCGCAGGGGTAAAGATTACTTACATAGGGGCACTAGGCAAGCCCGTCAATCCTGTTTTTCAGAGTCTGGTAGATGGATGCGAAAAAGTAGTATCTATAATTGAACCGGGGCTTACTGATGCGGTGGAGTTCAATGACGGTAAGGTTATGCTGGGTAAGCACGAGCATCTAACTCAAGTGAATTGGCATACCTTGGTCGATGCCCTTGGAGAAGATGAGATTCGTAGGCTCTTTACCAGCTCTGACCTGGTGGCCACAGTTAACTGGACGATGCTGCCTGGTATGAATGATATCTGGGAGAACCTGCTTCAGATTCTTCCGGCAAATGACAGCCCGGATCGTCCGATTATGTTCATTGATTTGGCTGATCCGGAGAAGCGTAAGCCAGAAGATATCCGAGCTGCCATGGAGTTACTTCCACGGTTTAACAGCATTTACCGGGTGGTTCTTGGCCTGAACCGCAAAGAAGCAAGCGAAATTGCCCAGGTACTTGAGGTGCCGCTGAGTGCGCCAGCTCCAGAGGTTTCTTTGGAGGAAATCACTAAGGCACTGGCCGAGAGACTTAATCTGTGGTGCTTCATGGTACATCCTTCCGATTCAGCAGCGGCTGTGATCGATGGCGAGTATGCTTTCACAAAGGGTCCTTACACGACCAAACCGCGTCTCACAACTGGCGCTGGAGACAACTTCAATGCCGGGTTCTGTTTAGGTCTGATGCTCGGTCTTTCGCTTGAGCAGAGCCTCATGCTGGGGACAGCCACATCGGGATACTACGTGCGCAATATGCACAGCCCAACATTTGATCAGCTGAAGGAATTTATTGAGCTGTGGAGCCAGTACGGCGAGACTGAATTTTAGCTCGGCCTGCAAGGTTGTCCATATTCATAAAAAGTAGTATAATTAATTCGTGAATTCTTTCAGAAATGGGGTTTTAACGTGCTGACGCAGCGTTTTCGGAGAAATACAAGTTTGGTTCTCTTTGTTGGCTTAATGATTGTTACCGCTGTATTTTGGTCCATGAGTTCTGCCACAGATGCCAGCCTGCGGGATGGTGTCTTTACTGGACGCGCTCAGGGATTCAGCGGTGAATTAGTGGTAGCGGTTACTGTGAGTGCTGGGGAAATTACTGCCGTTGAGGTTGTCAGCCACGAAGATACACCGTTCATCGCTGATCCAGCGCTGGAGACTCTGACTGCTGCTGTAGTAGAAAATCAAAGTGCTCAAGTAGATGTCGTGACCGGGGCCACTTACACCAGCAATGGGTTCATGGCCGCAGTAGAGCAAGCACTAAGCAAAGCCAGCGGCGACTTGGCCGACGGTGTGTATGTAGGCAGCGCTGATGGTTTTAATGGTGAAATCACTGTGAGTGTTACCATCGAAGGAGGCACTATCACCGCAGTCGAGGTCACTGACCATGATGACACACCCTTTATCGCCGATCCTGCGATCGAGACCCTGACTCAGGCTATCGTGGACAGCCAGAGTGCTGATGTAGATGTAGTCAGTGGTGCTACCTACACCAGCAATGGTGTCATGAATGCCGTTAAAGATGCATTGGGCTTAGAATAATATTGAAATATGTACACACAGAGGAGCCTTGTTGATGAGGCTCCTTTTGTCTCTTTCTTATACCAATCTGCGGCCTGGGTAATACTACCTCCAGATGATTGGAAAGGAGGAGGAGTATGCCTAGCTTAGAACAAATGCGGATGGTAGGTGAAAATTGTACGCAGTATGACGCCATATCTAGCGCCGTAGAACGGAGCTGCGCCAGCTGCACTCACTGGGATGGTGAAGAAGAAATGTGTGCCCTAGACATTTTCTTGGAGCAGCTGACAAGCTTAGATCAAACGTAGTACCATTCTAGCCAAA
>CALKAR010000173.1 GCA_937988745.1 uncultured Peptococcaceae bacterium
TCAGGAAAAACCCCACCTCAACGAGGAGATGGGGAAGCCAGTATTTTCGTCTCGTCGATCAACTCTTGGAGTATCGCGGCTCCTCTTCTAGTCTTTTCAGAGTCCGACGACAGCAGAGAATAAGCCTTATCGAGGCGCAACTTGTAGTTCTTCGGCTTAATAGGGAAGGTTTCGATCAGGTGGACAGCTCTTTTTTCATTGAGGCAGTATTCCTCGTTCAGTGCGAAGATGACCTGGTTCAAACAAGCTGTGGATCTAAAGAAATGACCGCACAGATACGATAGATCATCTTGGTCAATGCTCTTCTGCACGAACATATTTGAAAACTCAGCTTCAAATAAAAAGTAACCTACCAAGGCATCCTTGAGTGGTGCCGGGTATGGCTTGGTCTTGGCCTTAAGCTCAGCAATGCGGCCCTCGTGATCGTGCAGAATCTGGCAGACCGCCACTTCCCCCATATACATAACATTGAGAAATCCATGGGGATGTCCAGTCTGATAGTTGGTTGTCACCCGGCCCTCAGAGCACGCCGCGATCTCCTCAGCTACCCGATTGATATCTCGCAGAATCAAATCAACGTGGCAACCATCTACCAACAACCAACCCCCGGCGTTCACCCACGGGCCCCAGCCTCCGAGGGGAGTTATTAGGTTCTTACGGCCCTCATCATCAAGTTTGGCCGCGGCCTCACTTAAAGGCTCTACACTGAAACCAGCGCGTTCATCATAATAGATGCCGATGTCGATATCTGAATCAGGTTTATGCGTTCCCCGAGCTCGCGAACCCCCCAAAACAACTCCAACAACACCCGGAACGCCTTGAACAACCTCCATCACCTTCTGCAGAATATGTTCGACTGATTGCTCCATTCAAACTACCCCGTTTCAGCTATTTCTGTACTGCCCAGAAGCGGCAGTTTCCGGAAAAGTATCTCACCACCTGGGGATCATCTTCAGAAATATCAGGGCGCCAAGCATCTTCCACATATTTGAGCCCTGCCTCCTTGAGACAAGACAAGACCTCTGCCCGGGTGGGGATATGAATGAAAATAACCCGATCACCTTCCTTAACCAGGCGATCCCCAAATTCGTGCAGTCTCGGGTCCTGTTCCCCTGCTTCCCACCTTGCCGTTTCCTGCTCCCAATATGGAAAAAACTCCGGCTGGTTCTCTCTATCATGGGTAGTGAAGACAAAGAAGGCACCTGGCTTGAGAACCCGCCTGATTTCTGAAAACGCCTTTATTCGGTTTTCACGACGCGGAATCTGCATCAAACCATTGAATGAGAACAAGGCACCATCAAATTCATTATCACCGAAAGGCAGGTTGCAGGCATCACCGACAGCGAACGGAATACTCAAACCAAGGCGGGTGGCATGTCCCTGCGCTGCTTCAACCATTCCTGGTGAAATGTCTACCCCCACCAGGTTGGTGTATCCTAACCGGTGCAGCCCAAAGGTAGTTCTACCTGCACCACAGCCGAGATCCAGGACCCTTCCATGCTTTGGCAGGTACTTTGTAAAGAAAACCCGTTCCGAATTCCACAAGCCAATCTCTTCAACAGCCTCCTCATAATAGGAAACCGTTTCTGGTGCTGCGAACCATTCTTGTACCTTTTCACGACTGATTTTGCTCATGTTGGAGCCTCCCATTCGTCTATGCAGCGATGTGAACGCTACAGTCTTATCAAGACAGATTTCTCTAACTATTTGCTTTGCGCCCCACATACAGCATATGCTCGGCGGTTCCCCAAATGGTGGAATCAGTTCCGAGCCTATAGCAAAGCTCAACCCATTTATGGAACGCTTCTTCAGGGAGTTGATTTACCCTCTGTTCTGCACTCATGATGAGACCATCGGGAGCGGTAATCATTATTTCCTCCAGGCCAAACTCCTGCATCAGAGGAGCTATGTCGATTGGGTGAATGAAGTATGCTTCAGTAAATCCCCCTGATGCGGTAGGCTTGTGAATACCATCATTGAGCAGTTGTTCAATATATTCTTCCCTATGAACAATCTCACCGGGATCATATTTGAGCATATCCACTAAGAAGGCATAGCGAGTAATGAAGCTGGCATATAGAAGCCCGCCTGGTTTTAGGACCCGCAGCGCCTGCCGAATGGCCTCATGACGCTCGTTTTCATCTATTAGATGGTAAAGCGGGCCCATCAGCAGTACTACATCAAACGTTTCATTAGGAAATGGAGCCCCCTCCACGGCATTCCCGCACAGACATTTCAGGGAAAGGCCTGCTTCCTTTGCGTTTTGCTCTGCGAACTTGACATTTTCTTCGGACAAATCCATCAGGGTAACATCATAACCGCGCTTTAGGAGCTCGATACTATACCTGCCAGGACCACCGCCGATGTCTAACACAGATGCACCAGCTGGCATATACTCCAGCATGGCCTTCATTGTGACGGCGAACTCCATCTTGTGTACTTCCAGCCGATTCCATTCCGACTCCACATTCTCATTGTAGAACTTCTCCACTGCATTCTCGCCCATAATACCTTCCCCTTTGCTAGAACTCGTAATAACCACCAATCCGCAGACAGTGAGCATCGACGTTATGACCCAATTCTTGTGTCTTGATGACGGGTAGATCATATTTCTCAGTCACGCCGAGAAACATCTCTTCCAGTTCAGCCATGCTAATTTCCTCTTCTAACTGAGAGAAGGTTCCCAGAATCAAACCGGCCGCTTCTTGGAAAACACCCAGCTGTTCATACTGTGCTATATAAGAAGCAATCCTGGCTTGGCCACCGCTCATAGCCTCTAGAAATATGAGTTTGTCCTTATATAGGGGTGCATAAGGTGTTCCTGCTAGTTTCAAGAAACAGCGAGAATTTCCTCCAATGACATATCCTGCCATAGTACTCCCCCGCAGCCAGAGATATTCAAAGTTAAACAGGCTGTTTGACCCTTTAAAGAATGTATCGTAGAAAAGCTGGCGCTGACTGCCGGTCTGATCCTGTACGAGATGCCGCAGATGATAGTGATAAGTAACCAGTCCCGCAGAGTGGTGCAGCCCGTTGAGAAGAACAGACAAATCGCTGTAGCCGAAGAAAGGCTTTGCATTACTCCTAATCAGATCGAAGTCTAAGTGGAGAAGCACCTGGTTAGCCGCATCGCCGCCGGAAATATCGAAAATCGCTTTGATCTCAGGATCAGCAAACAAGCGGTGCAGCTCACGGGCACGCTCCTGAGGCGTACCGCTGAAGGGGCCATTGGTGCAGAAAATGGTAGAGGCCTGATCCACAATGAGCTCCATCTCCTGAAGCGTTCGAACTAGAGCGTCGATTTCGGGCTTGTCAGAATGGGGGATTCCATTAGAACAGGCAATCAGCCCTACCTTATCACCTGGCTGCAGCCTCAAATCGTACAAGAAATATCCCTCCCTGCGCATCTAAAATTCCAGCAGTTCACTTACTCTGAGAAATCGATAACCCTCATCTTTCAACGCCCGAATAATCTCCGGAAGCGCCAGAACAGTGTTCTGCATCGTATACCCACTGTGCATCAAGACAATTGCTCCAGGGTGCCTGTCATTTAGGGCTCTAGAAATGATCTCCTCGGGGCTGTTCTGTGTGCTGTCCCAATCAGAGGTATCAACAGACCACCCAACAATTTTCCATCCCTCCCTTTCTAAAAAGGGAATGGTCTCGTCGCGCAAAGCTCCGTAAGGTGGGCGCATTGTCTTCGGGTAGATGCCCGTAATCTCAGCGGTGATCTCCGATGTTGGTACCAGTTCATTCTTAAGGATCTCTTCATCTGTGAGTTCTCTGAAATCAATATGGGACCATGAATGATTGGAAATCTCATGCCCATCCAGGGCAATTCTCCTTGCAATTTCTGGGAATTGACTCACATTAGAGCCCAGAACATAAAATGTAGCTGGTACATCTTCGCCAGCAAGAATGTCCAAGAGCTGCGGTGTGATAGGATCTGGACCATCATCAAAGGTTAAGGCGATGACCTTTTCGTCGGTTTGCCGGTACCGGAATACAACCTCGGGGAAAAGTACTGCCTGCCTATGCATGGATTTGGCTCCTCTCAAATAATGTACCTATCGGTAGAATATGCTAACTGCCCACTTTTCTCCTGTTCACCATACGAAGGACCTGTAATTGATATGGAGAATAAGATGTACATCAAATAAGGAAAGGACTAAAGATATGCGCAGATGGACTTACCTGCTCCTTTGCTTGACTCTGGTGCTTTCTCTCGCCAGTTTAGGTGCAGCGCAGGACATAGAACGGGCAGTCGTACTCGACTTCTTAGCCCTAAATGAAAAGGGGGAATACATCGAGCCGACAGAGTTGGCCCAAACCGATGTAATTAATCTTTCGCGAGTAATGGCTCAAGGCATAGCCGCACGGCTGGTACAATACGGTGAGTTTGAAGTCGTAGATAATGTAACCCTGGTCAACCGCTTTGGGGAAGTGCCCTACGATGCAACCGCCTCAGCCTACGAGCGAGCAGAAGCCCTGCTGAAGGAAGGTATTGCAGATCAGGTCATCACTGGGTCTATCACCCTGCTGCAGAATACCGCGGTGGTGGGAGTACAGCGCTTTGTTTCGCTCAACGGTCAGACTGCCTTAGTGGGCTCCTCTATGGCTAATACAAGCCGTGTTGCCGATGCTCCAAGCCTAATCGACAAACTATTGACCGAGCTCTTCCCACCTGATGTTCAGGTCATTGAGCCTTCCATTGAACAGGTCTTTACCGTGCCCAGTCAGCTGCGAATGAATCTTGGTTCAACTTATCAATTAACAGCTTATGCACTCGATTCCAATGGACGCCCGGTATCTGATCCGCAATTTCTGTATTTCACCAGCGATGAATCTAAGGTTGAGGTAACGGCAGATGGTGTCATTCGAGCACTCCAACCAGGAACTGCTACCGTCACGGTACGGGCAATCAGCCGCAGCGCTAGATCTGGTTCGCCTGCTACCATGACAGTCACTGTTATACCTCCAGCTTTGGGTGTGCGCCTCGGAACCTTGGTTACTCAAAGGGAAGGCATCGAAGGACGCCCAATTCGCCTTGGGCTGCGCCTGACTCCTACCTTTGAGCAGCGCAATATTGAGCAAAAGGTTCCGACAACAGATACCAGCAACCCACTGGGATTCATCAGTTCATTCTTCAGCTCTCTCTTGACTAATGGACTTGTTACCATCGACGTGGACTTTGATCCCACTAGAGAGCTGCTGTTTGCTTTCAGCGGTGTACAGCGGTCAGCGAGCGGCTATATTGGAACCGGTGTAGGCTATGTCACTCCCTTTGATGACATCTCTCAAGAACAGGGATTCCTATTCCGGTTTACTATGGGAACCCAGTACCGCCCTGGCAGTCGGGTGGCGGTTCCTATCGAAGCCGTAATGGATGCCATCTTCCCCACAACCACTACCTTTAAACCGTCGTTTAGGATTGGGATAAACGTGGGACTAGATCTGTTCCCTTGATATAGCCAAATACAAATTCAAAAAGAGCTTTGCTCCCATTGCGGGGCAAAGCTCTTTATCTTCTTAGATGTTTACTTCTTGCGGCCAAAGATCTCTGCTAAGACTTCTGGCGCTACTTTTAGCTGACGATCATATGTCATCAAACCATTGACTTCTTGCTCAACGTCGGTGAGTTGGGTGTAGCAGTACCCTACGAGTTCTGGCTCATCTTCAAGTACTTTCACAAGTGCATCGATACGGGCAATCATTTCTTCATAATCCTCTGCTTCTTGTCCGTAGCCCCAACCTTCCGCCTGCTGCTCTTTTACCTTAACACCGCCAAATTCGGTGAACAAGATGGGCTGTCCCTCATACTCATATCCTTCTAGGAGAACTGGCAGTCCGTGGTTAAAGACACCAGCATGGCGATCTTGTTTGAAGACTTCATAGCGGCGCTTGATCTCAACGGCATCTTGGCTGTAATCATGAATGGCAATGAGATCAGTAATTGCCTGCTGCCAACCGTCATTTCCGACTACGAATCTAGTAGAATCAATGGATTTTGTCAGATAATAGAGCGTATTCATGTGGTTGACCAGGCGAGGATCCTTGCTTCCACGCGTAAGCTGGTCCACACCCCATGATTCGTTAACAGGCACCCAAGCCATGATCGAGGTGTAGTTGTAGTGCTCCTGCACCAGTCTCTGCCATTCATCAGTTATGTTCAGAGAAACCTCTTCATCGTATTCGTAACAAGCCGCCATTTCACACCAGGTGATGAGCCCAAGCTTGTCACAGAAGTAGTAGTAATAGGGATCCTCGATTTTCTGATGCTTGCGGGCACCATTGAAACCAAACTTCTTGGTCATTTCCACGTCATATTTGATCTCATCTACATCCTTGGGAGTATAGATGCCCTCCGGCCAATAGCCCTGGTCTAAGACCATGCGAAGATAAATCGGCCGGTTGTTCAGATACACCTTACCGTCCTTGGCGCTGAACTTCCGCATGCCCACATAGGTGTTGACCTGGTCCACGACCGCGCCCTCGTAAATAATCCGGAACTCTAAGTCATAAAGATGAGGCTCCTCGGGAGTCCACCACTGTGCATCAGGAATGGAAATTACGAAGTCGCCTTCGTCACGAGGAATTACGTGACCGTGATTAGTATACCGCAGCGGTACATCAACCCGTGTGGTTGTAATGTCTTTACCATCCTTTGTAACCCGGCACTCAATTACGACCGGGGCATCTACGCCATTTAGCCAGTACCGAACATTGACAGTATTAGTATCAATATCTGGCTCAAGTTTCACATGGTCCAAATTAGTCTTACCTACCGCCTCAAGCCAGACTGACTGCCAAATACCTGTCACTGGTGTGTACCAGCATGCCCAGCCTTCTTTACGGGCAGTTTGTTTTCCCCTGGGTTGCTTGGGACTTGGATAGTCTTCAACCCTAATTGTGACCCTGTTAGTACCAGCTACAAGGTAGTCTGTAATATCAAATTTGAAACCGACATAGCCGCCCTTATTGCTGCCGACGAACTTGCCGTTTACCCACACCATGGAGTAATAGTCCACGGCGTTGAAGTTAATCGTAACACGCTCGCCATCCCAATCCTCAGGCACCGCAAAGTCCCTCTGATACCACACGACCGGATGTATCTCAGTAGTATGAATACCGCTCAAGCTTGATTGGTATGCGAAGGGGACGATAATCTTTTGCTCGTTAATCTCTTGTTTGTACCACTCTTCGAGTAAGCCTCGATTATCATCATCGAAAGCGAAGCCCCATTCTCCATTAAGGGTGATCCACTTCTCCCGTGCAAACTGAGGACGGGGATACTCTGAACGCAGCACCACTAAACTTCATCCTCTCCATTTACTATTTCAATTATAGTGATGTTATTTATCTTGGTTCCCATGTCGCTAGAAATCCTGATTTCGCGCACCTTTTCGTTCTCGCACGCGTCCAGATCGGCAACCTGGGCCCCATTGTAGTAGAACCGCAAACGGGTTCCAACTCGTTCAACTACTACGTTAACCCAGGATCTGTCCTTGAGCTCTTGAACTGAATAAGGTATACCATTCAGAAACAACTTCCCAGAAACAAATCCGATCTCTGCCCTGATATTAGAAGCAAGTTCAACAGCTGCCCTGCCTTCTCGCGTAATGTCCATACTAAAGCGAAAGTCATCAGCTGAGAAAGCTCTTCTTATTTCATTGTGTGCAGCCAACCCTCTAATTCCTTTGTCTGCCACTTCATATCTGCCTTCCAGCGTCTCCCACGGTTCGAGTGTGTCCTTCAACGTGTGGGTTATCAAACTGCTGCTCTCCTTACCGGTGATAGACTTGGCAAAACTATCAGCAAAGAAATTGGTAAGAAGGACTCCCTTGAACATGTGTGACTGCTCAGATGAAGCACCTACACGGGCAGGCCGTACTGACCATGTTCCGCTCCAGATCCGCCGACCGTTTAGATAAAGGTCAATTCTGTTACCATTTTTGATGGTGCGTAAGCACTGCAGATGGTTACACGGCGGATTCGCGATGTCCAAAGCGTGACGAGTCGTCTCGCCATCAATGACAGATATGATTGAGAGACCGCATCCATTTACCTTGAGAGCCAGGTAGTTCGAGTCATCTCCATAAGCTAAATAGAAACAGAGGCCGGATTTGAGGCCAGTCCATAATTCCCACACATAATCGGTTAATTTAAGTGGGAGAAAGGATTCTTTTGTGATGTGCCATTCCTGCTTAAATATGGATGGTAGGTATGGGCCAGGCTGCTCGTCTACGGTAGGACCTGCGATATAAATGGTGTCATCATGCCAGTACAGAGGATCAATAAAGGCTTTTCTATGTCGCTCCCTACCTACATGGCCATGATACACCACATATAAATCCACTCCATTAGGGCCCTGAGTGACAACATGGTGGCCGGGGCCCCACACCTTTTCTGTGCTTTGCAGAATTGGTACACTAATATCATTAGGCCATTTTGTATAGCTCTGGTCCTTCATCCCATCGGGGCCTCTGCACACATCAGAAACTGCATATGCCACATGATACGTGGACTGGAAAAAACAACCTCCACTATACATCTGGTAATATTTTCCGTTCCTCTTTATGGTAAAGGGACCTTCGTTCCAGTACCAATCGCCTTCATGAGTACCCTCATGGTCAAACTCAGGCTTGCACACTAGACTTGGGCGGCCTTCGAGCTTTTCGAGGGTGACCATTTTGTCAACTACATTACCGCAGCCGATTACATCATTTGGCCCTCGGGTGTACTCGTTTCTGACATTGTAGAACATGTACCAAGTACCGTCACTGTCCTGAAACGGATGGGCATCAATGGACCACTCATCTGTGAGAGGTTCATCTGCCAAAATGAATGGCCCTGTGGGGCTATCAGAAACCGCCACGCCAATGCGGCGGCTGCTGTCGTCACCTTGGCCATCGACCTTCTTTGTACCGGTAACGTACATGTAGAACCTGCCATCCGCGTATATGACTTCAGGCGCCCATAATTGGACGGCTGCCCAATGATCCGCATTCTTGCTGGCCTCAAGTGCAATCCCATGATACTGCCAGTGGACTAAATCCTTTGAAATATATACAGGTACCGCATCAAAGGCTGTATGGTACAAGTAATAGAGACCGCAGTATCTTAGTATGGAAGGATCACCGTGATCTCGACCGGGCACATTCAGCACAGAATTCTTATACATTTAACCACCCCTAAAGGTCGAGGACACTTGGGTTTGAAAAGAACTTCTCAATAATCAATGAACTCGCACCCAAAGGCCCTGCCGCATCTCCAAGTCTCG
>CALKAR010000174.1 GCA_937988745.1 uncultured Peptococcaceae bacterium
AGAGGAGCCGTGTCCCGGCTCCTCTTGTTTTGTTCCTTCAGTTATTAGACTTCTTTCGGCAGGATGATATTCAAGATGATCCCTGCTAAGGTTGCCAAGGCCATTCCCTGGAGCTGAAATGCGCCTAAACCAATCTGTGCTCCGCCGATTCCTAGTACCAGAATGACTGACGAAATCACGAGGTTTCGTTTATCACCGTAATCGATGCCGCTGTCCACTAGAGTGCGAAGGCCCGAAGAGGCAATTACCCCAAATAGCATGATAGATACACCACCCATGACAGCTGTGGGAATCGTCGAAATCAATGCCCCGAACTTGGGCGACATCGATAGAATTACAGCTAAAATGGCAGCTACGCGGACGACAAAGACATCAAAAACCTGCGTGATGGCCAAAACGCCAACGTTCTCACCATAAGTTGTGTTAGGTGGTCCACCGAACAGCCCTGCCCATGCCGTGGCTATTCCATCGCCGAGCAGTGTGCGGTGCAGGCCCGGCTCTTTGTAGTAATCGTTACCTGTGATTTTGCTCAGCACCAGTACGTCACCTAGGTGTTCGGTAATGGTGACTAAGGCAACTGGAACTATAGCGGTGATTACACTCCAGTTAAACCGTGGCGCTATAAACTGCGGGAATCCAAACCAGGCCGCTTCGCGCACAGCGGTGAAATCTACAACTCCCTGGGTAAGTGAGAACAGATATCCCGCGACAATTCCAATCAAAACTGGAATTACAGCTAAAAATCCTTTGAAAAAGGCTGTCCCGATGATCGTTATAATTATGGTGAACAGACTAATCCGCACTTCTGGTGCAGCTAATGAACCAAAGCCACTTGACAGCCCTGCCATCTCAATGGCGGTAGGTGCGAGGCCAAGGCCGATAACCACGATTACAGAGCCAATTACCACGGGCGGCAGAAAGCGGTCAATCCAATCCACACCAATCCGGGAAATGATAAAAGCAACAACAGCGTACACAAGTCCTACCGCCACACCACCACCTAAAGCATACGGCAGGCCGTGACTTCCTGCGGCTGCGATAAATGGACTGATAAAGGCAAAGGACGATCCTAGATAAGCAGGGACTTGTCCTTTCGTAATTAGTTGGAAAATCAGTGTGCCTGTACCTGAGGTGAAGAGAGCTACTGCTGGATCCAACCCGGTAAGGAGAGGAACTAGAACCGTGGCTCCAAACATGGCAAACAGATGCTGGAAACCTAACGGAATACTCGCCAACAAACTAACACGCCGCTCGGCAGCGGAATTCTTTACTGCTGATACACTCATTATTTATCCTCCTTTAAGCCTCTCTGGACTTTATTAAAGGTGATGATTTCTTACTCTTTGATGACTACTCGATCGACTCCATCTGTTTCTTGGAGCTGCACGGCAACAACCTCGCGCTTTGATGTAGGCACGTTTTTTCCCACATAATCAGCGCGAATTGGAAGTTCACGATGTCCTCGGTCTACCAAAATTGCCAGCTGAATCAGCTGCGGCCGGCCCAGGTCAATGACAGCATCGAGGGCTGCCCGAACTGTCCGTCCTGTATACAAGACATCGTCTACGAGCACAATTGACTTGCCCACCACTGACTCAGGCACATTCGTGCTGTTGAGCACTGGCTGATCACCCACCGCGGTCAAGTCATCGCGGTAGAGCGAAATATCCAGCACGCCTACGGGCGGCTTATGACCCTCTATACGCTCAATCAGCCCAGCTAAGCGTTCTGCCAGCGGTACCCCTCGGGTTTTGATTCCAAGGAGCATTAAGCCATCGATGCCCTTGTTGCGTTCAATGATTTCGTGCGCGATCCGAGTCAGAGCCCGTCGAATTTGGTCTTCATCCATGATCTGAGCCTTTAATTCCACCTCTCAGCACCTCCTTTGCACAAAAAAAGCTTCCTGCCCGCGGCGCGCGACAAGAAGCATACAAAAACTCCACTTTGTCACCCTTGCCGGCCTCACGGGACCAACTTAAAGGTAATCTCCTAATACGATAGCTGATAGTCCAAGCAAAGTCAAGTGCTTTTTCGTGCTTTTTCCACACACTTTTTGAATTCAATCGGCGGGTCTTGTTGAAACTCCTTCCAACTGCCGTCCATATGTTGAAAACCAAGGAAGTAGGCATGAAGCAGCTGACTTTCTGCCCCCAACTGATCACCACGCCTGCCATAGACAGGATCGCCCACAATAGGATGATTGATGGCACTTAAATGCACCCTTATCTGATGCGTACGTCCCGTTTCTAAGCGACATTCTACGAGGGTGTGGCGGGCAAACCGTTCTCTAACTGTAAAATGGGTTACTGCATCCCTGCCTCCCTCGACAACCGCCATGCGTTTGCGATCCTTCGGATGTCGGCCAATTGGAGCTTCTATAGTCCCACTTTCATGTTCCATTTGACCGTGTACAAGGGCCAAATAGCGCCGCTCGATTAAGCGTTCCTTGAGCTGATCAGCAAAATAAACATGGGCCTTGTCTGTCTTAGCTACAATCATCAGCCCACTCGTGTCTTTATCGAGTCGGTGAACAATTCCCGGACGCAGCTCTCCACCAATCCCAGATAGGCCCTTCAGGTGGAACAGCAGAGCGTTAACTAACGTACCCTCCCAGTTTCCTGCTGCAGGATGAACGACCAGCCCTTTCGGCTTATTGACCACAGCGATCTGATCATCTTCATAAATGATATCAATGGGAATATTCTCTGGCTGCACATCCGTTTCTTGTGGAGGCGGAATTATAACCGACACCTCATCGCCGATACGCAGGCGGTAACCGGCCTTCACTTGATTGCCTCCAACCAAAACCAGGCCGCGGTCAATCAGCTGTTTGATCTGAGAACGGGTCAAGCCTGTCTGCTGCGCAGCCCAAACATCGAGACGCTGCCCTTCGGAGTCTACTTGGAAGCGGTGCTGAATCTCATTCCTTCCGATCATGAGTCAAGACCTCCCAGAAGAGCAGAATCACACCGCACACGATAGCAATATCAGCCACGTTGAATATGGGCCATATACGTACGTCAAGGAAATCCACTACGGCACCGTAGACAAAACGGTCGATCATATTCCCAAGCGCTCCAGAAAGTGCTAGACTGACTCCCCATTTCACTCGGCTGCTCTGAGATATGATCCGCTTCCACTGCCATGCAGCCAACCCGACTCCCAGAAGAGCGAGAACTGCCAGCAGCTGAGACCTGCCCTTCAGCAGTCCGAAGGCGGCACCGGTGTTTCGCACGTACGTCAGGTACAGAAAAGGGGCAGCGATAGCAATGCTCTCCCCTTCTACCATGTGCTGCATGATAAAGAATTTTGTCAGCCGGTCCACCGCGAGCACAAGGAAGCTCGTCAGATAATAACGCAATCGCACTGCTCCTTCCATCAGTATCAGTGCATAATTCGCTGCATCCCTGTCAATTCCTGCTATTCGTCCTCTGGGATGTCACTCGCGGTACCGTAGCTTTCCACCGCCAACCAGCTTTCTTCTTCGAAGGACCTGCCTAGGGAAGATTGGAGACTCTCCTCCTCAATCGGCCTCTCCCTAGTGTCAGCCGTCTCGTCTTCCTGCCGGCAGCTGATGCATAAATCTGTTTCTGGAATTGCCTCTAAGCGCTGTTCTGGTATGTCCGCACCACAGCGCCGGCAGACACCATAGTTTCCATTTTCAATCGAAGCTAAAGCGGCTTCAATCTGCTGCAGTTGAATGCGGGTTGTCTCCAAGATTCCCAAATCCTTACTCCGTTCATACAGCTCACTGCCAAAGTCTGCAGGATGCTGGTCGTATGCGGACAACTCTCCCACCGCCTCTGTGGCAGGCTCACCTAAGCCACCCTCACCCATGAGCCGTTCTTCTACGGCTTTAAGCTCTGTATATCGTTTCCAGAGAAGATCCTCAAAATACTGCAATTTTATCTGATCCAATGCTCATCCCTCCTATATAGGCCTTCTAGCGAGCTCGTTCTGTACTATCCGAGTTATTTCCGCGATGAACTCTCCGACCAAAGGTAGATTCAATGAAGCCACCACTCCGAGAATGTAGAGAAAAACAGCTCCCACCACCGTAAAGCCGATAGCCAAGCCAAAACCGCGCACTATTCCTGAAATAAAACTGAGATAAAGCATGCGGCGCGGTTCTCGATAGAGCTCAATAAATTCAGCTATACTCGCCTTTTCCATGGCGGTTGCTACCCGTTCAAGTTTGACTAGCAGTGTCTCAAGCAGACCTGGACTGATCTCTCTTCTCATCACCCTTGCCCCCCATCCCAGTTATGCTTAGAATACGCAAAACCCCCTCCAGTATTCGGAGGGGGTCTAAACAATCTCGCTTACCCAACTACAGCGTCACAGCGGTCACAGAGATCAGGGTGTTCTTCTGACTGTCCCACTGTCTCGGAGTAGCGCCAGCAGCGTTCGCATTTTTCACCGCTGGCTGGATAGACATCAACAGCAATTCCTTCTTCTTCATCATGGTGCAGAACGTCTTCAGGCTTTTCAGCTGCGGAGGCGAGTTTTACAGAGGAAACAATGAACAGCATTGGCAGCTGATCCTCAAAGTCCCGCAGCGTGCTGATCACCTTATCATCGGCAAAAACTGTGACACTAGCCTCATTAGAAGAACCAATCATCTTTTGGGCACGGGCCATTTCTAGCCCCTTAGCCACGCACCTTCTAGCCCGAAGCATTTCTTCCCACTTTTGTTCGAGGGTCTCATCCAAATATTCTTCTGGGAGCTCATCCCAAGTACTTAAGTGAATGCTTTCCGCTGTGCGTAAAGCCTCAGGCAGATGTGACCAGATTTCATCGGCAGTGAACACTAAGATCGGTGCCATGAGCTGGGCCAGTTCCTTCACAATAATGGTGAATGCGGTTTGGGCCGAACGGCGTTCCTTCGAATCCTGTGCATCGCAGTATAAACGGTCCTTGAGTACATCTAGGTAGAAACCGCCCATATCCACTGCACAGAAGTTGTGAACTCTATGGTACACAAGATGGAAGTCGTAGTCTTTGTATGCCTTTCTGACCCGCTTGCTGAGTGTCGCCAGCTTGAGCAGAGCCCAGCGATCGATCTCTTCCATCTCAGCATAGTCTATCCAGTCGGTCTCTGGATTGAAGTCAGAGATGTTCCCCAGGAGGAACCGGGCTGTATTTCTTATCCGCCGATATGCTTCAGAGAGCTGTGCCATGATCTCGTTCGAAATACGCACATCGCCGCGGTATTCCGCTGAGGCAACCCACATGCGGAGGACGTCAGCACCAAACTTGTTCCAAATCTCTGCAGGAGCAACTACGTTACCCAAAGACTTGGACATTTTTCTGCCATCACCATCGACCACAAACCCGTGGGTCAAGACTGCCTTGTAAGGTGCCTTACCTAGAGCCGCTACGGCAGTGGAAAGCGATGACTGGAACCAACCTCTATGCTGGTCACTTCCCTCTAAATAAAGGTCGGCCGGCCAGGTAAGACCCTCTCTTTGTAATACTGCTGCATGGGATACGCCTGAATCGAACCAGACGTCCATAATGTCTGCCTCTTTGCGAAACTCAGTTCCACCACACTTCGGACAAGTGAATCCTTCTGGCAGCAGCTCATGTGGTTCCCTGGCGTACCAAGCATTGGAACCTTCCCTGCGGAAGATATCTGCCACATGGCTGATGGTCTCTTCACTGGCGATGGTTTCACCGCAGGAGCAGTAGAAAACAGGAATGGGCACTCCCCACACGCGCTGGCGCGAGATACACCAGTCAGCCCGGTCGGCTACCATGCCTGTGATTCGATCAATACCCCATGCGGGAATCCATTGAACTTCATTGATGGCATCGAGCATGTCTTGGCGGAACTGCTCAATTGATACAAACCACTGCTCGGTAGCGCGATAGACTACAGGTTGGCGGCAGCGCCAGCAGTGCGGATAGGAGTGTTCAATCTCGTCCGCTTTCAGCAGAGCACCGCTTTCCTCAAGATCACGTACCACAGCTTTATTGCCGTCATCGAGGGTCAATCCAGCATACTGCTGCGCTTCTTCAGTAAAGCGTCCTTTTTCATCGACTGGTGAAAAGGCAGGCAGGTTGTATTTCAGACCAATCACATAGTCCTCTTGGCCATGACCAGGAGCAGTGTGTACGCATCCTGTTCCTGCATCCAGCGTTACATGATCGCCCACGATGACAATTGAATCACGTTCAAACAAGGGATGTCTGCAAACTACACCCTCGAGCTCACTACCGCGCACTTCTTTCAAGATGCCCTGGTTCGACAAGCCTACTTCGCTGAGGAAGGTATCAAGAAGCTCTTTGGCGACAACCAGGTTGCCCTTCTCAGTCTGGACAACTACATAGGTGAAATCTGGATGCACGGAAATGGCTAAGTTCGCTGGAATGGTCCAAGGTGTAGTGGTCCAGATAACGAAATAGGCATCGAGGCCTTCTAATACCTCTCCAGGAGCAGTAACAGCAAACCGCACATAAATGCTTGGAGATACGTGATCGTGATATTCGATCTCCGCTTCAGCAAGGGCAGTCACACAGTCCGCACACCAGTAAACGGGCTTGAGGTCTTTATAGACATAACCCTTCTTCATCATTTCCCCGAAAATTTCAATCTGACGGGCTTCATATTCGGGATTCAGTGTCAGATACGGATTCTCCCAGTCGCCCCAAACCCCTAAGCGCTGAAACTGCTCGCGCTGTTTGTCCATCTGCTCAAGAGCATAGTTTTTACAGTATTCGCGGAACTCAACCGTGTTCATTTCGGCCCGCTTGTCTCCAAGTTCCCGCAAAGCCTGCAGCTCAATGGGCAGTCCATGAGTATCCCAACCAGGTACATAGGGAGCTCGATAGCCAGCCATACTGCGCGAGCGCACAACAATATCTTTCAAAACTTTGTTCAAAGCCGTACCAATGTGAATGTCACCATTGGCATACGGAGGACCATCATGAAGAACAAAAACAGGACTGCCAGCTTCGGCCCTCTCGCGCTGTAGTTGATAGTAGTATTGCTTTTCTTGCCAAACCTTCAACATCTCCGGCTCCCGTTTAGCTAGATTTCCACGCATAGGAAATTCTGTCTTGGGGAGCTGAAGAGTGGCCTGATAGTCAGATTTAGACGCCAACTCCAATACCTCCTGAATCATTAATATAAGCAAATTTGCATAAAAAAACTCGCCCCCAAATAAGGGACGAGGATATACCCGCGGTACCACCCTAGTTAAGACCCTTCGGCCTTCACTCAATTGCAGATAACGGATGCACCGGCACCGCTTACTCAACGTTCAGCGGGCAACTCAGGGGTGATCTTCCTTAACTGGACTCAGGTACCTGCTCTCACCTACCAGGCTCTCTGTCACCCTATCCAATCAGTACTCTCCCCGTCATCGTCTTTCCAGATCTATTTGATTGGTCATATTATATCCAACGATTTCAAAAAGGTCAATCTTCTGAGGTCAGTTCATCGCTGATGGCAGCTGCTGCGTCCCTATAGATTTTCGTCTTCTCCGAAACCTCTTCTACAAATTGAGTTTCCTCAACCATGTTCCAGATAGATTCCATGAGGGTCCGCATGCGCTTCTTAAAAAGGCTTTCCGCTGCCTTAACAGCATTGAGACGAGCCTCGGCCTCAGCCACAATCTGAGCTGCCTTCAATTTAGCCTCTTCTAAAACGGCCTCCGATTGAGTAGTAGAGAGGTCCCGGATTTCAGATACTGCCTGCTTGGTAAGGGAAATCAGATCAAGCACATCCTGCTCGCGGCTCTGCTTCTTCTGCAGTTCTTCCTGCAGAGTCTGTATTTCATCCTGCAGGCGCTTATTTTCCTGATATAAACTCTCATAATGACTGACAATCTTAGCTACAAACTCATCCACTTCTTCTTCATTGTAGCCTCTAAAAGTACGAGTGAACTCAGTGTTATGAATATCTAATGGTTTGAGCACTGCTCATACCTCCTAATAATAGCGGTGCAGCAAGATATTGATTCTGCCCTTCCGGGTCTTACCCTGAACTTCTTTAATAATCAACCTGCCGCGTCCTCGCAAAGACAAAACATCCCCTTCTTCCACCGTATGGGCGGGGTTGCTGATCACTTTCCAATTAACCTTCAAACGCTCTGCCTTTATCTCCCTAGTCATCTTTGTTCGGGATGTGCCATAACCTGCCGCGGCCACCGCATCTACCCGCAGCGAAGCTACTGTACTGCGGATCTCTTTAATGCGCTCAGGCTCAACATCCAACTGCTCCTCATCGATTACTTCGAGCTGAATAGGATGTGGCCCCACTTGATTCCAATGTGTGAGGAGATAATCCACAATCTCAGCCGCTACCACGGCTTGGCATCCGTCATCAGTCACAATAATGTCTCCGACCACATCGCGCTTGATCCCTGTTCCAAGAATGGAACCAAGGAAATCGCGATGCGAAGCACCTCTAAGACGACCCACAGCTTGGAGGACGGCGATGGGCGATTGTATATGTTCTGTCATGAAAAATTGAGGATAGATAACCATCCTAGCCCGTTCAGCTTGTTTATAGCCGCCAAAAGTAAGATATCCTACTTCTGGAATCCCTGCCAGCACACTTTGGGCCACCCGGCGTTCATAAGGATCAAAAAAACGGGTAGTCTGAGGCCGGTTGTGGTCCCAAGCTTGGCGTGCCAAATCAACCACGGTTGACCCGATGGCATATTCTTCCTCACCTTTGAGGTGTGATGTAAGTTTTTCTTTATCCAAATACTGTCCTCCTTATCTACCGCACCCAACGAACGATATCAAAGAGCAGACTCATTACAAGCCGGTGTACAAGACGCAGAAGAATAAATACGATCACAGGAGAAAAATCAACCATCCCAATTGTCAGTACACCTTGAAACGGCCTGACGACAGGATCAGTTAGGCGGTAGAGCCACTCAATAATTGGATGGCGCCGATCCAAATTGGGCAGCCAGCTTAAAAGAAAGCGGAGCACAAACATCCACCACAGTACACTAAACAGGATATCTACCAGAGTAATCAGAAACATTAGCTCACCAACTTTAGTCTGCGTCTAAGTCATAGAAGTCCGACGCTACATCTCCCTCGATTTCCACTGAGGGCGGAGCAAAGCAGAAAATCCGCTCACCTAACTTGCGCATGTTGCCCTCTAAAGCGTGTGTCGCACCAGCCATGAAATCAACAATGCGCTGAGCTTCCGCCTTTTCAACCCTGTTGAGGCGGACAATCAAAGCCCGTTTGCCTTTTAAATGTACTACATAATCACGTACGTCTTCAAATGCGATTGGTTCTAATATAATCATTTTTGCCTGCACACGCTGCCCTCCAGTGAGGCTCACTAGATTGCCCTTGCGCGCCGGAGCAGACTCTTTCTCGGCTGGGCGCCGCTGACGGGTCAAACGGTATACATTAGCATCCGTCTCTGCCCTGTCATAATAGGGCGTGGTGTAATGCTCCTCCTCTTCATCGTCATATTCATCTTGAACGCCTAGGAACCCCAGTATTTTATCAAGCATACTGGACATGTCACTCCTCCTCTCGAAACAGGGCAGAACCGATACGTACCAAAGTTGCGCCCTCTTCAACTGCAACTTCAAAGTCACCGCTCATTCCCATTGAAAGGACATCCCAATCAAGGTTTAAGGTAGACCTGATCTGTTCATAAAGCTCGCGAGTCCGACGGAAATAGGGCCGCGTTAGTTCTGGTTCAACATGTGGTGCCATCACCATCAAGCCCCGCGTACGGATATGCGGACATTCTTCTGTAAGCTTACGCACAAATTCTAGAGTATCCTTCGGCTCTAAACCGTGCTTTGTGTCTTCACCACTGATGTTAACCTGTACCAATACATCTTGGCGTTTACCCCACTGAGCTGCCCGTTTTTCTAACTCTTCAGCGAGACGCCAGCGATCCAAGGAGTGAATCAATGAAAAATTTCGACAGTACTTCACTTTATTTGTCTGTAGACTGCCGATCAGATGCCATTCTATGTCCTGATGGCCGAATCGCTCCATGCGTTGCGTACCCTGCTGAACACGACTCTCACCTAGGGTGCGTACCCCAGATGCAATCAGCTTGTCTATTTGTTCTTCCGATGCATACTTCGTTACTGCCAAAAGGCTCACCTCATCTGGGTTCCGCCCCACACGAGCACAGGCCTCAGCAATACGTTCTTGGACTTGAGCTACGTTCTTAGCAATGTACATCTTCTTCACCCTGGTTCTTATTTCTTCAGAGAACCACGTGTTCCTGCCTAGAAGGGTGTCCTAACTGAGAATAAGCACCAGCAAGCCAACAATCCATGTGTAGTAGGAGAACCAGACCAAACGACCGCGGCGGACCACCTGGAGAAGAAGGCGAATGGCGGCGTACCCAGTAACGGCAGCTGCCAGCATTCCGGCGAAAAGAACACCGCCAGAAGTGGAAACCGTGCCTCCTACTAGGTCTGGGATAGAAAGAACCAGGGCTCCAAGGATACCGGGGATCGACAGCAAAAACGAAAAGCGGGCCGCTTGTTCGCGGCTCAATCCGCGCGCTAAACCAAAAGCAATGGTCGTTCCTGAACGGGAAATGCCCGGAAGCACTGCAACAGCCTGACCAATACCGATCCACAGACTATCTAGAAGGGTTTGTTCACGGCTTCTGCTGCTGCCCGAAAACCGATCAGCAATAAACAGAATCAATCCTGTAATGATCAGAGCAAAGCCAACAAACCTAGCGCTGTTGAAAAGCTGTTCAACGTAATCCTTGAAGAGCAGGGCCGCGATAACGATCGGCAAAGTTCCGGCACACAGCCATATGAAAAGACGGCTGCCTATATCAGTGCGGTATAACTGAGCTGCTTGCGTCGGGCGGCGCAGGAGGTGAAAGAAACCCTGTACAATCTGGACAAACTCGTTCCAGAACACAACTAAGACGGCGGCGAGTGTGCCTACGTGAACTAAGACTTCAAATACTACCGAAGGCTCCCGCACATCTAGGAGACTTGAGAATAATACCAAATGGCCCGAAGAACTTACCGGCAGAAACTCCGTCAGCCCCTGAATGACTCCTAACAACACGGCACTGAATAAATCCAAACAAATCACCAGCTTCCTACAGTTTTGCCAGATTCTTTAATACTTCTTTCTTCCAGGGATGAATCCTGCCCAATACCAGGCAAGAGCTGCAAGATAAGGAACTAACGGTAGAGCTATAATGGCTGTGACGGCATTAAATAAGGTATGAGCATTGGCCACCTGCCGTGGCAATAGGTCGCTGGTCCACGTTACAGCTTTTAGGAAGGGTTCCATAAGAAGCGTTACCACGAGAACACCTAGCGCATTGAACATCAAATCAGCCAGGGCTGTAGCTTTGCTCTCCCGGATCGTTCCGATGCTTGCGATAATGGTGGTCAAGACCGTACCGATATTGCTTCCTAAAGTAATTGCTACAGCCGCTTCTAGAGTGATTGCTTCAGCTTGCGCAAGGACAACCACAAGACTTGTGACTGCGCTGCTTGACTGAATAACTGCCGTAGTGACAACGCCAGCCAATACAGCTTGGAGACGCCCCGATGTAAGCTCTGTCAGCACCCAGCTCACAAACTCACTCGCAAGCCACGGCCTGACCGCTGTATCGATTAGAGATAAACCAAATACTAAAGAGCCGAAACCAAAAACCGCTTCACCTATGCGACTCCTTTTCCTACCAAGCAAAAGGGTAGAACCAAGGAGCATGATGATTGGTGCGAACCGTGTCAAATCAAAAGCGACCAGTTGTGCAGTCAGTGTCGTTCCCACATTGGCACCTAAGATAACACCAAAGGCCTGCTCCAGTGTAAGAACTCCGCTGTTTACCAACCCTACACAGATGGCCGCTACTGCACTGCTGCTCTGCACTATAGCTGTAGCCGCTGCACCAACCAATGCACCTTGGGTTGGTGTTCGAACAACACGGCTCAGCACTCCTTTCAGGCGCGTTCCAGCTGCGCTGCCCAAAGCGGTACTCATCAAGCGCAGGCCTAACAGAAATATCGCTATACCAAGCAGGAGACCACTGAATCCAACAAGAAACGCTCTCATATAGGACCATATGAGAGCGCACAGCTTCTTAGACTATGTCCAGCGCTTAATAGCGCCTGGCTGATACTGTATATCTAGGTAGACCTGAGGATCTGAACTAATGACTCGTTCTATACGATATGAGAAATCAGATAGCGGCTCCACCTGCAGGAGTACACCGCCCATGGCCACATCTACCAGTTTAGGCGGTGGATCATCGATGCCGTCGAGCACTTCTTCTAAAGGCATTACTGTATACAGCATCAGTGGGGCCCTCCTTCCTCTCGATTCATGCCGACCAGCTGATGGAGGCGCTCGATGGCTTCAGCTACTCCACCTACACCGTCTATCAGGCCGACCCGCACAGCTTCTTCTCCAACGAGTACCGTCCCCACATCTCGGACCAGTTCACCGGTTCGAAACATCATTTCCCGCAAGTCATCTGGGTTAATCCGCGAATTCTGAACGATGAACTGAATCACCCGCTCCTGCATCTTGTCCAAATACTCGTAAGTCTGAGGCACCCCAATTACCAAACCGGTAAGACGGATGGGATGAATGGTCATAGTGGCTGATTCGGCTATCAATGAGTAATCCGCAGCTACTGCGATAGGCGCACCGATAGAATGACCTCCGCCCAGCACCAGGCTGACGGTAGGAGTCTTCATCGACTTAATCATCTCGGCAATGGCAAGGCCAGCCTCAATATCTCCCCCCACTGTGTTGAGGACGATCAAGAGACCCTTAATCTTTGGGTTCTGCTCAATCGCTACTAACTGGGGAATCACGTGTTCATACTTGGTAGTCTTATTCCGCGGCGGCAGCACCATATGTCCCTCAATCTGACCGATAATGGTCAAACAGTGAAAGGGACTCGCTCCATCATCAGGTGCTCCTGTCTGTCCTAACTGCTTTATGCTCTGCAGTGCAGCCTGCTGGGCCTGCGCTTCGTTCTGGGTCTCGGGCTGTGCTTCTGACGTCAGTGTCGGCTTAAACGGCTCCACACAAAATCCTCCCTTCATCAACATTAGTATGCTGATAAAGGGAGGACCTTAAACGCATCTAGACTTCCATAATGATCGGGAGAATCATAGGCCGACGCTTAGTTTTTTCCCACAGATAGCGTGACAGCGAATCACGAACTGCACTTTTGATTGGACCCCATTCGGTTACCTGGTCTTTTTCGCAGTTAACAAGTACATCACGGACACGATCTCGAGCTTCCTCAAGAAGCTCTTCTGATTCACGCACGTAGACGAATCCACGGGAAATGATATCAGGGCCAGCCAGGACCTTCCGGTTTCGTCGGTCCATGGTGACAACCACGATCAGAATTCCGTCAGTGGAAAGCTGCCTGCGATCGCGCAGAACGATGTTGCCTACATCGCCAACGCCGAGTCCATCAACAAATACTTGACCTGATGCTACTCGTTCCCTAATGCGGGCGCCCTTTTTATCGAACTCAACGGGCAGCCCGATTTCTGTAATGAAAATATTGTCCTTCGGTACTCCGGTCGCTTCCGCCAGCTCTGCATGTTTGAGAAGCATGCGGTGCTCACCATGAATAGGTATAAAGAACTTGGGCTTGCAGAGGTTAAGTAGGAGCTTGAGCTCTTCCTGCTTTGCGTGACCAGAAGTATGAATACCTAAGTGTGGTTCATAGATTACGTTAGCGCCTTCCTTGAAGAGCTGGTTAATGATCCGCCCAACCGATTTCTCATTACCGGGAATTGGGGTGGCCGAGATAATTACGGTATCACCAGGCATAATAGCCAACTTGTTGTGTTCTGCCATCGCCATGCGGCTTAGAGCCGACATGGGCTCTCCTTGACTGCCGGTCGTCAAAATGACAATCTTGTCAGCAGGCAGTTTATCAACTTCATCTACTTCCACCAGCATCCCCTTAGGAATGTTCAAATAGCCGAGTTGAGAAGCGACTTCTACGACCTTAATCATGCTGCGGCCGGTCACACAGATATGCCGGTCTTGTCCATGGGCCGCATCAACAATTTGCTGAATCCGGTGCACATTAGATGCAAAAGTGGCAACAAAAATACGGCCTTTAGCCCGTGCAAACGCAGCCCGCAGAGTTTCACCGACTGACTTCTCTGATTCGGTGTAACCAGGCTGCTCAGCGTTGGTAGAATCGGACATCAGGCACAGAACACCTTTTTTCCCTAACTCAGCAAATTTGCCTAAGTCTGCCACTTTGCCGTCGTACGGCGTTTGGTCAAACTTAAAGTCGCTACAGTAGATGACAACACCTAGCGGCGTATGGAAAGCCAGCGCCACAACATCAGCGATGCTGTGGTTAACATGAATAAACTCAATATCTAGGCTGCCCACTTGGATGCGCTGTCCAGCCTTAACTTCAATCAACTTGGTCTGCCGTTCCAGCCCGTGTTCGGCGAGCTTGAGGCGGAGAAGCTCTAGAGTAAGCTTGGTACCATAAACAGGTACATTTAACTGACGCAATACATAAGGAACGCCACCGATATGGTCCTCATGACCATGAGTCAGGAAAATCCCTTTGACTCGGCTGGCGTTCTCCATCAGATAAGTAATATCAGGAATTACCAAGTCAACTCCTGGCATATCGTCTTCGGGGAACATTACGCCCGCGTCAATAACAGCGAGGTCATTTCCCACCTCGACGACCATCATATTCTTGCCGATTTCCCCAATGCCACCAAGGGAAATCAAGCGAACTTTTTCATTTTTTGACATGTAAATCAATACACCCCCGTATATGTGCGACTTCTGTTTCTAAGTAAGCATGCCTTGACCACTTCCCGGCCATCGTTGTGGTCATATCGCGCAAACCCGAACAAGTCTAGTGACTCTTATTATATACACATCTCACGAATTAATCAATCGAGTCAAAAATAAAGCGCCCCAGGGCTCGGGGCGCTCTTTTCCCAGCTCCTGCCGTAGGTTGAAGCTTAGGAACCCAAACCGCAGGCAGTTAAGACATCTTTAATTTTCTGCGCTTCTTCTTCGGTCAAGTCAACCAAAGGCGGTCTGAGAGGACCACTCTCAAACCCAACAAACTCTAGTGCCCGCTTAACAGGGACCGGATTAGTTGTAATAAACAGTACTTCCATTACAGGGAGCAGCTTGAGATGGATTTCTAGTGCTTCCTGAATCTTTCCGGCTAAGAAGGCTGTTACCATGTCCTTGAGCTGTCGGCCCACAAGGTGCGAAGCAACACTGACTACACCGTCGCCTCCTACCGCCAGCACCGGAAGGGTAAGCGAATCGTCACCTGAGTAAATCAAGAAATCGTCAGGTACCAAAGAACGAATCTTGCTCACCTGATTCAGATTGCCTGAGGCCTCCTTGATGGCGACAATGTTATCGATTTCGGCAAGCCTAGCAACAGTCTCTGGCAGAAGATTAGCTCCTGTTCTGCCTGGTACATTATACAGCATAATGGGCAGGGCACAGTTTTCGGCTACTGTTTTGAAATGCTGATACAAGCCTTCTTGACTGGGCCGATTGTAATAGGGCGTAACCAACATAATCCCATCCACGCCCGCACTTTCAGCTGCCTGTGTCAAGGCAATTGTTTCTGCCGTGTTGTTTGATCCAGTACCTGCAATTATCTCTACTTCCCCGCCGAGAGCATCGGTGATCGAGGTAAACAGCTTGACTTTTTCATCATAACTTAGCGTTGGACTTTCGCCTGTCGTCCCGCTTAACACAATACCGTCTGAACCATTTTCAACAAGACGTTTGGCCAAGCGGACAGCCTGTTCATAGCTTACCTTTCCATCTTCTTCCATAGGTGTTATCATTGCTGTAATAACCTGACCAGACTTCATAAAACTACCTCCTACACGCTGCGGTCAAGATTAAACTCTCGATGCAGGGCTTGAACCGCTTGGGCGATCTGTTCTTCCTTGACAAGACAGGAAATGTTAGCATGGGAGTCAGTGGTCTGATATATCGAGATGTTTGCCCGCTCAAGACAATTTACTACACGGGCCATGACACCTGGCACGCCATGCATACCTGCCCCTACTACCGACACCTTAGCAAATCCTTCCTCTATTCTAACATGCAAACCCAGCGTGGTCAAAAGCTCCCGGGCCAAGGATACATCAGATTCATCAATAGTAAATGCAATAAGAGCTGCCGAAAGAAAAATCTGGTCTACGCTGACCCCATGCTGTGCAAGCATATCGAAGATTTTTGGAGCAACATCCGCTCTATTCAAGTCGCCTTCTCCTGTTATTGTAACCTGGACTCGGCCAGTCATGTGAGCGATGCCGATTACTACCCGATCGCCGACCAATTCTCCTCCTTTACCCGAGATAGGACTAACCCGATTAGCGATCCAAGTTCCTGGTCCATCATCTGTGGTGGAAAGGATCCGAATCGGAATTCCCTCTTCGAGAGCCAGCTCCGCTGCTCGAGGATGAATTACGCGCGCTCCCAAATGGGCTAACTCCACAACCTCTCGACCGCTCACAGCTGGCAGCGTAGGAGCATCTGGAACCAGGCGGGGGTCGGCGGTTTTGATTCCGTCCACATCTGTATATATTCCCACCCACTCAGCCTGCAGAACAACCCCTAAGGCTGCTGCTGTCGTGTCGCTGCCGCCCCGTCCAAGGGTTGTCACCTCTTGGCTGCGGCTGACTCCCTGAAAGCCCGCTACGACCGGAATAATACCTTCCTCAAGTAAGCTGTGAATCCGCTGAGGATTGATTTCTTGAATGCGAGCTTGCGAGAAGTTCTCATCTGTAAGAATACCGCACTGCCAACCGGTCAGCGCCTGAGCTGGATGACCCGCAGCCTGCAGTTCTTCAGCAAATACAACAGCTGAGATGATTTCTCCACAGGAAAGCAGAAGGTCGGTATTGCGGCGGCTTGCGTTGGGGTTGACATTGCGTAAAAGTTCCAGCAGAGAATCGGTGGCATAGGGCTGGCCTAGTTTGCCCATCGCTGAAACAACCACTACTGGAGTATACCCACTGTTAAGGGCTGAAATTACCCGAGCCACAGCGTGCTGCCGCATCTCGGAACTTGCCACAGAGGTGCCGCCAAACTTCTGCACTATAATCCGCATAGCATCACCCCATCTGCTGAACATAAAGCTCAGCTATCTGTATGGCGTTTAGAGCCGCCCCTTTTCGAATCTGATCGCCGACGACCCACAAGTTTAGTCCATGCTCTACCGATAAATCGGCCCGGATGCGGCCTACATAGACATCATCTGTACCTGTGGCCGTCATCGGCATCGGATATTCCTGCTGTTCTGGCGCATCTATGACCTTTATTCCTGGAAATTGAGCTAGAATCTCTCGACAGCGCTCTGGTGACAAGGGCTGCTCGGTTTCGACATTAATGGATTCACAGTGTGAGCGCATGGTGGGAACGCGGACAGTGGTAGCCGTTATCGGCAAGTCTGGCTTGCCCAAGATCTTCTGCGTTTCCCGAATCATCTTCCATTCTTCTTTCGTATATCCATCCTCTGCAAAGACATCGATTTGGGGAATAAGGTTAAAAGCAATAGGATAATGACGCTCCTCAGATGCAACAGGCAGCACCTTGGCTTCGAGCTCCCGGCCCATTACATAATCTTCCGTCTGCTGCCGCAGCTCCTCCATTCCCCCGAAGCCTGCGCCCGATACCGCCTGATAAGTGCTCACAACAACTCGCTTAATTCCAGCCTCATCTAGAATGGGCTTAAGAGCCATCACCATAATAGTGGTAGAGCAGTTTGGATTAGCAACAATTCCCTTGTGCGATGCAAGGGCTGCTCCATTCACTTCAGGAACGATCAGCGGAACATCTGGTTCAAGCCGAAAAGCACTGGTATTGTCGATCACCAGTGCCCCTGCTCGCACAGCCACTTCCGCCCAGCGCTGGCTGATACTCCCTCCAGCGGCAAAAAAGGCTATATCCACATTCTCAAAGCTTTCTTCGCTGACTGCTTCTACTGTATAGTCCTTCCCGCCAACAGTAAACCGGCGCCCTGCAGACCGGGGCGAGGCCAACAGGCGGAGGTTAGCAAAAGGAAACTGCCGTTCCACCAAGATGCTGAGAAGTTCTTGCCCAACGGCTCCCGTAGCACCAAGGACTGCCACATTGTATTGTTTCATATCGGTCCAACTCCTTCTAACGAACATTTCGTAAGTCACGAGATATAACTGTCGGCTGTATTTGCTCCTTTCTTAGGGCATGTTCGATTGTAGGAATAATCAAGGACATATCTGCCACCAATGAACGAGGTTTTTCTATGGGATTATCCTGGCCGAAGGGTACGAAGAACACATTCGGCGTGTTGAGTAGAACTCCCAGGTTCTTGGCATTGAGTCCCAGCGCATCATTAGTAGAAATCGCCAGCACCAAGGGACGGCCATTGCGCAGCTGTGCCTTGGCAGCCATAAGAGGCGCCGAGTCGGTAATGGCATTGGCTAACCTGGCCATGCTGTTCCCTGTACAAGGTGCGATAATCATACAGTCAAAGAGCTTCTGAGGTCCAAGGGGTTCAGCTTCAACGATAGTTGATATCACCCGCTTACCCGTAATTTCCTCGAACTTAGCTACTATATCTTGACCCCTGCCAAAACGAGTGTCTGTATGGGCCACAGCTGCTGAAACAATCGGATAAACATCGGCTCCGAGAGAAATCAGCTTCGTCAGTTCTGGCCATATTTCTTCATAGGTGCAGTGGCTGCCAGTCATGGCGAACCCAATCCGCTTACCTTCAAGTGTCATGGTTCTCCTCCCCCAAGAGGTTTTCGAGCAGGCGAGGAATTGACCGAACTAGGATTTGACCAGCGGTAATGGGCGCAACTTTCCCCGGCAGCGACAAGGCATGAATAGCTTTAATCCCCTGCTGTTGGGCTGCCTCAAAATCTGTTCCGCCTGGACTGGATGCAATGTCGATAATCACAGTCTGAGGGCTGAGATGCCGCAGATAGCTGCGGTCTAACACCAAAGCAGGCACAGTATTAAATATGACGTCAAAGTCAGTTTGAGTGCTAATTTTGCGCAGTTCCAGCGGCTTCGCTCCCATCACTACGGCTCGGGCCAGATCTCCTGGGGACCGAGCAGCCGCCGTAACCCGCGCTCCCAGCGCTATCAGTCTTTGGACAATTGCCGTACCGCAGCGCCCTAAGCCGATTACCAGACACTCAGAGTCATGAATGGTAACAGCAGTCTCTTCCATGGCAACCTGTATGGCACCTTCTGCTGTAGGAATCGAATTCAAGACCGCTATCTCGTCAATGGAAGCAGTCTCAATCAGCCTGAGGCCATAGCGGGCCACAAGCTGTCTGATTACTGGTTTGGCTACCCCGATAAGGAGCGGTGTCTGTGGAGCCACAGCTGCAAGCACATCAGGCAGGAAAATTGGCTCAGGACTCTGATCCGGACGGCTGGTAATATTTCCTGCTAAGTCTGTATTAGACATAGGTGCAATGACAGCTCGGCAGTTCTGCGCAGCCTCAGTAGGATTTGTAAAATGGGCGGCTTTTCGTAACTTGCCCTGCAGAGGAAAACCGACCAGGCGGAGATCCACTTCCAAGTCAACTAAGGCTTCAGCCAGCATAACTTCGCGAGTGTCGCCACCCAACATACAGATGGGAATATTCGCTAACGGGCCAGCCATAGGCGCCCCCCTCCCCGACCAACTCACTTTACTATATGTGAGATGGCTCTAAAGGTGTGGGAGAAAAGAGGAAGTATTCTAAGCCAATGACAACTCCGTCAATGTTATTAATGTTTTCAATAGCCAACTTCACACCGGGCATGAAGCTTTCACGGCTGGTCGAGTCATGACGGATGGTCAAGGTCTGTCCGTGTAAGCCGAAGATCACCTCTTGGTGAGCTACCAGACCTGGCAGACGCACACTGTGAATCGGCACCTGGTATCCCAAAACCTCTTCCAGCTGCTGAGCTGTGCGGAGGGCTGTGCCAGAGGGAGCATCTTTTTTCTGATCGTGGTGATACTCAATTATCTCCGCCCGTTCTATGTACCGTGCTGCTTCTCGGGCAAACTTCATCATCAAGAGAGCTCCGATGGCAAAATTAGGGGCAATAATGGCACGCCAACCCTTTTCTCTGGCGCGCTCCTGCCAGCGAACTAAATCATCCTCAGTAAATCCAGTCGTACCCACCACCATTGGAACGCCAGCCTTGAAGCATGTTTCCATATTTTCCTGAACTACTTGGGGTGTAGTGAAATCGACTACCACATCAGGGTTGGTTTCCCGCAGGCCTGAAACAAGGTCGGGAAACACCGCTGCGCCGGGAATCTCGCTCAGATTTGGATCAACACCCCCAACCAGTTCGAACTCGGGTGTATTCTTGACCAACTTAACAACTTCTTGTCCCATTTTCCCCGAAGAGCCTGCTACAAGAATCTTCATCGTATCAACCTCTTTCGCTACTTCTCCTGTCTCTTCTTATCCTTTTTCTCTTATGTTCCTGCCAGTCTGCGCATGAAAAAAGGGACCGCAGTACGCGATCCCGAAAGACACCGGCAGGAATCTGATCTATTTATTTCCCGCCATGTGCCTCTACATCTTTGGCACCATTGTCTCGCAAAATTTCGCTGGCATCGTTAACTTTGTCGTCGCTGGTTTCAATCACCGCCAGGATGCCACCCTGCTTCAGCTCGGCCTCATACTGTCTGCCGCGCTCTTCTGGGATACCCAGATCGATGAGACCACCAGCTACTCCACCTGTTACCGCGCCTGATAAAGCACCTGCTAAGGGCCCAGCAGCCACAATTGGTCCAATCCCGGGAATCGCTAAAGCGCCAACTCCTGCCAATAACCCAGCAATTCCTCCTAAGGCACCGCCCCAAGCGGTTCCATCGGCAATATTCTCCTGACCCATTCCCATATCGCCGACTTCCATATCCTGCTGCTGGACAGTGCGGCCCTTATCATCTTTGGCTATGATAGATATCTCATTTTCGTCAAAGCCTTTTTCGCGCAGCGCCTTAACAGCTCGTTCCGCCGCGTTCTCATCACGAAAGACGCCGATGACGGTAGACATCTAATTCCCCCCTTCGTTGTCGTCGGTCGAATGTCATTGACCGGTCTGGGAATTATTCTACCCTGAAAACAGCGGCTTATTCGGGCGATCATATTCTTCAATGCGCCGCAGAGTGTCCCTGTAGTCCTGTGCAGTGCTCAGGTCAACGATAATCAAATCTCGCCCAATCTTTGTGATGCCGCGCCACGGAATCACCACTGTTTTGGAACGCCAAAAACGCCTCCCGTAAGGAATCACAATTGAGTCAACCGTGCCTGTCCGCGTGTTGATAATTAGGTCTGTACGGTCTACAAATCCAAGCCTGATGCCTTCGTCTACTGCGATAATCTCCTTCCCCGCTAAATCGGAATACCGCATGGGATCCCCCCGTCACACACTATTCTGCCCTGTATCAGCCTAGAACCTGTATTCCCATGATATGCGCCAGGCAGGATCCCGGTCAAACGCCGCTCGAATATTACCTCTATCATAGGTTCCCCAATCCAGCTGGATAAAGCCTCTGCCAGTCTCGAGGCGAGTCCGGGCGAAGAAGTTGACCCTGTCTCGACGGAAATCCCGCTTGTAGACAACAAGCCAATCGCCGAAGAGTTCAAATTTTGTTTGAACCCGCACTAATCCATAGGGATAATCAATCGTGATGCGGTTTGCAGCCTTGTTCTGCACCCAGTCGACACGGAGGGTTTGACGTATGGGGTCAGCCTGCCATGAAGAGTGTGGGCCGTTCCACTTCAATATCAAAGCTCGTGTCGGCTGCAGACGCAGTTCGACAGAGCAGTCTAGCTTTTCAGAGTGGGCATCGAGAACAAAACGAGGGTACATGCGCGTCTCAGCTGTGTTCTCAAGAAGACGCCGCATCAGCCCGACTGTCACTCCTGAAAACTCATGCTTCAAGCGAACTTCCCAGCCCTTGCGGTCTGGGGTAAACCGATTTGTCGAAGCAAATAGGCTTTTGAACCCTGGCTCAATCACTATGTACTGCGCCTCAATGCTGCCCTTGGGCCAATACAGGTCATTTTTCCAGACCAGAGCCCGCGATAAGGACTGTGTTCCCTGCTCCTGCCAGCCCATCGCCAACTCCGTTTCGTATACCCTACCCGCGGCCCCGCCCTGCAGAATGGTGAACCGTCCGCAGCTGTCCACCAAATCCCAGTCGCTGCCTGTATCGTACGTCAGATTCATTGCTAGGAGACGCAAGGGTCCAAGATCCTTTTCAAGGAAAGCAAACCTGCCTTGCACTGTTTGTTCTTCCAGCGGCATTTTGGAAAAGCCTCCGCAAGTCAGGCCGCTGAAGCGCCCAGCGTACACAGTGGTCTCATCTCTGAATTGGTTCTTATTCAATATTCTGAACACACTAGGCTCGGTAAGATGAGGCATCCCCCGCCAGAACCCTATTACAGAAGAGTCTCCACCATACGAGACATGCCATGCAGGGGAAAGTCTGTCTAACCTGTTTAATGAGTGTTCTAAGGTTAAAGTGCCTTCAAAACTCCATTTCTGCCCGCCGTACAGCTCTTCAAGAACCCACGAATTTTTGAATTCCCCAGAAGCAATCTCCCCCACAGTAGTGGCTGTAAATGCATGTACGGCGCTGGAACCCATCAACACAATCGATAGGCTGAAAACAAAAAAGACTCCGCGCAAGATCAAAGGATTCTCCTTTGGTCTTCTCCCTTGGGCGCGAAGTCCAATTTGATTATATCATAAAAGACTATTTATTCCAAGAATACCCACTGCGCTCACTTTGTCCCTCTTGACGGCGGAAGTTCTCAGCATTCTTTGCCATATAAGCTTCATAGAGCTCTTCTGGGCCGATGCCTGCTTTCAGACACATACTGACAAAGAAGTGCAGCACATCTACAATTTCTTCCTTGAGCTTATCATGGTCAATCGGACGAGCATCCTTCCACCACTTGAAATTGACTTCGTCCAGAATTTCTGCCAGCTCTGAAATGATGGCTAGAATCTCTTTCTGGATCCAGGTGCTCTGGTCATACTCTAAACCGCGCTTTTCAGCGAGAGCGCTATCAAACTCAGATTGCTTCCGGAAAATCTCAACTAACATATCTTGCGGCACTTTAAATCCCCCCATGTGACGTCATCAAGCGGGCCTACGGCCGCGATGCTTAAGTTAGCTGCATTAGACAGCTCTTCCGCTAACTCAACAATCTGAGCCCGCTCCACTGTATCAATTTCGGTAATCATCTCATCAGGCGGAATGATCCTCCCGTAGTTTATTTCATTCTTAGCTAGACTCGACATGCGGCTGCTCATACTCTCCAAAGAGAGCATCATACTTCCCTTCAACTGGCTTTTCGCACGCTGCACCGCTTCTTCTGTAATGTAGGATGCTATATTGTTCAGCTGGTAGTAGATAACATCCATGACTTGATTAAGGTTTTGTCGGCTGAAACCAGCAAAGATGCTGAACAGCCCAGCGTCTCGATAGGAAGCATGATAAGAATAGGTATTATACACCAACCCTCGTTCTTCCCTGAGTTCCTGGAATAACAGTGAGCTGACACCGCCTCCTAAAATCGTATCCAAGAGATAGAGGGCGGCCTTTCGCTCGTCATTTCTAGGTAAGGCAGGTCCTCCTAAACAGAGGTACACCTGCTCTGTATCGCGCTGTTTAATCAAGAGCCTTCCTTGGGAAGCAGCGGGAGGAGGGGTATTTGGCTGAGCACCGCGGGGTAAACTGCTGAAACGACTGGCAAATTCGCTGACCAGTCGTTCATGCTCGACGTTTCCCGCGCAGGCAATCACCAAGCGATCAGTGGTATAATTCCTAGCCATAAAGCTGCGGATCTTCTCCCGATCAAAGCGCAAGATGGTATCTCGAGTACCCAAAATGTTCCTGCCCAAAGGATGTGTGGGCCACAAGGCTTCATTGAACAGCTCATGCACAAGCTCGTCCGGCTCATCCTCAGACATGTTTAATTCCTCTAGAACCACTCCGCGCTCTTTGAGGATTTCCTGCTCATCAAATACAGAATGGAGAAGCATCTGATGAAGCAGGTCCACCGCCACATCGAAATCCTCGTCCAACACGCGGGCGTAATAGCAGGTATGTTCTTTGCCGGTGAAGGCATTGAGATGGCCGCCGCATTGATCCATCACTTCAGCCATATCGCGCGCCGAATAGCGCTCTGTCCCTTTAAACATCATATGCTCAATAAAATGAGCAAGGCCTCGCTCATCAGGCTCCTCATCGCGGCTGCCCGTCTCGAACCACACTCCCAGCGAGATGGAGCGGACGTAGGGTATATATTCACTTACAATACGAACACCATTGGGCAAGACTGTCCTTTGGTACATAAGTTCCTCCGAAGTTGTATTTCCTTCCCATTATAAGACTTCCTGCCACTTATGTAAAGCAGACCCTGCTGAAGCGGTTCTTTCCTGCAGCAACGTCGTGACTGGTGTGATAGTATTAGACATGGAGGAGGAACTGCCGTGAATCAAGGTATTATCGCAGCAATTCTCAGTATCATATTTTATCTCACAAGTCTCTTAGGAGGAACTGCGCCACAGCAGGCCACCGCTCCCCAAGCGTACAGCGCATTTGAACAGCAGACTGTCTCATCAATCATGGGAAGGCGTGCGGTCGTACTTGGCGAAAAAATCGCACTTCGTTCAGGACCAGATACCACGTATCCAGCGATAACCGCCTTAAGTAAAGGAACCGAAGTGACTGTCCTGCAGGCGGAAAACGGTTGGTACAAGGTACGCTTTGCTGGTGGGCGAACAGGATGGATCGCTGGAAGCAGTGCAGCTCTCCAACCATCGGAACGAGCAGCACGTACGAAGCCAACAATTCTAGGTTATTACGTTCTCGATAGTGATTCTTTCACTGCCGTACTCGATCATGGACAAATCCTTACGAGTATAGCTCCGTCCTATTGGAGTCTATCAAGCAGCGGAGACCTGATCGGTGATTTTAACCCTAATGCCATGGGCGAATCCCTTCTCTTTGCCGGCAATCATGGTTTGGAGACCTATGCTCTAATCAAGAGCGATGAAGCAAACGTTCTATTAGCTGACCCTGTAGCCCAAGAAAAAGCAATCAGTAATATTATCAACGCTCTTGAGGAATGGGGTGTCCACGGCGCACATTTGAGTTTAGGCAATCCTGCCGCAGAACTTGCTGATAAGCTGACAGCATTCACAGCTAAGCTTGCCGAGGCACTCAAAAGTCATGAACTTAAAATATCCATGGATGTGCCTGCTCTAACTGATAACAGCGGCAGCAGTGCTTATGATTATGGAGCGCTGGCAGAATATGTTGATTTTATGGTGATTATGGCCTATAACCAGCACCATCCCGATAGCTTGCCAGGCCCTGTAGCAGGTGCCGACTGGGTAGAAGAAGTCATCCGCTTTGCCCTTAGTCAGGTGCCGCAAGAACAGCTCGTGCTGGGGCTGCCTACTTTCGGATACGATTGGCCTCGGGAAGGACGTGCCCAGTCATTGTCCCACATCCAAGCAATGGAAACGGCCGCCGCGCAGGGTGTTAAGGTACGCTGGCATAGTCAGCACAAAGCACCCTACTTTACCTACGGAGACGGCCATGAAGTATGGTTTGAAAACCGATATAGTCTGCAGGCAAAACTGCAGCTTGCCGAAAGTTACGGACTTCGGGGAGTAGCTCTGTGGCGCTTAGGTCAAGAAGATGCAGGAATTTGGGATCTCTTGAGAGCTTATTCCTAATCTGCTAGTAATTCGCCGACCGTTACCAGGCGATAACCCTTTTTCAGCAGTTGATCGATAATAATGGGGAGAGCTTCCAGCGTGGGCTGCGTAGGGTGCATCAGCACTAAGGCACCGTTGGAGGCTCTTCCTACTACCCGATCGATGATAGTGGTAGGAGCTGGCCGCTGCCAGTCTACCGTGTCAATTGTCCACAGAACGGTCTTATAGCCTAACTCTCCGGCTACCACTACAGTGTCCCTGTTGTGGTCTCCCCCCGGTGGCGCAAACAGCGTAGGTTTCTGCCCTGTAGCCTCCACCAAGATCTCTTCGCCCTCTAAAATCAGACGTCTCACTTCATCGCGGCTCATCTTGCTAGGCATACCGTGCCAGCCACCATGGTTGCCAATTTCGTGACCAGCTTCAGCGATTTTGCGAGCTAGATCAGGTGTCCGCTTAGCCCATCTGCCGGTGGGAAACCATGTTGCGGAGACCTCATACCTTTCAAAGACTTCGAGCATCGGCTCGATGAACTCATCGCCCCAGTCCACGTTCACCATCAGAGCCATTACAGGATCTGTCGTGGGACCCCGCCGATAAGCCTGAAAGTGTTTCTGAGTGATGGAGGGGAGAATCTGTACCATTACATAATCAACGCGGCTGTTGGCAGGAGCAGACAGCAGCGCATCGACAGTAGCATTGACGTCTACAACCTGGCCAACCTGCTCTGCAAGCACTGCACCAGCCTGCCAGTCCCAAGACGCATTGCGTGCTTCAACGTAATAACCCTCGGCAAGGCTAGCAATCACATCATAAAGCTCGTGTTCTAACAGTCCACCCACAGGATAATTGTCAAGGGTTACCCCTGGTTTCACCCCGTACATAAAGCGGCGAAGTTTATCTACCACCCGTGGCCCCCACATTATTGATGCGCCAAGCACTAGAATTATAATGCACAGAGTTAAGGTTCGACGGGTAATGATCAATGAAAAGCCCTGTCTCCTGCGCATTTAATTCCCTCCTGGTTTACGCCTCTGTGTTCCTTCGTGATCAATATAGTAGTCTCCATCTAAGATTATTTCTGAAACAGGAACTATACGGTAACCCTGCTTGATCAAGTCAGGAATTATCCTGCGAATTGCCCCGGGGGTACCTGGAGCGGCATTGTGGAACAACACGATATCTCCGGGCTTGATTTGACCCATCACCCGAGCATAAATTTGGTCACTGGTTGAGTTCTTCCAGTCGAGAGAGTCAACTGACCATTGAATAGTCTTATAGCCAATAGAGGACGCTGCTTGAATGACAGTATTGTTGTATTCTCCGAATGGAGGTCGAAACAGCAGGGGCTGTTCGCCAACAAGATCCCGAATCATTTCTGCGTTTCTTTCCAGCTCTTGAATCACTCCTGAGGTGGTCAAGCTGTTCATATGTGGATGCGAGTAGCTGTGGTTTCCAATTTCATGACCTTCGGCAGCGATCTTCACCACATAGTCCGGATGTTTATCAATCCAATAACCTGCTAAGAAAAATGTAGTGCGGATATCGTATTCCTTTAGAATACTGAGGATTTCGTCAGTGAGGTCTGTGCCCCATGTGGCATCAAAGGATAGGGCTACCACCTTGTCGGGGGTGTCCACCCTATAAATAGGAATCAGCCTCCCCCGCGAAGTCACTGCCGTAACAAGTGGTTCACGAATCTGCGGCAGTGCAGCGAAGAAGGCCAATAGAAGTACCAACAAAATATACTGCCATCTCAATCTGAGCACGAATACACGCATCTTATCTCCCCCTCGTGTATTCATATTCAGTTAGATGGCGAAGTTATGATTCCCAATCTGTTTGATTACCCTGCGGGTTTCCCAAAACTGTCTATTTCTAGTAGTACTGGGGTTATAGAAAAACAGCGCACCACCGGTGGGATCTTCACCCTGCAGTGCACGGGTAACCGCTTCTCGACAAGTCTCATCTGCCTGGGTAGGCAGTTGATTGCGCTCCACAGGCGTAAACTGGCCTGGCTGGTAGATGACTTCATAAATCGAATTAGGGAATTTCGAACTACGCACTCTATTCAGCACAACAGCAGCGACCGCAATCTTCCCTTCCAGCGATTCTCCGCGAGCCTCAGCATAAACCAGTCTTGCCATAAGCTCTGCATCCTCATCGGTAACCAAATACAGCGTTCCATCACTTAACGTAATCGTATAAGGCCGTTTGTTTGGTATCCGGAGTACGGTGCCGATCTGCAGGCGGGTCGGATCCGTTATCTTATTGTAGCTGGCCAATTCCCGCCAGGGCAGCCCATACTGCA
Source organism: uncultured Peptococcaceae bacterium (assembly GCA_937988745.1). Lineage (GTDB taxonomy): Bacteria > Bacillota > Limnochordia > Darwinibacteriales > Darwinibacteriaceae > JAAYMS01. The sequence goes on from CALKAR010000174.1 coordinate 28,031, forward strand.
GAGCAATTTCTGATAAAGTGTCACCAGGCCTTACGGTATAAGTGCGCACTTCATCAGCAGAACTTATTCCAATGAATAATAACATCAAAACCAAAGCAATCAGGATTTTTCGCATCAACTTCCCTCTCTACCAGGTATGTTCTTACTTTTCATTCCACAGGAACCTAAGATTTCCTCTAATTACTCGCCGCCATTTCTTCCCAATTTGTCCAGCCAATGCAGCACACGGTTGCGAGCAATGACTCGGGAAAAAGAGACTCTTTCAGCAGCCAAGTTCAATGTCGCAATCATCACAAGGACGACTAATTGAACCCAAACCGGAGCTGACGATGCCAGTGCAAATCCTAGAACCCCTCCCAGCGGGTTAGCACCTGTGTCTCCCATGATCGCCTTTTCGCGGAGATCCCAGGGAAGATATCCTATTACAGCGCCAGTTAGAACCAAGAGCCAGCCTGCTCCGGGAATAACAATGGCAGTGATCAGCGAGATACCAACAAAGAGCTTGCCCGCTCGTCCCGGCCTGAGATCAAAGAGATTGATTAAATTAGCCATCAAGACCATGAGCAGAGCCTGTACAGCCGCAGGAAAGAAGCTTTCTGTAACCGCACGGGAAACCAGAAATGCAAATACTGCCCCACCCACGGCCTTTAAAGCACCTGTTGTGAGCTGCCCGTTTAGAACTGCGTTCAAGTGTCCTTGAAAGCCGCGCTGTCTGCTGTCACCCGCAAGGTCATCAATCAATCCCAGCAAACTAAAACCGAGCAAAACCACAATGGGAAGATTGCGTTCCCCCGCGACCAGCTCAGGAAACAGAAGCCATACAACAATGGAGGCGAAAATAAACGCAAGGCCCAGACCTGTGGGAAGCTGGCGCCCTGCGTAGTTCTGTATTCGTGTCCGTCCCACGGTGGGCATCAGCAGAGGCACCAATGTATAAGAAGATATCATCGCTAGAATCACGGACAGTATCAACATACGCTAGACCGCTCCTTCAGACACCGGCGCAGAGTACTGATTATCTGCACAAACTGCCGCCCTCTATGGCAAAAGCCGTCTAGGCCTCGTCCCGTAGCACGGTGCTGCATAGCAAGAGGCACTTCCTGAATACGGAAGCCCGCCCAAGCAGCCTGGAGTGTGAGAGCAATTTCTACACCAAATCCCGGGGCAAAACCTCCTACTGTCTCCAGGACTGCGCGATTCACCGCTCGCTGCCCGGATAGAGGTGAATTTAATCTGATCCCGCCGTAGCGCCTTATCGCCCAAGCGGCGAACCGACGAACTATACCAAATCCCATAGTTCCCTCGTTGTGGCCTTGATGGGCAGCAAAGTGCGCAATTGTCATATCCGCTTCACCAGCAAAGACGGGAACCAGAAGCTCATACGCAAGGCGAGCTGTCTCACCTAAATCCCCATCCAAAAGCAGATAAAAAGGAGCCGATACGCTCTGCCAACCCTTGTTCAGAGCAGCTCCCTTACCCATATTAGTCGGCATGTCCACAACCCTGGCGCCTGCCTGCTCTGCCAATCTACCTGTATCGTCGGTGGAACCATCATTGATTACTACCACCTGACTAACTCCTGGTATTTGAGCAGCCGCTTTCACAGTAGCAGTTATGGTTTCGGCTTCGTTATAGGCGGGAATGAGCACAGCGGCGTTCATCGCTGACGCACCAACTCAGGGAGCAGGCCAACGGCGCCTGGTCCTGTACCATAATAGCCTCCGGCTTCTGAAGCAAGGCCAAGTACAAGGGCAAGTTCACCTAGTAAACTGTCATTCATGTCGACACAGAGATTAGTACCTGGTTCCGGAACAGTAACATCGCCGGAACGCAGAAAAGCAACATGAACACCAGCACTGCTTAATTTGTGCACGAGCGCAGCCTGCTCATCACTTAGAGGGACAGCAAGCCATACTACAGCGGCATCTTCGATGTAATCTTCGCGTTCCTGCAGCTCTTTCCACGTCATTTCCTGCAGGACAGCTCCGGCCGCGCTTAATAGAGCCGCTATTTCCTCCAGTTCGTTGATGTGGTCGTGGGGATCGGTAATGATCAGAATCTCTTTGTCCTGCAGAATACCGTCCAAGAGTATATTCTTTACACTCTGCCAGCTCTGATTAACTACCCGCTCTCTTTCGGTTAACGCAGCTACACTTGCCTTAAGTTCTGTAAACTGCGCCTCTAGATCAGAAATAATCATTCCCTGCTCTTTGACTAAACGATCATCTTGAAATAAGGCGCCTCCAATTAGAATACCAAGGATCAAGCTGAATAGAACACCGACAATCGATGCCACATGATAGCGGAAACTATGATGCACTCACAGCCCTCCTATCAGCACCCTCAATTGGAGCCACAACAGGCGTAGATAGTGGCGCCATGGCGAGGCAAAGGCTAAAAAAACAAGAATGGGTATGGCAACCGCAACGACCATGGGCACAAGCTGGCTGGCAGAACCAGTATTGTAGAGCTTGCTCACCCCTTTAGCATCTAGAAGAATCGGTCCGATTTTCATGCGGGTGAGGAAAGTGGAAGCCATACCCTTGCGCCCTTTTTCCAGGAAGTCAATCATGTTCGAATGCGAACCGACCAAGACGATCAACTCAGCACCTTTATCGTGGGCCAAGAGAAGGGCCAGGTCTTCGCTTGTTCCTGGGGCAGGTACGAGATGATACTCAAGCTGCAGCTGCTCTAAGCGTTCGCGACCCGGGCACCTGCCGTCAACGTAGGCATGTGCAACGAGTTCAGCACCGCAGTTCAAAGCACTATCGGATACGCTGTCCATATCGCCTACGATCACATGGGGTTTATGGCCGAACTTCAACAGAGCATCAGCACCGCCATCTACACCAACTAAAATCGGCTTAGCCTCTTGGATGTAGGACGAGAGAATTTCCAGATCCTCTTTGTATCCCAGACCGCGCACTACAACCACAACCGGCTTATCCTGAAATGAGGTTTTCAATTGAGGAAAGCCGATGCGGCCGAGAATCAGTTCTTTTTCTTGCTGGGCATAGGCGAGTGTGTTGTCCACAAAACGGGCTAGTTCGTCATCCAAGTTGAGAGCTGCAGAACGCATGTATTCTGAAACAGCATGCTCGGTCAAGATGCGCCCTGTAGCAATGACACGCTCACCGAGGAGAACCTGCCGATTGCGCACCGTTACCCAATCGCCATCCTTTAGCTCCGAAAACACAGCTTCACCTAAATTATCAAGGTGAACTATCCCCGCATCACAGAGAAGTTTCGGGCCTTGATTGGGATAGCGGCCTGTTATAGAACAGCGCGCGTTGAGGACGGCGCTAGCTCCTCCTTCGATCAAGCCCAGCGCACCCATGGCATCTAGATCCTCATGATCAATAACAGCAATCTCGCTCGGCTGCAGCTTGGGTACAAGTTCTTTGGTACGTCTGCCCATCCGGACCCTTCCCGAGATCTCCATGCCGCCCTCCCCCTACATTGAAAAAGAGACGGTTTCCCGTCTCTTCTAATATGCATAAAAGGCCGCGAGCTTAGTCACTGCCTAGCTAGATCCAACTTGATAATATCTGCCATAGAAGCAATGAATGCCGAATTAGTAGGCTTGCCACGTTCCTCATCCACAAAAGAAAACAGCCGATTGAGCTGCTCGATGTCTCCGCGCTCCCAGGTTATCTCAATTGCATTGCGAATCGCCCGTTCAACCCGCACTGACGTCGTCTGGAAACGCTCGGCAATTTGCGGATAGAGTTTCTTAGTCACTTGGCTGGCAAGCGAATGATCATTAACCACCAGGACCATTGCTTCAATCAAGTAGTTATGACCTTTGAGATGGTCTGGCATGCCAATCTGTTCAAAATACTCAGCTGCCCTTCGTGCGATTATATCTGCTCCATAATCCCATGTACTCTCGGCGCCAGCTGCGAGCTCAGCGATCTGCCAAACACGTCTCACCAGCAAGTCTGCCGGAAATGGCTTTACTATGTAATAGTCGGCGCCGCGGGCATTGGCCCGTCTGACAAATTCATCGTCGCCAGTCTCCGACAGGACGATGATGCGCGGTTCCTTCGGAAATACCTGCCGCAGATTCTCCAAGGCCGCCATTCCGTCAGCAGCAGCCGATTCTATATCAAGAATCAGCATATCGACATCCTTCTCAACAATTGTTTGTGCTGTCTTCTCGGAGAACTCCTCACAACCAAGAAACAAAAAACCAGGCTCCCGTTCTAGATGCTCGATTGCTGCTTGGCAGAACTTCGTTGGGGCAGCCACAACCAATATCTTAAGCAACCTGTCACTCTCCTATTCCAATCCAACACGCCCCACTAAGAGATACGTCTGACGGAGAGGCGAATACTGAAGCTCTTTATCCAGCCTGAAGTTGACGATGTCGCTTGTTCTCCGCATATGCAGTCTGGGGCCTGAACAATAAATCAACTCGTTCCCTATGAGAATGTGACTCTCATCGTAATAAGAAATCGGGAGATCTTTCAGGATGTATTCCTGAACACGTTTTTCCACTTCTTCTAAGTCCAGATCCGGTTTTTCTGAAAATTCCACCACAAATCCCCGCCGCACATCGCTGTGAATCGTCGGCGGATCGTACCCCATCTGGGGGAAGACGATTGACAGCAGGTCTTCGGCACTGTGAGCCATCTTGCGGTAGACCAAAGAATCAAAGGCGTACTGCGCCAGTTCTTTGGGAAATGGCCCGAACACTGTCGGCTTTGTCACAACAACCTCTTCACCTACCGCAATCAAACATGCCGCGTTCAAACCAAGGGTCTCATAAAGCAGATCAAAATGCTCTACTACAACGCGACAGCCCGCGGCGATTGCCTGCCGAACGGCCTCAGCAAGTTCCCACATCTGAGTAAATGCCATCTCAAAACGCACATCTAGATGATAGATGTGGCTGGCAAAAAAGCCGTCTAGGGCATCAGATAAGACAGGGAGAGGGCGCACGTTTACACCCTCATCGTCATTTGTAAGTACCAAATCAGGAAACATTCCGCGGGCAAGGAGAGACTTCCCTGCCCCCGCATCACCGATCAAGCCGATGAGGCGGTCTTCGGGAAGCAGATAGCGCTGCGAAATCAGCGCCCCCAGGTTAATGAGACGCCTGCGCCCACGGGGAGCATAATAAACGGCTTGAACCAGCGTGGTGGAATGCATTATAAGACCACCTCAGTATGGCGTGCCACATGACAGTTGATATTCACTGCCACAGGCAGGCCAGCAATGTGAGTCGGATAGGTTTCTACAAACACATCTAGGGCTGTTTGGGTACCGCCAAAACCCTGCGGACCCACCCCGGTTTTGTTGACTAATTCCAGCAGTTCCTCTTCAAGCTCCTTAATGTGCGGCTTCGGATGGCGGTCGCCAATGGGTCTAAACAATGCGCGCTTGGCCATCAGCGCTGCCTTGTCCATTGTACCGCCAATACCCACTCCAATCACAATTGGCGGGCAGGGATTGCCGCCAGCCTGAGTAACTGTGTCGATCACAAACTTCTTTACTCCTGCCACGCCTTCAGCAGGTTTCAGCATCTTCAGAGCGGACATGTTCTCACTGCCAAAACCCTTAGGCGCCAAAAGTAGGCGCAGACGATCACCTTCGACCAGATTCACATGCACCACTGCTGGAGTATTGTCACCTGTATTTACGCGTTCGAGGGGATCGCGCACAACGCTGTTGCGGAAATAGAACTCCTTATAACCCTGGCGCACCCCTTCATTAATGGCATCTGTAAGAAGGCCACCTGTAATATGCACATCTTGGCCTATATCAGCGAAAACCACTACCATGCCCGTATCTTGACAGAGCGCCATGCGTCTTTCTTTCGCAATTTCGGCGTTTTCCAGCATCGTGCTCAAGACGCTCTTGCCCACTTGGGAAACTTCCTTTTCGTGTGCCTTTTCAATAGCCTCTTCTACATCCTTGGGGAGAATAGAATTGGCTGTGAGGCACATGTCCTTCACAGTTTCCACTATCTGGGCATAGTCAATTGTTCTCATATTATCTCCTTCCCTTTTTCCAGTTCAAAAGGGCCAGTGTACGGTTCATCTCGTTTCTGCAGATAGATGCCCCTTCATCGAAGCCCATACCTGGTTTAGACAAGATCTGACAGGGCTGGGTAGCTAGGGCAATATGCACCGTAACTTGAGCGGAGCGCTCGGTTTCGTTGCAGGTACCTCCCAGATAAGCTCTGACACCATTTTCCTTGCAGTACAAGACTGCTTCGATGGTGTTATTAATTCCGCCAAGGTCTGGCGCTTTGACCTGAATCATGTGGCCTGCCTTTGCCTGGACGAAATCCTTTACGTCCTGCAGCGTATTGCACCATTCGTCGGCCACAAACTCAACTGGAATGTTGTTTTCATCCACATAGCGGCGTAACTTCGCCATGGCCTCAATTTGAGACTCCCGGTCATCCAAGTCGATTGGCCCTTCAATGCGCAGTTTGTAAGGATGGACGATTTCAGCTAGTTCAGCGCAGTACTTGCCAATAGCTTCAATGTCCTGATCGAAGGCTTCACCAATGGTTCCGTACACGTCAACCTGGAAATCGGGCACATAGTCTTCGCTTGAGCGCAGATATTCAACCCGAGCCTTCAGCCAAGACAAGTAATCCCGGAGCTTCTCACCTTTTGCGCCCAGTTTTGAAACGTTGTTGAACAGTCCATGGGGCAGCACATCGATTCTCTTGAGAATCATGCGGTCAGCGTTGATAAACCGGTCATCCCCTGTCTGGCCCATGAGCGGAATGGGTTCTGTGGCAAGCTCAGTGCCATACTCTTTGCTGATGACTTCAGCCATGGTCAATCCCCGGCTCTTTGCCACTGCATCGAGAAGGGCCTGGGTGACACCATAGCGGATAGCGGTATGAATTAAGGTACCATCACTAGTACGGCAGTTGTCAATTTTCTCTGCCATTTCGCGGAAAGAACCCAGCTCTTGCCCTTTTAAGAGAGGTACAACATATTCCTCAATTACCGGGATATACTCATCGGCTAAGAAAAGCGGATCTCTACCGCCTGCACCAGAATACTGTACGGCAGCACAGTCGCCATAGGCAATCTGGCCGTCATCGAGAACAAGCTGGACAGAGACAGATTCTCCTGCTTGGCGAATATTAGTAAACCCAGGTGTGACCGGCTCTCCTAGATACGCGAAACCATCTTCGCGGGCATTGCCCGAACGGATGGCACGCTGATCATCGAAGTAAAAACCTGATAAGCCCTTGGACAGAATAACGTCAACAATCTTCAATTTGCCTATCGCTCCTATTTCTAATAAGTTAGATCAAATAATGGTGCATGCTGTTGAGCTCCATAGACGTCGGTTTCCCCTAGTGCTCCACTTGCCCTAGGACGTTTAATGGTGATTTTCACCGCTAAGGCCGGCTCAAAATGGACGATCTTCAGCACGTCTTCTTCAGGTATTCTATACAACTCAGCAATCTTAGCAGGTGTGATCGCCTGTCGAACTTCGTCATAATCCTGCTTATTATTAAACATCAGATCAAAGGTCAGTTCGAAGGGCCCTGCGTTCTTGCTGCGAATTACCGCTGCCACATCTCGCACGTAGCGCATTTACTCACCCCGCCATTCAATCTTAAACAGCTCCCGCGGATCATCAAGCTCCATCAAGTGATGTACGCAGAATTCGTACACTTCACCAGCGGGCAGATCTGAGGGAGAGTAAGGAAAGGCCAGGTTACCTGCAGTGGATTTCCTACCCGGGTAACCATAGTGCAGCAGAGTAGACCGAGCAAACCCACATATGGTGTTGGCTGTCTCCTGTGTGTCGGCCAAAGCTTCGATAATGATACCAAGCTCGTGTCCGGGATTTGGAGAGGGCTCTAAATCACCCATTACCCCATCTCTGCCGTAACAGCGAAAGTGCAGAGAGTAATTCTGCAGATCGCGGAAATTATCCTGCACGCGCTGACGCACACCAGCAAGAATCTCATCGATTTGGCTGATCATTATTGGGTCGCGCACGCCTGCAATGCTCACTGTGCGAAATCCAATCGGCCGCGCTCCCTCTAGTTTAACAGAAAATCTGGGTGTGGGTACGAATCTTGTACCAGAAACTTCAACCCGCCCACCATCGAGCTCCCTAAACCTAGTATCTGTAAGATCCAGTGTGCCGCCAGGGCCTGGCAGCCAGTACGGATCGCTCTTTTCGTATAATGTATGAGCTGCAACCGACATTGGCGTACACTGCCGCTCTGGATTGAGAGCCTCCAGAATAAATGAACCGCGTTTAAGTACACCAAAAAGGCAGTCGCTGCCACTTCCGGGCACTGCGGCGATGGCTGCACACTCCAAGATCTTACCCATGTGCAGTGCCAGTGCCGGATCAAACCCATGCATAATAGGGAATGCAGCAAAGGCAGCCGGATCATAAGCACGTCCTGCCAGAACAATTTGAGCTCCGGCCTGCAGTGCATCAATGATCGGTTCTACCCCCATCTGTGCCACAAGATTTGTGGCCTCCTGGACACTGGCACGAGTCAACTCACCGACAGGTCCACATGGCGCGGTACGACCGTCATCGATTTTCTGCAGAACGAAATCTTTCGGCGCATCACTGAATATTACAGCGGTTTTGGCCGTTTGGCCGGTCTCCGCAAAGATTTCTTGAATTATTTCCCAGTTCCATTCCACATGAGGACGCGCCCCTGAACCACCAGCTGTACCGATAATCAGAGGAATATTCTTCTCTAAAGCAGCCTTAATCAAATACTTCAAGTCGCGCTTCACTGCGGAACGCTGCGTAAAAGACTGTCCCGAACCGAGATAATATGGCCCTGGATCTGTCGAACCAGCATCTACCGCAATCAGATGGGGTTCTCGCTTCATTCCTTCCTCAAACGAGGAGAGTGGAAAACCATAACCCAAAATCGCGGTAGGCGAAAGCACACGAATTTCATTCATCTAACCATCTCCTAACGTGGCCTCCCCACAAGCATACCTTTACCGATGGCGTAAATGTCATCGATCACAAACTGAAAACCGGGAGTGCGCTCTTCAAACTCAGCTCGCTCTGCCAGCTTTTCCTTATGAAATTCCTGTATTTCTTTGCTGAATGGCAGACTGCCCCAATTCAAGAAGCGAACTGCTCCATTGTTGTCGCGAGCAGGCATGGTCCGCCCAGCATTGTAAACACTCGGAGCAAATGGAACATCAATAACTCCTGCCTGGAAAGCACGTACAGCTCCTAGGGCGAAGTCGCCATCGCCGAGTTCGAGCGTCTTATCTAGAATCTGCCGAGTTTCAGCCATGATGATTTCCCGTTCCTGCTGAAGCTGGGCACACTCAGGGATACTCTGGTCCCGCAGCATGTTCAAAACTTGCTTTGTAGCTCTAATTCCTGCGGCATTGGCTTCTTTAGTTGGAATCCCTAAGGCCTCATGTGGAGTCTTTACAATTACCTTGGTCGCCTTGCTTAAGGCAGCCGTTACTCCACCTAAGGCAATGACACCAAAGGCTCGCGGCTCATCATCAGGGAATCCACCCATCCACTGGTGGAAGACAGTAGTCAATTCGACGTCAGTAATCCCTTCCCGTTCCAAATATTCTTGAGCAAGAACAGGCAGCGTTTGTACAGCGGCCACATCTTGAATCAGGTTGCCACACTGTCCATAACCGAGCGTGAGGCTCTTCACACCCTGTTTTGCTGCTAAGACAGCTTCAATTACAGCTACGCTGTGCGAAATACATGGGGCCACAAGAGTGCCCGTCAATGGGCCAAAGGGTTCGCGGTTGATAATAACACCCTGCTCGGCGTAGTAGCCCACTAACCTATCAACGTACTGCCAGGCCCGGATACTTTCCTCCAGCGGCACATTTTTGGCATAGGGAATATTGTAAGAGATTCCTCCTCCTTCAAAAGCGGTAAACCCTGCTGCGAGAGTTATTTCTGCAAGCAGGCGGGCATCGGGAGTGCCATGTCTAACCTGGAGAGGTAGATCCAGCTCTTGAACCAACACGCGGCAGTTAGCCACGCCGTGATTCACAGCAGGAAAACCATTCAGAAGTGAACGGCCTTCTTTACGGCTCTCATCTAGACCGCGCTGCGCTTCTTCATAACGATTTTGACGGGTATAGGAATCAATCGTTGTGGGAAGTAGATCAGCTTCACCCTCTGTGGAAAGATACTGCAATAATTCCAGATGGCTGCGGAGGTCAGCCACTCCGGCCCGTGGCTGGGCCAGTGTTATACCTGCTTCCTTCGCTTTAGTAAGCTTTCTCGCAAAATTCTTTTCCAGTGGCAGTTCGCGATGAAACTGCACTGCCTCATCTAAATCCACTTCGCTCCCGGTTTCCCAGGATGCCAGAACAGCCTGACGTTCTTCCTGCAGCACATGCCAGTCAAGTTTTGCACTTGACAACTGTTCGGCCACGAAAGTCCCTCCTTACACAGACCTCAATGAATTCTCCAGCAACGCGAAAGCAATTGAACCATCTTCTTCGGCCAGCAGACCTCCTGCTGCCAAGATATAATCGTGGTCGAGGTAAAAATCAGGTTCGGCAGGTTTGAGTTCGAATGGCTCTGCCGAATCCTGCAGCACACCCATAAGCATCTCTCTCGGATCGGAACTGTTTACAAACACTCCTCCCGTTGCCACGACATGCCTAATCTGCGTCAAGTCCTTACCTTCCTGAATCCATACAGGGCCTGTAGGGGTAAACACTTGACTAATATGTCCTGCATGACGGCTGGACGCTGTCTTCGTGGCAAAGAATCCTAATGTCTGATCAAACTTGACATCTTCGGGTCCTTCCGGAATGAAATCCGGTTCAGAACTGATTTTCTGGGCGCGTTCTATAACTTGGCTGGGTTCCCAACCAAGGTGACTGCCAATCACGTCCGCTCCAACCGCCTCGACCAGCGGCAGAGCGCTGACGCGAACTCCTAAATCGCCTTCAACAGTCCGCTTTGCAAACGGTTCGGGTAGGCCGCGCACAACGGTACCTGGACGAGTGGGTTGGCCAGAACCGAGGGAATGGATGTCAGTGGTGGCTCCACCCACATCTACCACCAGCAGATCACCCCAACCAGGAATCTTACCTACGCCTCTGCTGAGCAAGTTACCGGCACGGAGCACTGCTGCTGGAGTTGGCATGAATATACCCTCGATAACTTCAGAAGCCTTAGATAGTCCCTTAGCTTGGACAATGGTCTCCATAAACACCTGCCTAATTACCTCGCGGGCGGGTTCGACCTGCAATCGTCCAATCTCTGGCATTACATTTGCAGTAATATATGTACTGAAGCTTTTTGACAAATATCCCGCCACTTCCGAGGCTACACTGCGGTTGCCTGCAATAATCACGGGTATCTTCAAGTCCAGATCAGCCAAGATCTTAGCATTGTGAATGATCGTAGTGTGATTTCCGCCGTCGGTCCCGCCGGCAAGCAGAATGATATCAGGCTGGAGTTTCGCAATTTCTTCACGGTCGTCTTCGGTGAGCTCATAGGCATAGGTCTTGAGAACGCGGGCACCAGCACCCAAAGCTGCCTGACGAGCTGCTTCTGCCGTAAGGTCCTTGACGAGGCCAATAGCAATCATCTGCAGGCCGCCTGCGGCACTCGAACATGCAAGTTTTCGAGCTCTCCGCAGATCATTCAGCGACACGCCCTGGCGACCTAAGTTATCAGCCAGACCGCTCAATGCCTCCTCCAAACCGTCAGTTACATTGGCAGGAGTCGTGGGTGCCTGAAAGCGGCCTACCAGACGAGCCCCGCCTAGATCTACAGCGCTGACCTTAGTAAATGTACTGCCGATGTCGATTAAGACGATTAGTTCCATGGCGCTACCCCTCGAGGCCCAAATCCATACGGAGCTGGGGAATAAAGTCTTCTGGGAGAGTGTTAGGAGGGTAGACACGGTCAAAACCTAGGGCTTCAAACTTAGCCTGGGTTTCTTCCCAAGGTTGACTCCCGACTACTAAATAACCACCTATGTAGAGAAGGATGTCAGCTAATCCAGCTTCTACAAACGCCTCTCGCAAACCCCTGCAGTCGATTTCTGCATGACCGTACAGGGATGAGACAAGAACAGCATCAGCATTAGTTTCGATAGCAGCTTCGACAAATTCTTTCTGTGACACCAAGACACCCAAATTCACAACGTTAAAGCCTGCTTCTTTTAAGGCAATCTCTAGTATTTTGTTTCCTACTGCATGTACATCAGAACCAATAACCCCTAATACCAGCGTTTTGCCATTCACTTCTCACATCCCACCTATTCCGCTGCTCTGCAATGCTGATTTTGGATAATGGTCTGAGTAAGGGTTCGCTAAATGCGAAAAAAAACCTTCCTGCGCCGCTTGAAATCGCAGGAAGGTCAGAGGCTAATCCAGCTTCATAGATCATCCACTCAGCGAAGCTGCCGTAACCTCGTGTAGGGTCATTGACAAATACATGTGTTACTGCTCCAATCAGCATTCCATCCTGTACAATCGGGCTCCCTGACATGCCCTGTACGATACCGCCTGTCTGATTTAGGAGTCGTTGGTCAGTTACTTGGATTACCATACCCTTATCACTGGGTTTTTTCTGATTAACAACCTTGAGCACTTCCACCGCAAAGCGTTCTACCCGGTTGCCGGAAATCACTGTGTAGATCTCTGCCGGGCCGACCCTCACCTGATGGCTGAAAGCAACAGGAATTGGTTCAGAAAAATAGGGATGCGCCGGCAGTGACGCCAGTGTTCCAAAGATGCCGAAGTCTGAGTTGAACTCAATGGATCCCAGCAAATCCTGTTCGCCGTGGAAGAAACCGAGCTTTTCACCTGGTGACCCTCTCAGACCATAACGGATGCTGTCGATCGTCGCTTCCACGATACTCCCGCTGTCAATCAGAAGTTGACGGCCGGATACGTCAGTAATAGCATGGCCTAGTGCTCCATATTTTCTGGTCTGAGGATCATAGAAAGTAAGCGTGCCCACTCCAGCAGCCGGGTCTTCAAGGATAATCCCGAGCAGATACACTTCCGAAGCGTTTCCGAAAACATCAGTGCGGCGGGATTTTACTGGCCTAATCTGACGTGTCATTACCCTCTGATTACGGCGCACAACCACGGTCAGCTCCTGTCTACTTTCGGCGGCAGCATTGACCAGATGGCTCACTTGCTCTGGACGATGGATGTCCTGGCCCTCTATGGAGATTAATATGTCTCCGGGAAGAATACCTGCATCACGTGCCGGGAAGTAGTCACGTCCATCCATTCCCTGCACAGCGATGACCTCTTTGACCCGCAGTCCATGTGAGCTGACCAGTACTCCAATCGATTGACCTCCCGGAAATACTCGAACCAGTGGTACAACGTCGACAACCATTTCACTGATGGGCAGAATACCGAACAAACTTACCTGATACTTAGTCGTTCCGACCTCATCAGTTTGAAAGAAGAACTCCCCGGCCTTTCCCGTAACATCTGCACCAGTCTCATCAAACAAGCGGAACGGCAGCTGAATCTTTAAGGACAGCTCCGTTCCTGGAAAAACTCTCACTTCAGATGGTATTCCAGCCCAGTTCACCCATAAGGGCGCACCTACTGCTAGGAAGGTAATACTCAGCAGAACAAAAATAGCGACGGCAAAAAAAACCCTCCGCATGCCTCTCCCCACCCCTCAAGCTTGTCTGCTTGTAGGGTGCCCGCGCCTGCGGAGAGATATAAAAGGAACTACATGCCACCAGCTCGTTCTAGAAGCTCTTCAGCATGTTTGGTCGTGATCGAATCAGCACTCTCTGATCCGCCCAGCATGCGCGTTAGCTCAGCGATCCGGGCAGGCTTATCTAACTCCTGAACAGAAATGGTGGTACGTTCGCCAGAAGTTGCTTTGGTCACCGCATAATGATGGGCGCCGAAACTCGCGATTACAGGCAGATGAGTAACACACATAACCTGGCAGCTTGCGCTGAGGGCCTTTAGTTTCTCCGCCAGTTTTCCAGCCGTCTGACCGCCTATACCAGTGTCAATCTCATCAAAAACAATGGTGGGAATCGCTTCTGTCTGGGCCAAGATCACCTTGATAGCCAGCATTACCCGAGATAACTCACCACCAGAAGCGATGCGAGACAAAGGCTTCAACTCTTCGCCTACATTAGGCGCTATCATGAATTGAACCCGCTCGAGACCCTCCTGGCTCGGGACCATTTTTTCTTGAGCACCATTATCTTCGAAACTGACAACAAAGCGCGTGTTGTTCATATTGAGATCAGCCAGCTGCTCCTCAACCTGTCTCTCCAATGTGGCTGCTAGTTCCCGGCGAAGCGTACTGACAAGCCGCGCTTGTTCAAGCCACGCATTCCAGGCATGTTCTAACTCATGCTGCAGTTCTTGACTGCGTTCTGCACTGCTCTCTAAGAACTCTAACTCCTGCTGCGCCTCAGAAGCGAAGAGGAGGATTTCTTCTACTGAATCACCATATTTTCGTTTGAGGGTTTCAATTAAATCTAGACGAGTCTCCACCTCATTCAAACGTTCGGGTTCTAGTTCGAAGCGATCTAAGTAAGACCACAGCTCTAGGCTTACCTCCCCGACCTGCGCTACCGCACTCGTCAGCAGTTCCGCGGCTGAGACAAGTTCCTCATCATAATGGCTGGCGCGTTCTAGCTCCGCTTGAGCCAGGTTCAGCTTGCGTATGACGGATTCGACATGCCCGTCCGCATCATTGAGCAGACCATAGGCTGTTCCGACAGCTTTGCGCAGTCGGTCAAGATTGGCCAGCCGCTTACGCTCTGCCTGCAGCGCTTCTTCTTCTCCTACTTTCAATCCCGCTCCTTCAATCTCCTCCAGCTGAAAGCGCAGCAGATCGATGCGGCGGTTTCGCTCCCGCTCATCTCCTGAAAGCAGATTCATTTCCCGCCGAATGCTTGACCAGGCTTCGTGTTTCGCCCCCAGTTTGTCCAACTCACGCTGATGTGCTTCACCACCGAAGGCATCGAGATACATAAGATGGCGGCTTGGATTCAGCAGACTGCGGCTGTCGTGCTGGCCTACAATTTCTGCCAAGTATGAACCAAACTCGGCCAACTGAGAAACGCTGACAAGCTTGCCGTTTAAGCGACATCGGTTGCGTCCGTGGTTCGAGACTTCTCTCGTAATAACCACTTCTTCATCAAAATCGATTCCCCATTCTTTGAGGAGCTGGACGACATCGTCATCGTGTACTGCAAACACACCTTGAATGGTGCAGCTGTTTGCTCCGGTACGAATCATCTCAGCCGATGCTCGACGTCCCAAGAGAAGCCCTAGAGCATCAATAATGATGGATTTTCCGGCACCGGTTTCACCTGTAAGTACACTAAACCCAGAATAGAATGATAATTCCAACTGCTCAATTAGGGCAAAGTTTTGAATCGATAATTCCCTCAGCACATGCTCACCCTTCCAAAAGGTCCATGAGGCGATCGAATACTGCACCTGCTCTGCCTGGAGGTCTGCTCATTTTTTCTTCCTCTTCAGGACGAACCATGAGCAGAATTACGTCATCTCCTGCGATGCTGCCTACAAGCTCTGGCCAGTCTAACTCATCTATGACCGCAGCTACCGCATGGGCACCGCCTGGGTATGTTTTCACAATCAAAAAATGACCGACAAAATCGACTTCCCTTACGTAATCCTCAAATATACGCTTGGCCCGGCGGAGGAGATCGCCCTTGGTCTGACCAACCGGTAGAGCATATTTGTACCCACCCTTGCCATTGGGTACCTTGGCAAGCCGAAGCTCCTTAATGTCTCTTGACACAGTGGCCTGTGTCACATGAAAGCCTGCCTCACGCAGGAGCGCTAACAATTCCTCCTGGGTTTCCACCTCATGGTTGCGAACGATTTCAATTAAATGATTCTGCCGTCTTAGTTTCACAACTGACAACTCCCCACAAGCTAGTATCGCGGTTCCCTTAGGCGCGTGTTGAGAATCTCGAAAAAGCCCCGCCCGCTAACTTTGACGAATTTCGCTTTGGTTTGAGCCTGTACTACCTCTACCGTATCTCTAGGCTGCAGCGGAAAGCCTTCCTGCCCATCAATGGTCAGCATCACTTGCTCGCCTCCACCCTTGAGTTTGAGGCGTACGTGAGCTTCAGGCCGAGCCACTACAGAACGAGAAGAGAGGGTATGAGGGCAAATCGGTGTAATGCAGATACAGTCCAACAGGGGTTCAATTATTGGACCACCCGCTGAGAGTGAATAAGCAGTAGAACCGGTCGGCGTAGCAACGATAATGCCATCGGCCTTATAATCTGTTACGTGGTGATGATCGATGAAGGCGCTCACATTGATCATGCGGGCAAACGTCCCGCGTGTAACCACTATATCATTGAGCGCGCGAAAGCACGCCACTTCTGTGGCGTCTCGCAGTACACGCCCTTCAATCATCATCCGCTCTTCCACAACAAAGTCGCCAGCCAACACCCGCTCTAAGGCCGGTGCCAACTCTTCATCTGTGTCGAGTTCGGTGAGAAACCCTAAATGTCCCATGTTGATTCCTAAGACAGGTTTCCCAAAACTCGATGCAAGGCGTGCTGCTCTAAGCAAAGTACCATCGCCGCCCAACACGAGTAGAACATCAATTAGTGCCATGTAACCAGGCCGGCTCAACGATGGACAGTCTAACAGTTGACCAGTGGAACTGTCAACCAGCACTTCAATCCCGCGATCCTGCAGACGCGCAATAAGCCGTTCTGCAAACGCTACTGCCTCCGGCTTACCCCTGTTCACCATGATCCCAAACCGCACCGTTCGTACTCCTTTACTATGGCTGTTTATGGGCCTGCCACGCCTGCTCCACAATATCCAAGCAGCGGCCTTCCCACGACTGTGCAGGACAAGCTTTCTTGAAGTAGGCCAAATACTCTATATTCCCCTCAGGTCCGGTGATAGGCGAAAAGTCCAACTTAACAAGTCCCGCACCTTCGGACTGCAGGTCCTGGCTTAGACGTTCGAGCACCTCCACATGGACAGCTGGATCTCGGACTACTCCCTTCTTACCCACATGCTCCCGGCCAGCTTCAAATTGAGGTTTAATTAGGGCCACGACTTGGCCGGTGTCTTTCAAAAGCGACAAGACAACGTGAAAAATCTTGGTCAAGGAGATAAAAGAGACATCGATAACGGCCAAATCAACCTTTTCGGGAAAGCTGTTTGGGTCTACATGCCTGATATTCGTGCGTTCCATGACGACCACCCGCGGATCTTGGCGAAGTTTCCAGTCGAGCTGGCCATAGCCTACGTCAATGGCATACACTCGAACAGCACCCCGCTGCAGTAGACAGTCAGTGAATCCGCCAGTGGAGGCACCGACATCAACGGCTGTCAGTCCGGTAGGATCGATCTCAAAAACCTCAAGTGCTTTCTCCAATTTGAGGCCACCGCGACTCACGTATGGAATAGCTGGCCCTTTGACTTCTATCTGAGCATCCTCGCTTACGCTGGTACCTGGTTTGGTAACCTTCTGGCCGTCGACATAGACGAGCCCTGCCATGATAGCTGCTTTAGCCTTTTCCCGTGATTCAGCCAAATTCCTCTTGGCTAACAATTGATCCAATCTCATGTTGAGTTCTAATCTCCTTTAGCTGCCGCAGCAGGTAAATCCTGGCCAAGCAAGCTCCGCACAGCCTGCGCGATGCCTTCAGCCGTCAGGCCATACTGTTCATGAAGTTTGGCGATGGGCCCTTGCGGAACAAACTCATCGGGATATCCCAATCTGGTTACCATAATGCCAGGTTCACTGCTTAATAATTCCAGAATACTGCTGCCAAATCCTCCGGCCAAAACGTTATCTTCTACCGTAATGACATGTCGCGCCGCGCGGGCTAAACGCAGTATTGCAGCAGAATCGAGCGGTTTAATGCTGCGTACGTTTACCACACTACAGTCAAGTGCTGGGTACAGGCGCTCGGCGGCCGCTAGAGCTTGTTCAACCATGGGACCTACGGCTAAGATAAGGCAATCTCTGCCAGACCGCACTTCCTCAGAGAGAATAGGCTGTGTGATGTCAACAGCACCAACGTCGGTCGGAGTTCCAGTACTGCTTCTCGGATAGCGAATTGCCACGGGATGATCCTGAGCAATGGCCCAGGTCAGCATTTCTGCCAGTTCTTGACCAGAACTAGGTGCTAAGATTGTGATTCCTGGGATATGCCGCAAGAAGCTGAGGTCAAACACGCCATGATGGGTTGGACCATCATCACCTACCACCCCAGCGCGATCAATCCCGATTACCACCGGCAGACCCTGTAGGCAGATGTCATGCAGTACCTGATCATAACCACGCTGCAGAAAGGTAGAATAAAGTGCTACCACAGGTCTTAATCCATCCGCAGCCATCCCCGCCGCCAAAGTAAGAGCGTGCTGCTCAGCTATTCCCACATCAAAGAAACGGTCTGGAAACCTTTCGGCAAACTTACTCAGGCCAGTTCCATCAGCCATTGCAGCTGTAATTGCTACGATACGGTCATCTTCTTCAGCCAGTTTCTCCACAGTGGAACCAAAAACTTGACTAAAGCTGACTTCCTTGTCATGAGGGTCTTTGACGAGAGGCCCAATTCCGTGAAATTTTGCCGGGTTTTCTTCAGCAGGCGCATACCCCTTGCCCTTCTGCGTATGCACGTGAATTAACACGGGGCCATGACGCTGAATCCCATCTCGGATCGCTTTGCGAAGCTGTCCAATGTTGTGCCCATCAAAGGGGCCTGAATAAGTAAACCCAAACTCTTCAAACAGCTGTCCTGGAAGCATATTCTTCAAGGCTTCCTTGAGACTGTGGGTTAGCTTCGACATGGAACTGCCAATCGCCGGAATGCGGCTGATCAAATGTGTTAGTTCTTCTCTGGCCCGATACAGCGTCGGATCGAGTCGCAGACGACTGAGGTAATCAGCTAATGCACCTACATTATTGGCGATCGACATCTCATTATCATTTAAAATAACTACGATATCACGCTGCAGCGAACCAATGTGGTTCAGCGCTTCAAAGGCCATTCCGCCGGTAAGGGCACCGTCACCTACTACCGCAACAACGTTGTAATCTAAACCAAAATGATCCCGGGCTATAGCCATTCCTGCTGCTGCAGAAATTGCGGTTGAGCTGTGACCCACCCCAAAGTGATCGTGCTCGCTTTCACTGCGTCTGGGGAATCCGGAGATTCCGCCCAGCTGCCGCAGAGTGGAGAATTGGTGAAAACGCCCTGTTAGAATTTTATGCGCATAACACTGATGCCCTACGTCCCAGACAATCCGATCTTCAGGGCTGGAAAGAACAGAGTGAAGTGCGATAGTAAGTTCTACTACCCCTAGGTTAGCACCTAGGTGACCTCCATTTTTCTCCACCGTTGTGATAATCAGATGACGAATCTCTTCTGCAAGCTGTTCCAGCTCTTCTAAATTCAGTGCCCTGAGATCCTGAGGACCGGAAATCTGATTAAGTAGTTGATAAAGCATTCTATTACCTCTTTTTCGGCTTTTATGATCGGCCAATACTCACAAACATTATTTCCCGCAGGATTCATCTTCTTACACAGAGCAGGAACCAGAATAAAAAAAACGGAGTAACCATCATTTTGACTGTTACTCGTTGAAGACCGACGCTAATAGTTATGTAGAAACGGCAAATGGCAGCATCTTGGGTAAAGATTGTGGCTTAGGTCCAGCAGGTTTTCCCAAAGGCCTTCCAGCTCGTCGCCGCAGCTGGCGGTTCCCCCTTTCCGGCCTCTTCGCTCTGTCACCATAAGCGAGGCTGGATTACCACTTAGTCCACACCGTAATCCCCAAGATACTATCGCTGAACGAAACAGTCTAGGAGCTTTCCTCAGCGCCATCCTTTATTGTCTAGCCTCTTTTGCAGCGACGGTTTCAAGCGCTCCTATCTCTCGATAGTCGAACAATTGCCTCTGGCCACAAGGCGCCTGTTCTTGAAACGCTATCCCCCAGCCACCACTCAAGGCAGGCTACGCTGCACACAACACTGATGTACAAAGAATTGCATCGTGGCGTATCGCGTGCAGGTTTAATCCCAAACCATAGGGAAGCGCTCTCCGCTGCCCCACGCATTTGGGTCTCCGTGGGGGAAGGGTAAGCCTACATGCCCTTGTAGATTCCCCTTCCCCCTTAACCCCCAGCAACAGCCCCCGACTGGGCGTCGAAGGCCACCACCAGAGACTTCATCGATGTGCCCTTAACGGATTTTTAGGCCCGTCTTCGACAACAAGGTGGCGACTAGAATACTGCGCCATTTGCCTTATCTTGACGGTATTATAACATATGCGAGACAGCCAATGCAAGTAAACACCCGCTTACCGGCTCCGGCGCTTCTTCCGGGCGCGTCCACCTTTTTCGCCGAATTTAAAGCCTACTTTTTTCAAGCCATAGATAACTTTACCAGCAACAAGCAGGATTTCGCGCGATCTGGATATAGCAAAGGACTTGGCCATTGCTTTACCTCCCACAGTCAATGCTGCGATAACAGCAATCATCAAGGTACTGAGCAGGGTCTCTGTTAAGGGAAAACCAAGCGCCGACAGCTGAAACACGATGCTTGCTCCCACCGCTCCACTCAAAGTACCGCCAATATCTCCCACAACATCGTTGCAAAAGACTGACACTTGATCCGCATTTCGCACAAGCCAAATTCCCTCTCGAGCTCCGCGAACCCTGTTTGAAGCCATCGCATGAAAGGGCGTCTCCCGGCCTGCTGCAGCTGCGACACCGATAACGTCGAAGATTATTCCCATAAGGATGATTCCGAAAAGCAGCACAAAGCTGAGAGGCAGAGAAAAAACTGACATCAGGCTGTTGCTGCCCAAATTAAGGACGATCGAAAGGACAAACGTGGTCAGCGTCAGTACCACTACACTTCGCCAGCGACTTGCCAAGACAGATCTCTCCTTCAGTGGTCCCTCTCTACCACCATCAGTGCAATAGCGCGCAGAATTGGACTTTCGTATGGAAGCTCTCCTAGTACCTCCAAACACTTGTCAGCGCTTTCCTTCGCCATAGTACGCGCCTGCTCCAGACCAAACAGCGATGGGTAAGTCAGCTTACCCTTCTCTTGATCCTTCCCGATCGCTTTGCCCAGAGCGTCCTCAGAACCGACAATGTCGAGGATATCATCGGTAATTTGAAAGGCCAGTCCAAAATGCTCGCCGAATCGTGTTAAGGCATCCAGTTCCTTTTCCGAAGCACCTCCGATCAGCCCACCGCAGCGCAGAGCTGCTTTAAAAAGTGCTCCGGTCTTATTGGCATGGATGTAGCGCAGGTTGTCCACATCTGCAGATACCTGACCTCGTTCGGCTAAAATATCTACGGTTTGACCTCCTACCATGCCCTGAGAACCGGCGGCTGCCGCTATTTCGCGAATAACTTCTGTCGTAGTCTGGTAATCGACACTATATTTTTCCGGCATGCGCGCCAGCTCGGCAAACGCTTCCGTCAGGAGAGCATCGCCTGCTAAAATAGCCGTGGCCTCGCCATACATACGGTGTACGGTCGGCTTGCCGCGCCGCAGATCGTCGTCATCCATGCTGGGCAGGTCGTCATGTACTAACGAGTAGGCATGGATCATTTCAATCGCCGCCGCAACCCCACCGGCCTTTTGAGGATCGCCTCCTACGCTCTCGCACGCTGCAACAGCCATAATAGCACGCAGTCTTTTCCCGCCACCCAATAACGCGTAGCGCATAGCCTCATGAATAATTGAAGGAGGAGTTGCACTCGGAGGAAGTGATTGTTCCAGCAAAATTTCTATCTCTTGAGCCTTTTCACGTAAAATATGCGTCATAATGATGCTTCCTCCTCTGACACGAATGGGGTGCGTTCTCCATCCTCGCCGATCAGCTGCTGAATCTTGCCCTCTGCTTCGTCCAGCTTCTGGCTGCAGATCCGCGCCAAAGCGACACCGGATTCAAACAACTTAAGCGATTCCTCCAGCGTCAATTCACCTGACTCAAGCTGCCGCACCACTTCTTCAAGCTTGACCAGCGCTTCTTCAAACTTTAGCTCTTTGTACTCGTTCAATTGTCTTCCCCTTTCAAAACACTGCAGGTCAGCACACCGCGCTGCAGCTTTACAGCAACTTCCTCACCAGGATTTACCTGTGTATAATTAGTAAGCACACGTCCAGAACTGTCACTGCAGATAGCATAGCCGCGGGCGAGCGTAGTTAGGGGACTTAGGGTGTTAAGCTTCGCCGCAAGCACCTCTAGCTCACGGCGCAACCTTTCGACATTTTGCCCTGTTCCAGTATTTAACCTCTCCCAAAGTTCATCAACTCGCATTTTCAGCGGTCGCAGCCGATCGGCTGGCCTGGTTAAGGCTGCTGAATTGGACAGCTGTTCTACATAGCGCCGCCCATGGCGCACCTTGTCCACCACAATCCTCTGCAGACGATGCTCAAGTGAATGGATGTGTTCAGTGAGTTCGATATAATTGGGAACCGCCATTTCAGCAGCTGCACTGGGCGTAGGAGCCCTCAGATCGGCCACAAAATCGGCAATCGTAATATCCGTTTCGTGTCCCACAGCAGAGATTACGGGTTTCGGGCAGTGAAATATTGCTCGCGCCAAGGCTTCATCGTTAAAGACTGCTAAATCCTCAAACGAGCCGCCGCCTCGTCCTATAATAATGACATCGACATCTGGCTGACGAGCAGCCAAGTCTAGGGCACGCACTAGAGAGGCGGGCGCTTCTTGTCCCTGCACCAGTGCCGGCACGACCAGTATGTTTACTCCAGGGTGACGCCGGCGGGCTACGCTGATAACATCTCTCACTGCCGCACCAGTTGGCGAAGTAACGACCGCGACACACCTTGGCATGAAGGGAATCGGCTGCTTGTGACGCTGGTCAAACAAGCCCTCCTGCTCAAGTTTCTTCTTCAGCTGTTCGAAGGCCAGGCTGAGCAGGCCCATCCCCTGGGGAAAAAGTTGTTCTACATAGAGTTGATAGTCGCCGTTATATTCGTAAACACCAACAGAACCGACAGCCACAACCATATCACCATCTTTAGGTACAAACTTGAGCCGTTGGTTGCGACTGCGAAACATGACTGCGCGGATACGGCTGGATTCATCTTTGAGAGAAAAGTACATGTGTCCGGAAGAATGATGCTTAAAATTTGAAATTTCCCCTTCTACGGCGATATTCTGAAACACAGGGTTGTCTAATGCCGCCTTGATCTGCTGTGTCAACTCCCGAACCTGCAGGATCTGCATATTATACCTCCAACGAAGAAAGCCGGTTGCCCGGCTTCACTCCTGTGTTGTCTTCTTGAGAGCAGCTTGGCGGGCAAAGAGAGCCGCACCAAGTGCATTATCGGTGCTGTACCGTGGTTCAGCGAAATACAAATTCCAATTGCGGAGCTTATCGACGAGCATGTTCCTCAAAATGCGGTTCGCCGCCACTCCCCCTACGATCAACATCTCTCGGCAGTCAGCTTGGTCTTCTGCCCATCTGATCCACTTGACTAAGGCTCGTCCAATGCACTGCAGACAGCCAAGGGCTATCGACTCTGGCGACTCCTGCCCCACATGCTTCAATAGAGCTGTTAAGGGACCAGAGAAACTCAGCTCACCATTCTTATGAACAGCTGGCACTACGACTGCCTGCTCTGCCTTCTCAGCCAATTTTTCCAGTGCTGGTCCTGCCGGGAACGTAAGGCCCAGCGCCACACCTACGCGATCGACAAATTGACCGGCATGCAGGTCGCTTGTGGCTCCCAACAGCTCAATGTCCATACGGCCACTTGGCTTTATAGACACTGCCGTCAGCTCTGTAGTACCACCGGACAGATGTATTGAAAAGAATCGCTCTGAAGTCGGTCCTCCGGCCGTATGCAGACCACTCAGAATATGGTTTTCCTGATGACTAAGCTCGTAAAAAGGAATACCGGTCAGCTGGGCGTATGTTTCTCCGAAACTCCTGCCGGCGGAAAAAACCGGCATATAGGAGTCCGCATAAGGCCTTGGCTGACTGCTGGCCGCTGCAGCGGCCACCTTCCACTCGCCGGACAGCTGCCCGCGCAGCTTCTCTGCAACCTTCGGCAAATTCTGCACATGCTGAAACAGCGCTTCAGACTGCCGCAGACCCTGTTTACCTTCGGGGACTTCTAGGACCTGCCGGGCTTCGGCAGCTGTGCTGCCGTCCCGATCAACTAGGCAGAGAGATGTGGTATAAGCGCTTGTGTCTATTCCCAAATAAAGCTCACGCAAAGCCGCCATCACGCACCACAGAACCTAATACTCCATTGATGAACCTCGGTGCATCATCATCACCGAAGCGTTTAGCCAATTCCACCGCTTCATTTACCGAAACAGGGACTGGCACATCATCGCGAAATACAATCTCATAGATCGCTAACCGCAGGATACTGCGTTCCACAGCTCCCAGGCGTTCAACCCGCCACCCGGTGGACACATCGTTGATCTGGGCATCGAGTGCAGCACGATATGCGCATACACCGCGCACAACTTCGGCAACATATTCCTCGTTTGCTTCATCCAAAACCGCATCAGCCAGCCTCTGTTGTATTGCTTCTTCTGCTTCACAGTTACCTACGTCAATTTGGAATAGTGTTTGAAACGCTACTTGTCGCGCTACACGTCTACTCAATAAACCTCACCCCAACTCACGATACCCGCGGCCTCGCCGTCTCTCCGATACCACGCACGAGAATCTCCACACCCGCGACTTCGATTCCCATGGTTTCGGCTAAGTATTCCTTAACTTGCTGCTGTAATTCCTCGGCTAAACTCGGTACGTTGTAATCGGGCAAAATCTGAAGTTCAAGGCGCACCAACAGTGGCTCTGTCTGCACCACTGTAACAGTGCTCTCTCTAACTCCTTTGACGTCATGGGCCTTCTTATTAATGAGCCCCTTGATCGTATTGACACCGATGCGCACCGCTCCAAGCTCTGCTTGATGGACGACAGCTGGTTCAGACTTCTGGCGTGTAATGATCAACAGCAGGTAGACAGCCAGGAGAATGAAAACAGCCCCAATCAAGATACCATCCCAAAGATCAGGAGCCAATCTCATCCAGCTCAGGGTGCCAGAAAGACCTGTGCTGACCACCACCATCAGCCCGCCGAGAAAAGCTAATATCAGCGCTGTCAAACCTATAATCAGCTGATCCAAGCCAGTCATACTACTTCACCCGTGGTGGAGGTGTCTGCTTAGCCGGGGCTGGTTCTTCCGTTTTCTTCTCTTGCGGGAAGTGTACTCCAAGAACATGCAAGTTGACCTCTACCACAGTCAAACCGGTCATAACCTCAATGGTCCGCTTAACGTTTTCCTGGATCTGCTGCGCAACCTCAGGGATGTTGTATCCGTATTCAATGATTATGAACAGATCGACTGCACACTCTGCTTGACCTACTTCTACTTTGACACCTTTAGAGAGGTTGCGGTGGCCCAGCATCTCGGCAATACCGCCTGCGATACCTCCGCTCATACCAGCAACACCAGGGATCTCTGTCGCGGCTAATCCAGCGATAATGCCTACGACTTCGTCAGCAATCTTCACATCGCCTAAGTCAGTGCGACGTTCTTGTTCTGCCATCTGAGCACCCTCCTCATAAATAACTTATGGATATTATACCAGACTAAACCAGAACGTACCACAAAAGCTGGCATTTATTCGTCCAGCAATGTATCAATGAAATTCGTTGAAAACTCGCCTCGCAGAAAACGGGGATCTCTTAAAATCCGCTTGTGGAAAGGAATCGTGGTGTCTATACCTTCAACTACAAGCTCGTCTAAAGCCCGTGCCATTCGCTGTACAGCCTCTTCCCGATCGGTTCCCCAGGCGATCAATTTTCCAAACATAGAATCATAATATGGCGGAATCTTATAACCCTGGTAAACATGACTATCCCAGCGGATACCGTAACCACCTGGTACCATTAACCGTGTGATGGTTCCCGGGCACGGTCGCGAATTCTTACCGATGGCTTCGGCCATAATCCGACACTCAATAGCATGGCCATACGGAAGCACATCTGCCTGAGTGTACCCTAATTCCTCGCCTGCGGCTATACGAATTTGCTCCTTAACCAGATCAATGCTGTAGACCAGCTCAGTAACTGGATGTTCCACCTGCAGGCGCGTATTCATCTCCATAAAGTAAAAGTCGCCGTTTTCGTCTAATAAAAACTCTATTGTACCGGCGTTGTGGTAACCAACCGCTTTTGCACCCTTTACTGCCGCCTCACCCATGCGGGCCCGCAGCTCTTCATTGACGGCTGGAGAGGGACTCTCTTCCAAAAGCTTTTGATGACGGCGCTGCAGCGAGCACTCACGCTCACCAAAATGGACGACATTTCCGTGTTGATCAGCTAAAATCTGCACCTCAATATGGCGCGGATTCACTAGGTACTTTTCTAAGTAGACCTTGTCGCTGCCAAACGCAGCCGCAGCTTCAGCCCGAGCTACCTGGGCGTGTTGGAGCAGCTCCTCTCGATTCCACGCAAGCCGCATACCGCGCCCTCCACCGCCGGCGACTGCCTTGATGATCACAGGGTAACCAATTTCATCAGCGATCTTCACCAATTCTTTGTCAGACTCAACGGGACCATCGCTTCCAGGAATTACAGGAACCCCAGCCTCGGCCATGACGGCCTTGGCACGAGACTTGTCCCCCAAGAGCTCAATCTGCTCTGGGCTTGGACCGATAAAGGTCAGATTATGAGCTTCACACATCTCTGCAAAAAGAGGCTGTTCACTTAGGTAGCCATAACCGGGATGCACGGCATCCGCTCCATGCACAACCGCTGTCGAAATAATGTTCTGGAGGTTAAGATAGCTCTTCGCCGAAGGGGCTGGGCCCACACAGACGGCATAATCAGCGTACTTGACATGAAGTGAATCGCGATCAGCTTCAGAAAATATGGCGATGGTTTCAATATTAAGTTCGCGACAGGCGCGCATAACTCGCAAGGCGATCTCGCCCCTGTTTGCAATCAATACTCTCCGCAGCAACGATTCCCACCCCTAATCCATAAGCTCCAGGCGAATCAGGGGCTGACCGTACTCCACCGACTCACCATTCTCAACCAGAAATTCTACTACCCTGCCGCGGTGTTCTGACTCGATTTCGTTCATCATTTTCATAGCCTCAATGATAAAAAGCACCTGTCCTGGTTCTATCATATCGCCCACTTTTACGTAGGGTTCA
Source organism: uncultured Peptococcaceae bacterium (assembly GCA_937988745.1). Lineage (GTDB taxonomy): Bacteria > Bacillota > Limnochordia > Darwinibacteriales > Darwinibacteriaceae > JAAYMS01. The sequence continues at coordinate 55,197 of CALKAR010000174.1, forward strand.
GCATCAGGAGCTGGTGCGCGGTAGAACGTACCTACCATAGGTGAAGTGATATCGAGCATATTTGCGGGAACCTTAGCCTGTGTAATAGCTGTTGGTTCTGGACGCGGCTGAGGAACAGCCTCGACTGCCGGTGGCTGGACCTCGGCAGCAGGCAGGCTGATCCCGCCAGCTGATTTCTTTATTTTAATCTTAAAGTCATCGTGTTCAATTTCAAGCTCTGCTATGTTGGCAGCATCGACAATCTGGATAAGCTGCTTGATATCTTTGAGTTCCATTAAGGTACCTCCAAGATGGATTTCTGTGTTTAGTTCTACAATTTCGAGCCGATCCCTCTAGACAGCAGAAGGTTCATCCACAATCGTAATTTGGTCATAACTGATTCCGGTCAAGCTTCTAACGAGTTCGCCAATTTGGGCAGCCTCTTCCCTGGTCAAACGAACGGGAACTACGATAATGGCAGAATCGTCATCCAGCATGGCGACTCCGTCTAGATAACCCTTAGCCTTCAAGAGATTTTCAATTTCCGCCTCGACGGCCATCACCGCCAATACCTGCTGCAGTTCTTCCTGGGCCTTTTGCCGCTGCTCCGGTGAAGCAGTTCCATCATAAGCAATATTCTGGAGAAGCTCCATCTGCCTGCTGCGCAGCCGTTCTCTCTCAAGGCGGTATTCTGAGAATTTCGTTGGTATCGGCCTTACAGAGACAGGTTCCACAAGCGATGCAAGCTCCGCTGGTTCAGGTTCATCAAGTAAGGCAAAGACTGAGCTCGTTTCGTGGATCTCGTGCGGAGGCTGTTCGTCATCACTGCTGGCAACCTCTGTTTCTTCCACATTAAAGATGTACACGAGTACTGCGACTGCTATGGTCAGAACTAAGATGTTCCACAGAATTTTTCGACCTTTCCATACGTAGAACTTAGCCATTGTCTCACTCTCCTTAATTTCTCGGAAGAACTTCTATCCGATACATCTCTATCTGCAGGACAGTCTGCACCGCATGAGCTATCTGAAAGCGTACCTGCGGATCTTCTGCCCCATCAGCCACAACTAACACACCGCGAATCTGGGGCCAAATCTCCTCGAGAATAATGGGAGACTCAGATTGGCCACTTCTTACTAGAGCAGGGGCGGTGGTACGGCGTGTCTCGATGTCATTTCGCTGTTCGTAGGTAGACTCTTCAGCAATGGTCAAGCGTGTTCCCCGTTCAAGTGTGACAAACACATCTGCCCGCCTAATCCCCATCACCGCGCTGAGGAGTTCAGACAGCCGCTGTTCTAGATACCTGGCTTCCGCTGCAAAATCCGACCTATCTGGGGCTGTAATTTCCCCTTGAAAAGAAGTCTCAATTTGCCGTTTGGGTGTCTGCACCATCAAAAGGCCCACTCCTACAAGGGCAACTAAGGCAAGCCAACTCAGAAACCTTTTTTGCTTGTCTGAAAGGCGTTCTAGGATCTTGGTCACAGTTCGACTCCCCCCGCTTCCATGGTGACAGTGATATGTTCTTCGGGTAGGTCTAGATACTGAGAAACGATTCTCTGAATCCTGTCGCCGGTAATATTCTGCCCCCTAACTCTAACGTCCACTGCCTCCACCGCGCCTTGGTCTGTTGATAGGCTAATTTCAACCTGTTCTACGCCCTGGATAGTTAAGAGCAAGGCCTCAAGCTGTCGAGCAGCCGACTCGTCGACAGCTCGCAGAACGGGTGCAGCGCCTTTCGCCTGCAGACGAGCTGCCACTGCTTCCCAGTCACCCTGAATGGAAGTACCGCGGCTAAATGAGCTCGCAGCGTTTTCTAGAGATAGAGAGGCAGCCCAGTCTATGTTGACGAGCGAGAGAATAGGCTGGAGAATCGCAGCCATAAGTACAAGACCAAAAACTAGTTTGGCGGTTCCTCTAATTCCCGGTGATTCAGGCAGGATTGTTTCCAAGAAGCCTAGGATGATTACCAGTGCTGTAATCCCTTTCAACCAAACCCACAGCTGCTCCATGTTTTCACCTCATTACCGCTGCCAAGTTGCCGAGTCCTACCAATACTGTAATTATTAAAAAGAACATGAGTCCTGCGGTGGCCAGCGATGCAAGGATCAAGGTCAGCGTGTTTTCCAAACTGGCGATGGCCTCCACAACCCGATTGTCCACAATAGGCTGAATCACAGCGTTTGTCAGCTTGTAAATGAGGATAACCGCCCATACTTTAATGATCGGTACTGCCACTACAAAGAAAACAACTGCCAGGCCGAAGACTCCAACTGCGTTCTTAATCAAAAGCGAACCGCCAGCCACTACTTCCACCGCATCTGCGAACATCCCACCAACCACAGGAACAAAGGTCTTGGTGAGAAACTTAGCAGTCCTAAGCGCGACGCCGTCAGCAATTGGGGTCACAGCTCCCCGGACTGTCATCACCCCAGAAAAAACAATAAACATCAATCCTAAGATCGTTACCGCAGCCTGCCTAACGAAGCCGGCTAACCGCGATAGGGGCAGTTCTGCAGAAAAATGCGCAAGAAGTCCGAGCACACCTCCTGCAAAAATCAATGGCAGCAGCAAGTAACGCACCGCAGAGGCTACTGCGCTCACCATAGCAATCAATACAGGATGAAAGATTGCTGCAGAAGTTATTCCACCTGCAGCAGCCAACAGAGCCGTGAGAGTTGGCAGAATGGCATACATGAAGGAGACCATCCTGTCAATTGTCTCGGTTGCCAAGTTCATGACCGTGCGGAAACTCTGCAGTCCAATTACGATTATCACTAAGAAACAGATACTCTGTGCCAGCCGTACTACCGCATTCTCACCGAAAGCTGAGCTCAGACGGGTGAGCATTGCCGAGAGAGCAGCTACCACTACAAGCTGACGGAGAAGCACCGCGCTGAAAACAATCTCTTGGAGAAGCAGGACTATAAGCTGCTGAAAGAGATCCCTAATCGACAGTTGTCCGCCCATTCCCGTTAAAATACCTTGAAGGTCAAGAGTAGGAACATAAGCCTGCAGGTCAGGTTCGACTAGGTCGGTGTAGCGCACTAAACCATCTAGATCCAATTCCTCGAGTTGAGCCTCGATCGACTCTTCCAGCAGTGATGCTTCCGCATGCTGCTGCATCAGCAGTACCAAAACGAACAGAAAGATTAGGTAGAACGATTTTTGAGCCATACAGTCCACCTTCTAAAAATCAAGCAAACCGAGCAGTGAGACAAAAATTGCCTGCACGAGGGGAACGGCCATCAGCAGAATGACTGCTTTGCCCACCAGCTCTATCGCCGAGGCGACTGCTTCTTCGCCGGCCTCACGGCTGAGCACGACACCAAACGATGTTATGTAGGCGGCAGCGATGGTCTTCAGCACCGGCGTGAGGTAAACCGAACCCACGTCCCCAAGTTTGGCCATGTCTGCAAAAACCCGAATGATATCCGAAAAGCGCGGCATTAGGGCCAGTCCAACTACCGTTACAAAGGCTCCAGCTGTGAGAACAGCCCAAGCAGGGTAATTCTCTCTCAGTTCGGTCTGAAAGACGGTTACGATTACAGCGAGGGCCACAGCGAGCGGCAGCCAGAGCATCTCATCATCCCCTACCAGCGGAATACCGCTTCCACGTTTTCGAAGAGCTGTGCAACCATCTGGACCAACCACAAGAGAACGATAATTACTCCTGCTAGACTCAGCATTTGAGCCTGTTCTTTACGATCGGCCTGTACTAAGAAAATATTCAGCACAGCCACGAGAATGCCCAATCCAGCAATGCGATAAATTGGCGTTAAGTCAGTCACATGAGTCGCCCCTCTTTTCAAGAAATCAGAAGAATTATAAGGAGTCCTGTTCCGAAGCCCAAATAACTCCACAAACGGAAATTAAGACGCTTCTCTTCGGCAGCATTTGCATAAGATTCTTCTAGGCGGATACGAGCTAAGTGCAGATGACGTTTTTGGTCGTCTACTCCACTGGCGCCTAGAACTTCGCCGAGAGCAGCTAGGTCTTCCACAACTTGCTCAGTTATACCCGCTGACCGCAGCAGTGACAATCCGGCTGACCAAGCTCTGGAAAATGCTTCGCCAGGGTTTTCCTCTAGGAAGTTAACTACAGCATCTGCAAAGTCTGCTGCAAGTCCTCCCATCCGCTTGATGCGCTGCAGGGCTGCGGGCAGTGCCGAACGAGAATAGCCAATCTCGGTCTCTAAAAACTGCAGCATAGTAATGAGATCTTTTGTGTTTTCCACCTGAGAGACAAAACTGCGGGCCACCGTCAATCCCATCATTCCACAGGCTAATACGACCAAGAAAGCCCCGGCTAAGTGCACAGCATCACCCCTGTCCAATTAATCCTATGTCCGTTTTGCCAGACTTAGAACTTGTTCAATCGTTCCGGGCCCCTTTCGTCTGGATAAGACCACTGCCAGCTCAAACACACCCAAGCCTTCCGCGGTCCATCTTCGCGCCCGCACTTGGTTTATGTCCTGGCCGTGACAGGACGCAATTACCGCGACCCCAGAGCGAGCCAGTTCGGCAAGAGAAACTGAATCATTCGGGTGTCCGATTTCGTCCGTAACCACTACTTGCGGCGACAAGGCACGTACGGCTACGGCTATACCTTCGGCCTTGGGGTAACCATCTAAGACATCTGTCTGAGGACCTACGTCCAACTGGGGAATTCCCCGATGACAGGCTGCTATTTCTGAACGCTCGTCCACAATCACAACTTGAAAACCGGAACCAGCGATCTGTCGTGCGAGATCCCTTAATAAGGTGGTCTTGCCGCAGCCTGGAGGAGAAATAATCAAAGTGGAACGGATCTTTCCCATTCCAGGACATACGTGTCCGATAACGGTGTCAGCTGCTCCTTTAATCTGACGTGCTACCCTAATGCTCAGCGATGAAACCGAATGGATAGTCTTGACTCTACCTCCCTCTAATACAGCCCGCCCGCAGAATCCAACACGATGACCGCCAGGTATTGTCAAATATCCAGAGCGCAGTTCCTCTTCCCAGGCATACCAAGAGCTGTTGGTCAAAATCTGGACAGTGCGCGCTAAATCATCAGGGGAAACACGATATGCCCGTTCCAATGTTGTGGCTGTACCTCGTTCGTCGAGAAAGATATATCCCGCCCGAGTCTTTACTGTCAGCGGCTGATTGGCCCGCAGCCGAATTTCTTCTAGGCCGTGCAGAGAGCTGTACTCTAAGATCTTGCGTATCCTAGGAGCAATAGACTCGTACATGGTTCCTCCACCTCCCCGCGCTGCTCATATATATGCTGACAGTGGACAAGTTATGCAATAAAAAAGCCGGCGCTTTTCAGCGCCGACTCAAGGCATATCGTCAGTCTTCATCGTCTTCCTCTAAATCGGAAAAGATCTCTTCGTCTAATTCTTCACTGTCGAAGACAGTTCCGCCGCAGTTAGGACAGGTAATCCGCACATCATCGTCATAGAGGAACTCTTCTTCAAACTGCACCTCTTCACCGCATTCGGGACATTCCATGCGCACCATGGGGTCATAGCCATGGTCATGGTCGTGGTCATGATGATGTCCGCAGCACTCATGTTCTTCTGCGTAATACTCGTCTTCGAGTTCTGCTAAATCAAGATCGATTTCCTCTACGTAATCTTCCAGTTCTGCCTGGACTAAACCGAGCGTATCGAGCTCTTCAGAAATATCACCCAGAAGCTCAAGCATCTTTTGGAACATGAACCGGACCCGCTCTTCACCGAACTTCGTGTCGCCGTCCATGATCCCTTTGAGATAGGCAATCTTCTCCCTAATGGTTTCCATCACACTCACCCACCTTATTTGGTATTATGCCCGGGAGAGGTATTCTCCAGTACGGGTGTCAATCTTGAGTACATCCCCTTCCTCAATAAAGAGGGGGACTTGAATCGTAATACCAGTTTCCAGAGTAGCGGGTTTGGTGGCTCCAGTTGCCGTATCACCTTTAAATCCAGGTTCTGTATGAACGACCTTCAGATTTACAGTCGTGGGCAGATCAACACCAATCGCTTGGTTCTGATAGAACTGGATACCGATCGTCATATTTTCTAGCAGATAGTTGGGAGCATCGCCCAAGTCATCCTTCATGAGAGTAATCTGCTCATAGTTTTCTGTATCCATGAAGTAATACTCATTACCGGTGTTGTACAGATACTGCATATCGCGGGTCTCAATATGAGCGCGGGAAACTTTCTCGCCTGCCCGGAATGTATGTTCAATGGTACCGCCAGTACGAATGTTCTTCAACTTGGTGCGCACAAAAGCTGCGCCTTTACCTGGTTTTACATGGAGAAAATCAACCACAGTGTATATTTCTCCATCCCATTCAATCGTCAGTCCTGTACGTAAGTCATTCACTGAAATCATTGCTAAACCTTCCTCCCACTAGCACTTTATTCCACAACATAGAGCTCTTTGAAGGTGGATGAGAGTATTTCGCTGCCTGATTCGGTCACAACAACCAAATCCTCAATGCGAACACCGCCGAAATCGGGCAGGTAAATCCCCGGCTCAACGGTTACAACCATCCCCGGTTCCAGCACGGTTTCATCTTTCTGCGACAGGCGGGGGCGTTCATGAATTTCCAAGCCAACTCCATGGCCCAAACCATGGCCGAAGTACTGACCATAGCCGCCATCGGCAATTATGTCACGAGCCACGCTGTCCACTTGCTTTCCGGTCATACCAGGCTTTACTGCAGCCAGTGCTTCGAGCTGAGCCTGAAGAACCAGGTCGTAAATAACCATATGTTCTTCAGTTGGTTCACCAATGACAACCGTCCGAGTCATGTCTGAACAGTAACCTTCGAACACACAGCCAAAGTCCATTACGACAAAGTCTCCGTGGGCAAAAACTCGATTTCCAGGTTCAGCATGTGGCAAAGCGGATCGTTCACCAGCCGCTACGATCGGCCTAAACGAAACACCACTTGCACCCGCTTTGCGCATGGTAAACTCTAGTTCCAAAGCAATTTCAAGCTCAGTAACTCCGGGACGCAGCTGCGGCAAGACATGGGCAAAGGCATGATCTGCAATGGCGGCAGCTCGGCGGATCTTCTCGATCTCCTCCGGAGTCTTCACCATACGGACTGCTTCCACAATGCCTTCAGTTTCAACGATCTCAGCAGAAAAAGCTTTCTGCCAAGACTTAAACTGATTCACCGTAATATGCGGCGCTTCAATGGCTACTGCCTTTACGCCTTCCGCATCAATTAATTCGGCGATAGACTGCTCATATTCATCGACTTGGATGATTTCCCATCCTGGGCACTGGCCTTTGGCCTGCTCGATGTAACGGAAATCTGTTAGGAGTGCTTTTCTGTTTTCCGAAATCCAGACAGTCCCGGCTGACCCGGTAAAACCGGTCAGATACCGACGGTTTACTGGGCTCGTCACGACAAATGCCTGCGCACCCAAATCCCGAATTTTGGTCAGTATCCCTTCAATTGTCTTACTCATATGTATCCCCCTCTGCCTTGGCTGTCACCCGTTTCCTTTCTCCCTTATGATTGGAAATTCCTGCCCAAGTTAACCACCAACATGAAAAAACCCCCTCGCAGGGGTACTAAGAGACATTCCGGGTAAAAAACAAGGTGACATTCACTGCAGTCTTGCCGCGCTTTAAACCAACATCGGCCAGTTGGTAATTGCGCAACTCCGGATTCTCTGTCTTCAAGCGGCGCACAACATCCCGAATTGTGTTTAAAAGATCCAAGCTGTTTTGGTATGGAATTACTTCTCGATAAACATATGACTGCATAATCATCCCTCCGTGCACGCTCTCCTTTTAATCAGAGTATGCACGGAGGGCATCTGAGTTATTCAAAATTATTTAGATTTCGGTCCAATTAAACACGGCCTAATTGTATACGACACACCTGCAGGCAGAAATACCTTGAGGCGATAATCTGTTTTTCGCGCCGATACCCAGCCTAATCCGTGGATGAGCAGGTCTGAATTCCGAGGAAGTTTCACTTTATGCTCAACCCATTCCTGAACTGGGCAGTGTATGCGGTAGTCACTAGTCCATTTTGCTAACAGGCGTTCATTGGAACGCTCCCAGTCTACACCGGAGCCGCAGTAGCCGATTAAAAGGCCATCAGCGCCTGCTCCCTCACAAAGAACAGCAGCTCTGCCCGGAATGTGCATAATCTGGCCGGGACCTATGGGTAACAGCTTAGAACTGAGGCGACGGCTGGGAATTAACTCTCGAGCACAGCTAGCACAAAGCATGTCGCTGATGCGTCCCTGCGGAACAAAACCGGGCGAGTCAGCCAGCTCGCTTCCTGTAGCCAGTTCCCAGCGAGACCAGGATACTGTTGTTCCTGGATAGGCAGAAACTGTTGGTTTTGCGGTATGCCCTCTCATGCGGCCCAAGCGCATGCTGAGCAGACGCGAAATCACATGTGACTTGCCCACATTAGTCACTCCGGCCACTAAAATCCGGCGCTGCTCGGCCTCTATCCAAGCAGCTAGTTCACGAAAGCCAAAGCCATTTAACGCGCTGACTAGCAGTATTTCAGCTGATATACCCAGCTGCTTAAGACGGCGCCGCACCCAAACCTCTACCTCCTCTACCGGTGTCTGCGCCGGAAGGAGGTCCACTTTGTTGACTAAAACAAGCAGCGGCTTGCGGCTTAAATACATAACCAAATCTTTAGGCAGACCTGCTTCAAAATCAATCAGATCGACTACCAAAATCACATGATCTGCCCATGCCACTCCTTCGCGCAAGGCCCTGGCAGAAGCATCTGCAACTACTGGCCCAAGCTCATCGCGGCCATAATGAGTGATCCGAAAACACCGCTGGCAGATAGGTTCTCCTTCTCTATCTAAATTTGGCGGTATATAGCCATACTCTTCTGGATTGACACTCTGAAGTACAGCACCACAGCCTCTGCATTGCTCTGCCATAGTCAATTACTCCTTCTTCCTCGAATTTTCAGCGCAGTATCAGTCATCAAACCACGCTGTACCATTCTCTTCAACACACGCCTTTCTAACCGGCGCATGAACCTAGTTGAACGCAGCTCCCGTGTACTCAAGGGATTAATCAAAATGGTATACAGCCCTAAACGGTTGCCCCCAAAGACATCAGTGAAAATCTGGTCTCCTACAACAGCAGCCTCATGTGGCCGCAGGCCAAGTTTCTTCAGTCCTATTCGGAAAGCTCGGGGCAGAGGTTTTAAGGCCCTGCTGACACCGGGAATTCCCAGCTGTTGGGAGAATTGCTCCACTCGTTTAGGCACAGCATTTGAAACTAAACAGACCGCCATACCTTTCCGCAGAACATCTTTCACCCATTCAGCTAAGGAAGGATCGATCTCAGATTTATCCCAGTCGACAAGCGTGTTGTCAAGATCGATTAGAAGCCCTCGGATATTCTGGTGTTTTAGGGCTTCAATGTCAATATCTCGCACACTAGCGAGCACTTCATTTGGTACAAGCAGCTGCATGGAATTCCCTCATTCGTTTCTGATCTTGTCTCATTATAACATGTTCCCAAAACACAGAAAAGGAGGCCTCCCCATTTCTTGGGAAGCCTCCCTTAAACGGCTCTGCTCAGCACATCTCTCCCTGGAGTTTGCTGAGCGCTCTTTTTTCAATACGTGATACGTAGGAACGGGAAATTCCCAGCAGGCGGCTGATCTGCCTCTGAGTCTGCCTCTCTTTTTCACCCAGTCCGTAGCGCAGCTCCAATACGAGTCGCTCCCGCTTCGACAAACAGTTAAACTTCTCCTTGAGCAGTGCCTGGTCAACCTTCATTTGGACTCGGTCTAGCACATCATCGTCCTCAGTACTTAGAATGTCGATCAAGCTGATCTCATTGCCTTCCCGATCGGAACCGATAGAATCGTACAGCAGTACATCGTGGCGCGAACGCTTGGTCGCTCTAAGCTGCATTAAAATTTCTATTTCAATGACGTATTTTAGAACCGCTTCTCCGCAGACGCTGCTGAACCGCCTCAAATTGAGCTTCTTCTACGATAGCTGGGCAGGGCACCAAAATCCATTCGGTCCTAGGACGCAGACGAATGCCCTGCGGTGTGGAGGCCCACTTATTGTGGTAGAACTTTCCTATATACGTAGGATTAACTAGAATCTGGCGCACGACCTGGCGGTGCCACTTCGAAGCGCCCCGTTTTGTAGGAACCCCTTGCTTGGTCAGAAGCCTTGCAATGCCCGCCATGCCTCTGATCCCAGGTGGCGGTTCAAGAAACCATGCAAAAATCTGGCGAACTACCGATGCTTCCCTTTCATTTATTACTAGTGCTTCTCGCTCTTTATCATAATCGTACCCATAAATCTGGAAGTCACGCAGAATCTTTCCCTGCTTGGCCTTTTCTCTCCGGCCGCGGCACATGCGTTCTGTTATCTTAGCCTTTTCAAATTCAGATATGGCTCCGCGCATCGCATAAAACAGCGTCCCTTCGGGGGTCTTACTGTAATCGCCGTTGACAAACCGCAGTTCAACGCCATGCCTTTCAAATTCATCTGTGATGAGCAGCTGATTGAGAAGTCTGCGCGAGAGCCGGTCTGGATCAAGGCAGATCACTTCGGTAATCACGCCTTTTCGGATGTTTTCTCTCAATTCAGTTAGAGCTGGACGATCTAAGCTGTCACCAGAAAGGCCCTCATCGGCAAAGACCAATGTAGGACGTCCGCCAGCTAGCTCTTGGCATTCTCTGATCTGCGCTGGGATGCTGTAGCCGTGACGAGCTTGGTCTTCAGTGCTAACCCGCACATAGATCCCAATCAGTTTTGGCAGCCTCCCTTCATGTGTTTTACTGCCAATCTATGCGCAGAGGTAAAAAAGCATGTTATAATAAGCGCATAGAAAGGAGTTTGTCTATGATCGAATTAGCTATTTTTGATCTTGATGGGGTCATTGTTGACACCGCAAAATACCATTACCTAGCCTGGAAGCGCCTTGCTGCTGAACTGGGCTTCTTTTTCAGCGAAGAACACAACGAGCGCCTCAAAGGGGTCAGCCGGATGCGTTCTCTTGAGATTCTTCTGGAAGTAGGCGGAATCGAAAAGAGTCCCGAGGAAAAAGAGGAGTTAGCGGCTCGCAAAAATGAATGGTATGTGGAATATATCACCCAAATGGATGAGTCAGAAATTCTTCCTGGAGCCCTTGCATTCTTGCAGGAAGCCAAACAAGCGGGCGTCAAAATCGCCCTGGGGTCAGCCAGTAAGAATGCACGTTTGATCCTAGACCGACTGGGCTTGACAGATCTGTTTGACTGCATCGTCGATGGCACTGTAGTCAGTAAAGCGAAGCCAGACCCAGAAGTGTTTTCAAGGGCTGCGGAAGACCTGAATATTGCTCCTAACAAATGTGTGGTATTTGAAGATGCCTTTGCCGGGATTGAGGCTGGCCGGCGAGCAGGCATGTATACGATTGGTGTCGGTGATCCGGAAATTCTGCACGAAGCTCATCTGGTGATTCCCAGCCTGAACGACGCTTCGTTTGTCGATTTATGCAACCGGTTGCCAAATAATCCATAAATGAAAAAACGCCGCCCTGTGTCATTGAAATATCATTTTCAATGCATCGGGCGGCGTAAGTAGCAAGTCGCGTTTTCTTCCCCGGATCAAAAGTATTAATTGCTTTGATTAACCCTATGGTACCTATCGATATCAGATCTTCGGTATCTTCCCCTGTGTTATCAAACTTCTTCACAATGTGAGCAACGAGGCGAAGATTACGTTCGATGAGGATATTGCGTGCTTCCTCGTCACCCTGCATTTTTCTTGCCAGAAGCTCCGCCTCCTCTTCGGCTGAGAGGGGCTGGGGAAAAACGCTGCTGTTTGTAACATACGATGCCAATACACCCAAGCCGTGAAATAACCAGTGAGAAAGCAGTACGACCAATGCAGCCATGCATCCACCTCCCATCCACACGCGCATGATTCAGCTTATTATTGTATGTGGATGCCTGGCGATTTGTGTCTGTCCGGACCGACTAACTCTTAAGATGCTTTCTTAATACCGCTACTGCAGCTAGAGCCGCAGCGCAGCTCACCACTCCCTGGATGATATCAAAAGGCAGTTGGGCCAGAGCTGGTCTGAGGCCATAAAGGATGGAACCTGCTGCAAAATACCCCAAGACCATAGCGCCCGCACCTAGTGCCACACCTAGGGAAGGTTTCCCAGCCAAATGACCTACCAAAAAACCTTCCAACCCCTTAATAATCAGCGTCCATGGTGCCCAATATGCGTAACCTAACAAAATATCTGCTAAGAAAGAACCTAGTCCCCCAACTATCGCACCGGTGACTGGCCCGAAGAGCAGGCCTGACGCTAAAATAACCGTATCCCCCATGTTTATGTAACCATGGACATGAGGCAGCGGAATGTTGACTGCTATAGTAACCACTGCAGTTACAGCGATCAACAAGGCAGTGCGAGTAAGTTTGGACATTATTGCTCCCTCCTAGTCGGCCAATGTGAAGTGCTCAATCAAAGTGGCAACCTCCAAAGCCAAGTCTGTTAATCTCTGGGCGGCACTAGCGATCTGTTCGATGGCAGCAGCCTGTTCCTCGGCCGCACTAGCGATTTCTTGACCACCCGCGTTGATCTCCGCTAAGCCACGGACAAACTCGCTCACCTGCATGGTAATCTCATCTACATCCTTTAGAATATTATTCAGCACTACACCACTTTCCTGCGCCCTTGCCACTGCTCTTTCTGCCTGTTGGGCACCATCATTCATATCTTTGACAGCCCCCGAGATTCCACCTTGAACCTGTGTAAGCAGAGCGTCAATCTCCGCTGTAGCTTGCGCGGCCTGTTCCGCCAGCTTGCGCACTTCCTCAGCCACTACCGCAAAACCGCGGCCGTGCTCACCTGCCCTTGCTGCCTCGATGGCCGCATTCAGAGCCAAGAGATTAGTCTGGTCGGCTATGCCTGCGATCATTTGAGCAATTCCGCCGATTTCCTCAGACAAAGTTCCTAAGTCGGACATATCAGAAGCCAGGCGCTGTGTATTATCGAGCACCAGCTTGATCTGCGCCATCATTTCTTCAAGTGCCTGAGAGCCGTGTGAAACCTCTCGCGAAATTCCTTGAACCTTGTCATCGAAGGCTTGTGCATGAGTGTTCATTGTGTCAATCGTACTGGAAAGCTGGTTAGTCGTGCTGGCTACTTCCTCAATTGAAGCACTAACCTCCTGCGAAGCTGCCGCCAATTCTTCACTGGTTTCTGTAACCGCGGCAGTAGCGCGCGCTGTTCCTCCGAGCACATTCAACATGCTGTCCAACGTCCTGTTTAGGGCTTGAGCTACCGCACCCACCTCATCAGCCGAGGCGATCTGCGCTTTTTGAGTCAAGTTGCCTTTGGCAACCTCTTCAATCACGTACTGAACATTCTGCAGCGGTTTACTGATCTGTCGACTGACCAGCACAGCGATGAAAATTCCGGCCGCTATAAATAGAACTGAAATAACGAAAAGGAAGGAGCGCAGTTGGTTGACATCCTCGAGGATTTCGCCTTCAACAGCTCCGATTCCCACAGTCCAGCCTGTCTGCGGTACCTGCGCCAGTCCATTGATCCGCCTAGTCCCATCAATTTCAAAACGAACAATTCCGTGGCCTGAGTCGAGTTCTCGTATTGCCTCGCCTACAGCGCGTAAACCATCGTAAGTAAAAATATTGCGCTGTTCAAAAACGTAATCGCGGTCCGGATGGGCTAGAACTGTGCCATCCGAACTGATGACATACGCCCAACCGTGATCGCCAAAGCCCAATCCGTCAGTAATCTCGCTGATAGCCCCACCATCAAGCCTAGCCATCAGCACTCCTACGACCTTGTTTCCCTGCTTAATTGGGACAGTAAGGCCCAGAACCAGCGTTTCAGTGGCCCGGTTAACAATTAAGTCGGACACAGAACGCTGACCTGAGAAGGCTCGCTGCACATAATCACGGTCACCGACATTCACAACAGTTCCATCATGATGCATAGCACTACCATCCGGATAAACAACTGCGAGAGCCTCGTAATCCCCTAGTCGGGCGAGCTCGTTCTGGAGAATACCCTGCTGCAGCTGCCAGTTCATAGATTGGATATCCGGACGAGCCGCAAGAGTCTCCAAGATCGAAAAATGGGCATCGAATCGACTTTCAAGATACTCAACTGCCTGTTCCGCCTGCATCAATAATGCATTCTCAACCTGCGTTGTGACCGCTGACGCACCCCGAAAATACGATATAACGCCCAGTCCGCCGCAAAAAACTATTACCAGCAATCCAACATATACACTGATTCTTACCGCGATACTTCGTTTCACTTGCTACAACTCCTTTTGCTGCATCACTTGTCACTTTTGAAGAAACACAAACAGATAATATTATAACATAAAAAAAGACCCTTATTTATGATAATCACAAATAAGGGCGCAGTGTAAAGTTACGGGACACGGCCTAGCTGGTCTTCGCCATCGGAGCAGACGACAGCAGCGTATCTACTTCTCGCTTGACCCACTCCCGCACATCAGTCGTAAGCGAGTAGTAACTCCAAGTACCTTCCGTCCGCCTCTTCAAAAGGTTTTCATTATGCATTAATTTCAAATGGTATGACACTTTCGGTTGATTGAGTCCTAAAGCTTCGGCTAGATCGCCGACACACATTTCCCCATCACGCAGAAGCAAGATGATCTTCAGACGGATCGGATCAGACAATAGATGAAACCGCCGTGCTGAGATCTCCGTTTGTCCCATTTGTACTAGCCTCCTGTGCTTGTATCGTAGGCAACAACCCCACTTAGATTGTACCTCTCTTCACAAACTAAATCAAGTATAATTGTGAAAAAAAACACGTATTCGGGTAGAAAAAACCTTAGTCCACGACTAAGGTTGGTAACGCCTCTCAAGCTGTTTGCGGAGGTGAACAGCTCGGGCTTCCTCAGCGATTTCCCAGGACCATCGGTAGCAGAGTTGTGCGAGCTCCTCACTGCCTTGTTCATGAAACTCATCGCCCAACTGCATCAACCGCTTACTCTTTTTCCGAGGTTCCATCGGCCATCGTTTATACAGTTCCAATTTCAGTCGTATCCACCAATCCGGCGGGTCAACGTCCATCGAACACATCACTCCAGGTGTTGATTTTGTCAAAATAATATCATAATAGAATCGAAAAGGCAAGGTGTCTGCCAGAAGATACCGTCGAAGAGTCCTTTGACAGTACTCTGTACCAATGTTAAACTCAAGTCATGTCCAAACGTACAAAAAGTAAATCACTGGTAAAGGAGCAGAATATGAGCAAAAATCTATACTGCCGAGCATTTCTAGCAGCTGTTATTCTAGCGGCCATAATATGTGGCGCGGCAGATAGTGTCGCAGCTGTCCGGCCGGTTTCTCTTAATGGTTATGTAGACTGCGCCGAATCCAACGTACCCCTTCATTATGGAACGGTCTACGTCAATGAGAAAGAATTTCCGATAGAACAAGGACGCTTCCACTTTGAGCTGCCTCCGGGGAATTACTCTTTCACCGTCACTGGCGCCTATCGCCAGCCAAAAACCTTCGCCTTCGAGGTAACAGAAGATGCAAACGAGCTGTATATCACGCTGGAATCGCGCTTCAGCCCAGAAGAAATCGATTTGTTGGCTCGCATTACCCGAGCCGAGGCAGAAGGAGAGTCGCGCCAAGGACAGGTTGCGGTAGCCGCCACAGTACTCAATCGAGTGATGAGTCCTCGCTATCCCAACAGTATCAGCGAAGTGGTCTACCAAAGAATCAGCGGCCGCTATCAATATTCTCCAGTAGCAGACGGGCGCATTAATCTCGCACCGACGGCTGCCAACTACGAAGCGGCCTTTCAGGCTTTAGCCGGTGTTGATCCTACTCATGGTGCAACCGGATTCTTTAACCCGGCGAAGACACGGGATCGCTGGGTGCGCTCACACCCGGTAACAACAGTCATCGGTAATCATAGGTTCTTCAAGTATTAATTCTAACTAGTAAGCGGCAGGAGGATATCAATTCCACCTACCGCTTCTCTGTTATTTATCCAATTTTCCATGGATACGTGCTATCAGAACTAGTACCACTGTATAGATCGGAATTGTGACTAAGCGGGCCAGCAGTCTAGCTGGCAGTATTACTCGCACATCAAGTTCATACATAATGACCAACCAGATGGTATTGAGGGTCACATTCGTAATGAGGTCATTGACTAAGACCATGAGACCCATCTCCCGCCAATTGTATCGGCGCATCCTCTTGGCCATTATGCCGGCAATCAAGCCTGTCAGCGCCGCTGTGATAGTAAATCCTGGGAAATAAGGCCCCCCATGGGGATTTATCAGAAAACCGACTAAATCGGCAGCGGCGCCAGTGACTGCACCTGGAATGGGGCCAAAAAGCACTCCGGCCAGCATGATGGGGATTTCCCCAAAACCAAGCCTGAGGGCCAAAGCACCTCCCAAGGGCAGCACTATACCAAAAACCCGCGTTAAAACTATGGATATTGCTGTCAATAGGCTGAGATTAGTTACTAGTCGGGTCGAAAACCGCATTAATTACCCCTACTTTCCTGCCACCGATAATGAACGGATCAGAAGAGAAGGACTTCCTACATTTCCGGCACCGCCGGGCAAACCAAATTCCAAATCAGAGCCGATCTTCTCTACATCCTTCAGCAATTTAAAGAAGTTGCCAGAGATGGTGATCTGATCTACGGCCCCAACTACCTTCCCATCCTTCACCCTATAACCATAAGCACCCAGCGAGAAGTCACCAGAAACTGGGTTAGCACCTGAATGCAGTCCCTGCACACTGATAATAACCAACCCATCACCTAATTCTGCTAAAAGCTCATCATACGAATCAGTACCCGGCTCTATATA
The DNA here is from genome assembly GCA_937988745.1 of uncultured Peptococcaceae bacterium. Classification (GTDB taxonomy): domain Bacteria; phylum Bacillota; class Limnochordia; order Darwinibacteriales; family Darwinibacteriaceae; genus JAAYMS01. Next base: position 72,027 of record CALKAR010000174.1, read on the forward strand.
GAAATTAGTAGGTGCAATTCCGACCGTCGATTTAAAGGACGCTCTGCTCGCATTTCCGGTAGACTGCACCCCTGCCTTCTTGGCCGTTTTCAAGTTGTGCAGGAAACTATTTAAGTGACCCTGAGCAATAACTTCTGTTTTCTGAACTGCCACCCCTTCCCCGTCAAAAGGACGAGAGCCGCCTGCTTTAGGCAAGAAGGGGTTATCGATCAGGGTAACAGACTCAGCTGCGATCTGGGTTCCCAATTTATCACCGAGAAGTGACAGCCCTTTTTGTACCGCTTCTGCCGAAAAAACACCTGAGAAAGTGGCCAGAATGGATCGTGCCACATCGCGGCGCAGAATGATACGGTAGCTGCCAGACGGAACGGTCTCGGCATTGAGCAGCGAGAGGCCTTCGTCAACCGCTTCTTGAGCCATAGCCTCGGGATCAAACTGTGTCCAATCGAAAATTGATTTTGACTTACTGCCCGTCTTGACCTGGTCATTATCCTTAACCACTGCTGAGACAAACCCATAAGCGAGATTCTGACGGAAACTCTGCTCCAAACCTTCGGTGTTCGCAATGTAAACGTCAGAACTGTAGTAGCCAGTGAGCGCCCAGTTCACCGAATCAACTCGGCTGTCAGCGGTCTGAGCAGTGCGCTCAAATTCGAGGGCAGCCTTGATATACTCTTCAGCAGAGACCTGATCCAGCTCAGGATAGTACGTCTCCACCTCAGGGTAGCTTGGTGAACCGGCGAAAAACTCAATCTCATCATCACTGTCAATGACTTCTGCGTTGGCTTTAACGGCATTAACTAAATATTCCACAGAATCTTTATCGAGAATCTCAGTGTAAGCATATCCTATTTTTCCGGCAAACCGGGCACGCAGGCCCACCCCACCTACGTCACTCACGCTGTGGTTGTCAATTTCGGACTTATATGCCCGCACTTCCAGCTCCTTTGTGCGAGCAGCGTAAATTTCCATTTCTTCCAGACCTGCAAACCTGCCTGCGGCAAATACAAGCTCTTTAAACTCCCGGATATCCATTTAGTTGCCTCCCTCCCGGCCGCCAACGGTGATCTCAGAAACTCGAATGGTCGGTTGGCCTACGTCAGCTGGAATTGAGCCACTGATAGAACCGCACATCCCCTGTCCACGGGCAAGGTTATTGGCCACCATATCAATCTTCATCAGAATTTCATGGCCCTTACCAATCAACGTGGCTCCCCGTACAGGTTTGACAATCTCTCCATTTTCAATCAGGTAGCCCTCCATGACCGCGAAGTTGAACTCACCCGTGGCAGGATTGACCGACCCACCGCCCATACTCTTGGCAAAAAGGCCCCACTCAGTATTCTTGATAATTTCTTCTACTGTAGACTCTCCTGCCTCAATAAAAGTATTGGTCATGCGGGATGTAGGAGCATACTTGTAAGACTGGCGTCGAGCATTACCGGTCGGCTCCATACCCATACGCCGGCCATTAAGCTTATCAACCATATATCCCTTCAAGATGCCATTTTCGATCAAGACATTACGCCGTGTAGGCGTCCCTTCATCGTCAATATTCTGGGAACCCCAGGCATTAGGAATACTGCCGTCGTCTACAGCAGTAACCAGTTCGCTGGCTACCTTTTCGCCAATGCGGCCTGCGAAAACAGAAGTGCCCTTGGCAACGCTGGTCGCTTCAAGGCCGTGACCACAAGCTTCGTGGAAAATTACCCCGCCAAATTCATTATGAATCACAACTGGATAACGTCCGCTCGGGGCATAATCGGCATTGATCATTGTGACAGCAATATTAGCTGCCCGCTCTCCTGCCGCGCGAGGATTGACTAAATCAAACAGTTCAAAGCCCATGTGGCGCCCAGGACCGTAAAAGCCCGACTGTTTTTCATTCCCTTTAGTGGCCACAGCCTGGACCGCCAAGCGGGTACGAACACGACGGTCCTCTTTTAGAAGACCTTCCGAGTTAGCGACTAAAATGTTCTGCTCTGTATCCAAGTATCGCACTGTTACTTGGCTCACCTGGTCATCGTACTCTTTGGCGCCAGCATGAGCTTCACGCATTACTTCAACTTTGCGGGCCTGAGGCACATCACCGGGCCGAATTCTAACGGTATGCGCATTCTCGACAGCGCACCGGTTGAGGACCAATGTTCCCAACGAACTGGCTCCTGGAAGAGCAGCAGCCGCTTCCTTGGCCACTTTAATTAGATTATTTGGAGACAAATCATTTGTATAGGCATAGACACTGCGAGTTCCCTGGAAAATCCGGATACCAATGCCATAGTCTCTTCCTTGGATACCATCTTCGACAGTGCCGTTAATCATGCTGATCGACGTATTATAAGTATCTTCCGCAAAGATCTCTGCGAAATCGCCTCCTGTAGAAAGGGCAGCATACAGGACCTCCGCGATTAACTTTTCTGACAGCAAGCAAATACCCCCCTAAATATGGTATAATCGGACCAACTCCTATAGTGGAAAGGTGTGGAAGCTGTGGAACCTCAAGATATCATTTGGCGCATTCTCAGACATCTTGGAGACTTCCAAAACATCCTCGAGGAAAGCGTGCAAGATCTGCATCCCAAAAAACACGCCGACCTCATTTCCAGCATTCACGAGTGTGAACAGCTCACACGAACTATGGTGAATATCATGAACCGCACAGCGAAACGCTACTGACAATATCCTCTCTATTTCGTGTTTGTGGGAGGGTTTTCCTTTGTTCACACGAAATATTAGTACAAATTACGCACAAGGAGGGACGCTGATGGACATCAAGCAGTTGTTCCAGGATATCGCATCCAATTCTGGAGTTTCAGGGTACGAAGACCAGGTCGCAGACCAGATAAAGGAAGCATGCCCCTGGGTTGATGAGTTCCGCCGTGATACACTTGGAAACCTGATCATGCTCAAGAAAGGCAAAGCTCAGTCTGGACAAAAAGTACCCCGGGTTATGCTGGCAGCGCACATGGACGAGATCGGCTTAATTATTACTAAGATTGAAAAGGAAGGATTCCTCCGTTTCAGCACAATTGGAGGCTTCGATCAACGTGTTCTCTTGGGCCAGGAAGTAACGGTCCATGGTAAAGAGACTTATCGTGGAGTGATCGGGGCTAAACCGCCGCATGTACAAAGTCCGAACGAACAGCGGCAGGCAGTGAAACTGGAGGATCTCTTTATTGATATCGGATACGACAGTGCCAAAGAAGTAGAAGGCAAAGTGGCTGTTGGTGATCTGGCAACGATCAACCAAACCAGCTGCAACCTCCAGGGTTCGTTCATGGCCGGTAAAGCATTCGATGACCGAGCTGGTGTAGCAGCTATGCTCGAATGCCTCAAGGCACTTGATGACCTTAATTTCTCGGCAATAGTATATGCCGTAGCCACGGTCCAAGAGGAAGTGGGGCTGCGTGGTGCGATCACGAGCACCTATGGCATCGTGCCCGATGTAGGTATCGCCATTGACGTTGGGTTTGGAGACCAGCCGGGCCTGCAAGAGTTTCAAACCATAAAGCTGGGCGGTGGCCCCGGAATCGGCCTTGGCCCTCATGTCCACCCTGCCCTGCACAAACGGATGGTGGAAGTGGCTAAGGAGTGGCGGATCCCATACTCTCTTGATCCATCGCCATACCCAGGGGGAACCGATGCCTACGCGATACAGGTGACCCAGGCTGGAATTCCAACCATCCTACTGTCGATCCCGCTGAGGTACATGCACACACCAATTGAAACCCTTGACTACAACGATGTAAAGCAGACGGGGCGCCTGATGGCCTTGTTCATCGCCGGATTAGACAACGAATTTGTGGAGGGATTGAAGTGCTTTTAAAGAAACTGACTGAAGCGTGCGGTGCTCCCGGTCAAGAAGGCGAAGTTCGTAATCTGATCCGCTCCGAAATTGAAGGCCATGTGGACGAAATTCGCACGGATGCCTTAGGCAACTTAATTGCGATCAAGAACCCTTCAGCCCCGGGCCCTAAAGTTATGCTGGCAGCTCACATGGATGAAGTTGCCTTAATGATTCTAGGAATCGAAAAGAACGGTCTGCTCCGCTTCAGACCGATCGGTGGAATAGATCCCCGTGTCTTGGTTGCCAAGACAGTCTTAGTAGGAGAGAAAAAGGTACCTGGTGTGATCGGAAGCAAGCCGATTCACTTGCAGAAGCCGGAAGAACGGCAGCGTCCCTTGGGCATCGATGAGCTCCTGATTGACATCGGTGCCAAGAGCCAAGAAGAGGCAGAGAAAGTCGTGAATCTAGGGGACTGCGCGTATTTCGCTACCAAGTTCGAAGAATTTGGCCAGGACAAAATCAAAGCCAAGGCGCTGGACGACCGCGTTGGATGCGCTCTGCTTATTGAACTTCTAAAGCGGGACTACAATATTCCAGTATACGGAGTATTTACGGTTCAAGAAGAAGTCGGTTTGAGAGGAGCCGGTGTGGCTGCTTATCAGATCCAGCCTGATGTGGCCATCGTACTAGAAGGAACTACCGCTTCAGATGTTCCCGGTTCGGATCCACACAAACATGCCACATCAGTGGGCAAAGGACCTGCAATTACCATCATGGATCGCTCGGTCATCACCCATCCACCGCTCGTACGGCAGCTGATTGAACTGGCAGAAAAACACGACATTTCCTATCAGATCCGCCGCACTAACACAGGCGGAACAGACGCCGGTCAGATTCAGCTGACAGCTGGAGGAACAAAAGCAGCGGTGATCGCTGTTCCCTGCCGCTACATCCATTCTGCCGCTTCCGTGATGAGCAAGAAGGACTTTGAAGCCGCATTCCAGTTGACTAGTGTATTTCTCCAAGAACTCCAAGAAAGGGAGGGCAACTAATGAAAGAGATCATCCGCACCCTAACCGAGGCCTTCGGCCCTTCAGGATATGAAGACCAAGTTCGTGAAGTCATTACGGATATGATTAATGATCATGTCGACGAAATCTCTACCGATGTTATGGGGAACTTAATTGCGATAAAGCGGGGTTCATCGCCTGAAGGCAAACGCATCATGTTCTCCGCCCATGCTGATGAAATTGGCATTATCGTAACCCACATCGATGAAAAAGGTTTTCTGCGCTTCTCCAATGTTGGTGGATTAGCTCCTGAAACCTTGATTGGCAACCGTGTGCGCTTCGCTAATGGCACAATCGGTGTAATCTACAAAGAAAAAGGCGATCTAAAAGATCTCGCCCTCGACAAGCTCTACGTAGACATTGGCGCCGAATCTCAAGAGGACGCCGAGGCTAAGGTCAAAGTTGGAGAGTTTGGAATCATCCACCGCGAGTTCACCGATTTAGGGAACCGCTTGGTAGCTAAGAGCATGGACGACCGTATCGGCTGTGCTATCTTAGTAGAAGCTATTAAGCAGCTGCAGGATACACCAAATACCCTGTACTTTGTGTTCTCTTCCCAGGAAGAGGTCGGCCTCAGAGGAGCCCGCACCTCGGCATACACTATCAATCCAGACCTGGGCATCGCCCTTGATGTAACCCTCACCGGGGATGTTCCTGAAGGACCTCGAATGGAAGTGTCCCTGGGTAAAGGGGCGGCCATTAAGGTCAAGGACTCGTCAATGATTACAAATCCTAAGGTAAAGGCTTTCCTCACAAAGCTGGCAAAGGAGAACAATATTCCTCATCAGTTTGAGGTTCTAGAACGGGGCGGTACCGATGCAGGTGCTATTCATCTGACCAGAGATGGAATCTTAGCAGGTACTATCTCTATCCCCTGCCGCTATGTGCACACCGCTTCTGAAATGGTTGATATCAGAGATGTTAAGGCGTGTGTGGACTTGGTTAAGGCAGTAGCGGTAAACGACCTGAAGGACCTCATGTAAAACAGAGCCAATAAATGCAAATAGGCTGCCGTATTTGGCAGCCTATTTTTTACTTGATAAACTCTTTAACCCGTGTCACTTGGTTAGTGATGACGCTGTCTACCCCTGCTTTGAGCATGCGCTCGATGTCATGAGGTTCATCTACTGTATATGGGTTGACCATCAGGCCGTGCTTGTGCGCTTCCTCCACAATAAAAGGAACCACACTCACATGCTTTGGATGCAGAGCCGTTGCACCGATTGCTTTCACATACTCCCATGGAGCATACAGTGCTGCGGTGTATAAAATTGCTGTCCGCAGGCTCGGGTTCACCTGCTTAGAATATGCCAGCGCATAGTGATTGAAAGACGAAATGATGGTATTGGAGACGAGATCGTAAGCGGTGATGATCTCCGATACCTTTTCAGTTAGAGCTTGGAAGTTGGCACCCGCCTTCAGCTCCACGTTGAAAATCTTGTCAGTGCCCTTAACAAGCTCACACACCTGAGCCAAAGTTGGCAGACGCTCTCCCTTAAATTCCGCTCCAAACCAGCTGCCAGCATCAAATTCAGCGAGCTCAGCATAGGTATAATCCTCTACCCGGCCGGTTCCATTTGTGGTGCGGTCGATTGTGTCGTCGTGAATTACCACTACTTCTCCATCTTTAGTAATGTGTACATCAAGCTCAAGACCATCTGCTCCAGCCTCCAACGCTAGTTCAAAAGCTGCCATAGTGTTTTCTGGTGCTTTGCCTGAGTATCCTCTGTGAGCTAGTACATACATCTTTCTCTTCCACCTTTTATGATTTATCGTTTTTGCGCTGCACAAAAAACGTCCGCGCCACTTCTGGGTAAAGAATATATGTCAGTACATCCTCATCCTGCTCGATGTACTCTGCAATTTCCTGCCGAGCTGTCTCCAGCATCGGTTTCAGATGATCAGCAGGACGATCAGTAATAATGTCTCCATCGACAGCTTCCAGTAGTTCGGAAGCAATAGGAGCCGGGGATCTACCATACCAACCGGCCACATAGTCTTTAAGTTCTTTGGATTTGACAGAATACCTTTCGCCGGTGACCACATTAAACAAAGATTGCACGCCCACGATTTGACTCATAGGAGTAACCAGCGGTGGATAGCCCAAATCTTTACGCACTCGCGGCACTTCTTGAACAACTTCGTCAAACTTGTGAGTCAGCTTCTGCTGCTCCAGCTGTGAGCGGAGGTTAGACAGCATTCCTCCAGGTATTTGGCTGACCAACACTTGAGTGTCAACTGAAGAACTCGGTACCTTGTAATCAGCCAGGGTGTGTTTCATCACCTCTGCCGCTTTGCTCAAAGCATCAAGGTCAATCTCAGGTTCTCTGTCTGTTCCTTGCAGAGCTGCCACCAATGGTTCGGTAGGAGGCTGCGATGTGCCCATAGCCAGAGGTGATAAAGCGGTATCGACTACATCGACACCTGCCTGAATGGCAGCGTAATACGTCATAGATGCTATGCCACTGGTGTAGTGGCAGTGCAGCTGTACAGGAAGTCCGACCTCCTGCTTCAGCCTTGTAACAAGCTCTACAGCTTGGGCCGGCATCAGCAAGCCCGCCATGTCCTTGATGCAAATAGAATCGGCACCCATATCGCGAAGCGCTTTGGCAAAGTCCACATAGCCATCAATGGTGTGCACCGGACTAATGGTATATACAACCGCCCCTTGAGCATGCCCACCTGCTTTCTTGGTTGCTTGAACTGCACACTCGAGATTGCGCGGGTCATTCAAAGCATCGAAGATACGGATTATGTCAATCCCATTTTCGATGGATTTCTGCACAAAGGCTTCGACCACATCATCGGGATACTGACGGTATCCGACCAAGTTCTGGCCGCGCAGAAGCATCTGCAGTTTCGTGTTGGGCAGCATTCTGCGCAGGGTACGCAGACGCTCCCAGGGGTCTTCGTTCAAGAAACGAAGACTGGCATCAAAGGTTGCTCCTCCCCAAACCTCAAGGGAATGATAACCTGCCCGGTCAAGATATTCTGCGACTTCTATCATATCCTCTGTCTTAAGCCGCGTTGCCAGCAGAGACTGGTGTGCATCTCGCAGCAGAGTCTCGGTGATACCTACAGGTCGTACCAAAGGATCATCCTCCTAGTAATGATAGAAATATACCGGCTGCTACTGCAGACCCGATAATACCGGCTACATTTGGGCCCATAGCATGCATCAGCAGGAAATTAGTGGGATCTTCTTCTTGACCAACTTTATGTGCCACTCGGGCCGCCATTGGCACAGCAGAAACACCTGCTGCCCCAATTAAGGGGTTTACCCTGCCACCAGATAAACGCATTTGGATTTTCCCAAAAATTACACCTAATGCGGTTCCGAAAGCAAAAGCGATGACTCCTAATATTAAAATGGAAATCGTACGGAAGGTTAAGAAGGTCTCAGCACTTGCGGTTGCGCCTACAGTAACGCCTAAGAAAATGGTGACGATATTGGTGAGTTCATTTTGAGCAGTCTTACTGAGGCGTTCGGTCACACCTGACTCACGCAGGAAGTTCCCGAGCATCAAGGTGCCTAATAGAGGCAGTGAACTGGGTACAATTAAGGCACTGAAGAAGGTTACAATCAAGGGAAAAATGAGCTTCTCGAGTTTGCTGACGGGACGCAGCTGTTCCATCTTTATACTGCGTTCTTCCTTAGTCGTAAGCAGACGCATGATAGGAGGCTGAATCATGGGTACCAAAGCCATATATGAATATGCGGCGATGGCTATCGGTGCCAGCAGTTCAGGTGCAAGCCGGGACGCGGTATAAATAGCAGTCGGGCCATCCGCGCCGCCAATCATGCCTATAGCAGCTCCTTCTGCTAAAGAAAAGCCTAGGAACTTCGCCCCGATAAACGTCAGGAAAATCCCAATTTGGGCTGCCGCGCCCAGCAAGAGGCTGCTCGGATTCGCAATCAATGGGCCAAAATCGGTCATAGCACCTATTCCTAGGAAAATGAGCGGTGGATATATCCCAAGTTCTACGCCCTTATACAAAATACGCAGAAGGCCACCTTCCTCCATAATACCTGTAGCGGGGAAATTCGCCAGCCAGATCCCAAATGCAATCGGAACCAGGAGCAGAGGCTCATACTTTCGGACAACTGCCAGGTAGAAAAGAATACAGGCTGCAGCCAACATAATCACTTGGCGGAGTTCGAGGACGCTTAAACCGGTACTATGCCACAGGCTTTGTAAGACATCAGTCAAAGTTATCCCCCCTTAACCGATTAGAGCCAAGGTCTGTCCTGTCTCAACGGTTTCGCCCTCCGCCACAATCTCTAGGATCTTGCCATCTGTGGGGGCGACAATTTCATTCTCAAGTTTCAATGCTTCCAGGGTTAAGATTACTTGGCCCCGCTTGACCATATCACCTGGCTTTACTTTGACACTCAATACCACACCACTTAAAGGCGCGGGAACTGGCGTACCCTGGACCGTATTACCGGAAGCAGGTTTTCTTTCAACAGCTTGAGCTGCGACTTCCTCTCGGATTTCTTCCACAATCACTTCATAGACTCTTCCCTCAATTGTGACACGATACTTTTCCATCAGAATACCCCCATTTCTCAGATAATTCATTTTATGCGGGTAATCCGCAGATTTCCAGAAACCCCTTTGCGGCGCATCACTGCTGCGATCGCCGCCATATCACTCAGCAGCGTGTCTTCCTCAAGGACTTTCCCTGCTGCTTCTTGGACCTCCTTTACTGGTTCATGCTGCGCCATAATCCTACCTGTCAGCCTTAAGACCAATGTCAGTCCCCACAATACAGCAAACACTACCCCAATTCCGATTGCGGAAATGCTCCAAACCGACACGGTATCACCTCCTGCAGTACTTACCAGCAAACACCTTGACAGCTGGGCCGATCATCCAAACATGGTTATCATCTGCCCAGCGAATTTGCAAGCTTCCACCGGGAAGAGTGACAGCAGCGGTGCGGTCTGTCTTACCCAACCGAGCTGACCAGACAGCTGCTGCGCAGGCACCTGTCCCGCATGCGAGAGTTGGCCCTACTCCTCGCTCCCAAACCTTTACCTTGATTGAGCTTATGTTTTCTACCTGCACAAACTCAATATTGGCTTGCGCTGGCCAGATCGAATGCTTCTCAAGCAGCGGGCCTATTTGTTCGAAAGGAACAGTGTCGAGATCCTCCACAAATACTACTCCATGGGGATTGCCCATCGAAACCGGGTAGATCTGCCAGGTCGCATCTAAAGCCTCTACCTCTTGGATACCCGCCGGAAGCTGCTCCTTGTGGACAAACTGCGGTTCGCCCATATCTACCGCGTAAAGACCTCCCTCGCGCTGCACTTCTTTTGACCCACTAATAGTGTTTATGCGGATAGTTTCCCCTGAGGCATGCCCCTCGGCGAAGAGATGGTGGGCAACGCAGCGAACCGCGTTGCCGCACATCTCTGCTTCACTGCCGTCGGCATTAAAAATCCGCATGGTAAAAACCTCATCAGTGTGCGTCAGAAGAACTAACCCATCTCCGCCCACGCCAAAGTTCCGGTGGCAGATTTCCAAGGCTAAAGCTGCTGCTTCGCCGAGCAGCGTGCCCTCGAAGTCTTCTACCAAGATGAAGTCGTTTCCGATACCATGGTATTTCCAGAACCGCATCTCTGCACCACTTTCTTACCAAGCAGCTACTGTTCCGTCAGCCCGAGGTTCTGTACCGCCCGCTAAGACACCTTGAGCATCCCGCCAAATGATCTGTCCACGGCCGAAGCCGACGCTGCTTACCGGAATGGTCACTTTATGTCCCTTGCGCACTAAAGCAGCTTTGATATGGTCGGGCACTGTCTGCTCAAGCTCCACAGTATTGTCTCGCATCCACTGCCAGCGAGGGGCGTCCAGAGCTGCTTGGGGATTGAGTCCAAAATCTATCGTATTCATCATCACCTGCAGGTGTCCCTGAGGCTGCATATAGCCGCCCATAACACCAAAGGGTCCGATGGGCTTTCCATCCTTAGTCAAGAAGCCTGGAATAATTGTATGGTAACTGCGCTTGCCAGGTTCAAGGTAATTTACTGCTTCCGGATCAAGAGAAAATCCGTTTCCACGATTCTGCAGGGCGATTCCTGTTCCCGGCACAACGATACCAGAACCGAAGCCCATGTAATTACTTTGGATAAAAGAAATCATGTTGCCATACTGGTCAGCAGCTGCCAGATATACCGTGCCGTGGTCCTCCGGAATCAGAGCGACTGGCTCGCTTGCAGTATCACCTATGCGGCTGCGCAGCTGTGTCAGGTAATCAGAGCTGAGCAGGACCTCTGGATCCAAACGCATATATTCGGGGTCAGTAATCACTTCCCCAGCCACTGTCATGGCCTGCTTCATTGCCTCGATCTGTCTGTGGTAAGTCTCCACATCTTCTTTGTGGGAGAATTCCCAAGCATCCAAAATACCCAGAGCAATGAGGGCCACTAAGCCCTGGCCGTTCGGAGGCAGTTCCCAAACGTCATAGCCATGGTAGCGGACCGATAATGGCTCGACCCACTGGGACTCAAAACGAGCCAGATCCGAGCTCCGCAGAAAACCTCCCGTTTCTTCAGAATAACGGCCGATCTTCTCTGCAATCTCGCCGCGGTAAAATGCCTCTCCTTCTGTTTCGGCAATTAACCGCAGAGTTCGAGCGTGATCTTGTGATCGCCATACCTCACCACAGCGCGGTGGACGTCCATTGGGCGCAAACACTCTAAACCACTCTTCAAACAATTTGTCGTTTTCCTTGGAATATCGGCGATAGGCTGCACTCCATCCCGCAGACAGCACTGGCGAAACAGGATAGCCCTCTTCAGCGTAAGAAATAGCCGGTTCCAGCAGTTCAGCAAAAGGCAGCGAACCAAATTTGCGCCACAGGGCAGCCCACCCTGCTACTGCCCCTGGAACCGTAACAGGGAACCATCCCAGCTCAGGCATCTTATCATGTCCTTTGGCGCGCACTTGCTCGGCTGTAAGACCTAGTGGGGCCGGTCCGCTGGAGTTCAGCCCGTGGAGTTGACCACCGCTGTAAACAATTGCAAAGGCATCTCCGCCTAATCCATTTGAAGTTGGCTCTAGCACCGTTAAGGCCGCTGCAGTAGCGATAGCGGCATCGATGGCATTTCCGTCTCGCTTAAGCATCTCAAGGCCTGCTTGAGCCGCTAAGCTTTGTGAAGTTGCTACCATTCCACGATTTGCATAAGTTACCATCCGCCTAGATGGATATGGATAATATAGAGAATCAAACTGCACCATTTCTTCCCCTTCCTGCAATAATAAAAACAGGCACAAGGCGCCTGTTTTGACTGTATAGGTTACATTTCCTGCTGTATCTGTACTGCATAGAAAACTGCGATTATAGGCAGACATGGCGGTTCATTTAAATACTTCCATATAGACAGCTAAACATCCTGCCCCGAAACTGCACAAAACCCCATTTAATGGAGTGAGGGCATGGCAGAAACACACTTAGCGATCGCTTGTTTTAAGTCAGCTAAATCTTCGTCGGTGATCAAGTGATTGAGACGAATTTGGACTGCACGCTGTAAAAGGTCGAGGGTCTTTGGACAAGATTCCGCACTATATTCTACACTTCCCTTGTAAAACGGCTGATCCCACGGGAAACTACCCCCCCAAGGGTCACGTTTGTTCATCAGAAATTCCCAGTTTACATAGACATGTTGATCATTCAGCTCTGGATTGTAAATACGCAGGGCCGGAATACCCTCGGCAGAGATAGCCTTTTCTAAGAACTCGGCCTGCTCAGCAGTCTCAGTGTAGAAAACCAAACTGATGCCCAAGTCTCGTTCGCTGCCAAACGCAGGAGCAAAATAAATGCCTGGCTGCTCTGTGAGTACCTCTAAAGCCCTGCTCTTGACAGCCCGCGTTGTCTTGATGAGCTCTGGCATCTTCTCAATCTGCCCCAGAGAAAGGGCTGCTTGAAGTTCTGTCAGACGGTAGTTCTGCCCCGCAAATGCCGGTACCTTGCGTTCGGTAAAGCGGAATTGATACATGGCTCCGTCATGGTAGATAACCGCCCGCTGCCACATCTCTTCCGAATCTGTGACGACCATGCCGCCCTCACCTGTTGTAATCATTTTCGACTGCTGTAGACTAAAGCACCCCACATCACCAAAGCTGCCTAGGCGTCTGCCCTTGTAGCTGCCTCCATTAGCCTGCGCCACATCTTCAATCACCTTTAGATTGTGTGCCCGAGCCACAGCCATAATGCGATCCATGTCACACGACATACCCCGCATGTGCACCACAATCACTGCCTTCGTAAGCGGCGTAATCCGCTTCTCCATATCTTCCGGATCGATAGTCAAAGACTCATCTATTTCGCAGAGTACAGGAATGGCTCCCACCGACACTACTGCACCTGCCGTAGCTACCCAGGTATAAGCTGGGATCAATACCTCGTCACCAGGCCCAACACCCGCGGCCACCAGCGCACATATTAGAGCCGATGTACCAGAGTTAACTGCTAAAGCATATTTAGTTCCTACAAATCGAGCATATTCCTTTTCGAGCTGAGCGGTCTCCGATTCTTCTAATCCTTCCGGCAGATATCTAAAGATACGCTTTTTTTCCAAGACGCGCAGTACCCGTTCGCGCTCTTCTTGCCCCAGCTCTTCACCGCCGATGAACTTAGATACCCAAGGTCGTGTCCTAACCGGTTCTCCTCCGTATATTGCAAGCTTCAATGTCCGTTCCTCCTTACACAAAACTCGATACTACAAACCGAGTTGAAAGTGCTATTTCGCCGAAGTAAACATTAGTTCCTGCCTATTGCCTCTAATGCAAAAAACCGGGTAAGCTCCCGGTTAGATGAAAAGATCTAGTTCCTGAATCAGCATGGGGTAATTGGCTATCTTCTTAATCACAAGCGCCACTCCTCGGCCAAAGCAGAGTCGATCACTGACTACATGGGAAATAGCGATCATCTCACCCTGCCCTCCGAAACGCACTTCCTGCTGCGGCATGACACCATCTAGGCGGACACTGTGGATCGGTACCTGCTTAGGGCCCTTAGGGCCGCTTGGCGATAAAAGTGCAGCCAAGCGCTGAGAAGTGCCCGAAGGTGCATCCTTTTTGGAATGCGGATAGCTTTCTAGTACCGCTACATCATCCAACATACCCGCCACAACCTGGGCGGCAAGCCTCAGAGCAAGACCACCGATTGAAAAGTTAGGAATCACTGCTGCCCCGATTTTGCTGGCAGCACATGCCTGCGCAAATTCTGCGATATCCTCATCAGTGAAACCTGTTGTGCCAATAACAGGATGAATACCCCGTTCGAGGCACATGTAGAAGTGGCGCTTTGCTGCATGCGGTGTAGTAAAATCTACAAGAACGTGGGGGGGATCGTTTTTGAGGAGGTCCGCAAGATCTCCATATATGGGGATATGGCGTTTCAGTCCAGGTATGACCACTGACATAGACTTGCCTGCAAGGGACCGAGCCACTACCCCAACAACTTCAATGCCTTCTTCGGCGTTTAGGTATCGAACGACTTCTTTGCCCGTTCTCCCGGTACCGCCTGCCACTGCAACCCGCCATTGTCCCATCACGGCCGATCCCCCCACACCATGGTTCCATCTCATCCTATGTGGAGAAGGATTTGTTTATGCATTTTGTACCACTATGTCGCCACTGTCTGAAGCGTTAGCTCGCAGGTCTCTCACCCGCTCTAACTCCTCAGAGGTTAGGGGCCTATCAAAGCTGCGCAGCCCCGCCAGTGTAAACCCATGTTTGTCAGCGAGCTTGCGCAGGTATTGAATGTGCTCCATGTTCAAATCAGCACCTAAACTAGCATTTTCGTACTTCTTCTCCAGGGCAAGCATCATAGTCTCCGACATGCAGGCGTAGGCCTGGCCTGGTTCAAAACCAAAATTCCATCCTAAATCAGGACGGTTAGGTACCTCCACAATCCCGCCGTCAATCACCAGCACATCGGGCCTCTTGTGCAGAACCTCCCGACTGACGTTGGCTGGACGGGAAAGATCGCAGATCACAGCACCCCACTTCAGCATGGCCGGAGTTATGAGTGCTTCGGGACTGCTAGTCGCTGCTACAATAAGATCTGCTTTCGGAAGATGCGCGGCAGCGTCGGTGGTAATCACAAAGGGGACATCTTCTTGGAGCAGCGCTTCGACATACGCCATCCATTCGCCCAAATCAGCATTCCCCGCTGGCATACCCTGCCTCTGACTCACAAAATCACCAATAGTACCTGATGGGAACACATGTCCTCCATCAGAAAGCTTTTTTAAGTGCTGGAGAATCTGGACAACAACCTTGCGCATGCGGAACTCACTCTTCGCCGCATTGCGTGGATTGCCGATCAGAATTATCTTCTGCACACTCTCTGCCAAGAGAGTAGAAAGCGCTTTACCGATGGCGCCACTGGCGCCCAAGACAGCCGCTGTACTCTTTTCCAGAGTGATATCCATTTTTTGGGCAGCCGTAGTCACTGCTTCAATCCCCGAAACAACTGTATAGCTGTTGCCGGTTGTCAGAGCAACATCGACGTGAGGAAGCATCGAGCGTCCTCCCATGGTGACCACTGAAGTATAGGCTCCGAGCCCTACCAACTTAGCCCCTCGCTCTTTGGCAAGCTCAACAGCCTGCTTAATTTCGGCAATCGCCTGGGCCCGATCCATTTCTAAGAATTCATCAGCTGTGCGCGGCAGACAGATGAAGTCGCCATACGCCGTATCTCCTGTCTTACTTTCAATGCGAGCTGTACCGACTACGAATGGTTCCACAAGATCATTCCAGCGGGAGCTTAAGTCAGCCAGCTGTTCCTCGGAAAAAACAGCTAAACTAGGATCAAAATCGCTGTAGTTAGCTAAGTCGACAGGATGCACCAAGAACGCAAATCGCCCATCACCGTCCTTCGGCACCGGATCAGATGCGGCAGATACGGCACTGCTTGCTTGTTCAGCAGCCTGCGGCGGCGTATAGCCGATTAGGTGGCCTAAGAAATTGGCCGTATTGCGCTGCGCCAGCATCCTTGCTACACTTTCCAAAGCATTGGCAATCCGTTCAATCTCTTCGTCGGTGATAATCAGCGGGGGTTCGATCCTGATGACGCTGGCTCCGTTGAGGGTAGGTGCTACCCTTACTTTCTCTGTATTCAAAAGATACGAGGCCACAAGGGGTGTTAGAAACTCCTGTTCTGCCAAAATACCCAGCAAACTGTTGGGATAGACGGACTTATCATGTCCAAAGTCTACACCCAACATTAGGCCCTGACCGCGGATGCCCTTGATGATCTGCGGATAGCGCTCAGCCACACCTAAGAGAAGGTCCTTGAGGCGCTTGCCTTTAGCCCGTACTTCCTTGACTAAAGCCTGATCATTCTCGGTGAGGATTTCCATCACTCTAAGCCCAACGCGGCAGGCCAAAGTATTTCCTGCGAATGTCGATGAATGCTTGTGACCGAATTCCTCAGTGTACACTTCCGCTGTGCAGAGTACTGCGCCCACAGGAACCAAACCGCCGCCCAAAGCTTTAGCAATTACCATGACATCAGGAGTAACGCCTTCCCTTTCACTGGCGAATAAGTATCCCGTCCGTCCGAGACCTGTCTGGATCTCGTCAAAAATAGTCAGCACATCATAAGAACGGCAGATCTCCTGAACAGCCTTTAGGTAGCCTTCAGGGGGTTCTACTATTCCGCCTTCACCTTGAATAGGCTCAATGATAAAAGCTGCAGTTTCGTGGGCGTGCTCTGCAAGATAACTCTCTAAAGCCTGCACATCACCATAGGGAATGTGTGCAAACCCAGGTAGAGGAGCCCCAAAGGCATCCTGGTATGATGGATTGCCTGTAGCTGACAGAGCCCCTAATGTCTTGCCATGGAAACTATTCCTTGTAGACAAAATACCCAGTTTGCCCGTCTTAGCCCGGCAGAGCTTAACGGCTGCCTCTACTGCCTCAGCGCCGCTGTTCACGAAGGTAACATGAGCCATTCCGGGCGGTGCCGCCTTCACCAAAACTTCGGCAAGTTTTCCGGCAGCTTCCAGCATCGAAGGTTGGACAAAACTAGGCTCGAAACTTGTTTGAACTTCGTTGACTGCTTCCCAAACACGAGGTGGATTATAACCAAAGGGGAGAGCTCCGTAGGCCGCGATACAGTCTAAATACTCTACCCCATCGGCATCGTAGAGCCGAGTTCCGCTTCCACGGACGAACTGCTTGTCAAGACCTATCTGCACCAAACGCTTACCTAGATGTGGATTCACATATTCAATATATGGATGCATGATGTACCCCCTTGACCTGTTGTACACAATTTTGTGCACACGGTTTATTATACCAATTCAATCAAGGAAATACAATCTAACCTTGTGGACATCATTCTCGAAATGAGCTAAGATCGATATAGACTAATTATTGTAAAGCGAGGGAAAACTAGGTTGGAAATCATCTGCCGTCCAATTACTGAATCTGAGTTTGAGCAAGCCATGGCCATCCGTATTCGTGTATTTGTGGAAGAACAGCATGTTCCTATACAAGAAGAACGAGATCACCTAGACGCCACGGCCCAACATTTCGGAGCCTTTGTCGACGGTCAGATGGTTGGCACAGGCCGCATAGTTTCTTTGGACAAACAGGCTAAGCTTGGGCGCATTGCGGTTCTTCCTGAATACCGCGGAAGGCATATAGGCTTCAAGCTGGTGGAACATATGGTTCAGTGGGCAAGAAATAAAGGGTTTCGTGAGGCCGTTCTCGGAGCCCAAGTCCAAGCTATTGGGTTTTATGAACGCCTAGGCTTCAAAGCGGAAGGTGATGTATTTGACGATGCAGGGATACCTCACCGCACCATGCGCCTTGCTTTGGCTGAAAGGGACGAGAAGCGTTGGTTCTAAGGAGGAATCAAAATGGGTAACCGGTTGCTTTGGGTTTTAGTGACCTGCGCTGTATTCCTCTGCGCCTCTACCTTTGCCCATGCCCAGATTCAGGCTTTTATAATGCCAGAAAGCGGCTTTCTGCGCGTTGATGGGCAGGTTACTATAAACCCGACCGGCCCTCAGTTTTCACTGCGGTTGTTCCCAGGTGCTCAACTGACTGTCTTGTGGACAGAGGGTATTGAAGATTACAGCATAGACCGGGGTTACTTAGGTACCGTCGTTACGGTCCGTATGAGAGAATATGGTTCTGAAAGAGTTCTGCATCTGGCCTATGAAGGGTTTCTAGCCGAGCAAACTGATCCGCTGACTTTAGGGCGAGACAGCCTCTGGTTCCCAGAGTTTTCGATTCCGATGCAGGTATCAGAGTTTTTCATCAGCCATTCGGACGGCTGGCATCTCTACCAGCTAGAAGATTCTTACCCTGTCCTCGTTTTATCCACCCAGGCGGAGCTGGACATCACCAAGGTGCAGATGGCTCAGGAGCCAGTTCTTCCAGCGCAGCCATTACCACCTCCAGAAGAACCGGAGATCCCGGAGACGCCAGCTGTCGAGCCTCCGCCTCCGCCGATCTCAATGGCCATTAGAACAGATGGACCTGCTCAAGAATTGAGCGGCTTGATCGTTTTGTGGGACGAAGCAGTTTCAGCGAGAGATACTGAGTTTTTGGGTGCACATGTAAGCAGAAAACTGGCAGAACAAGGACTGGTTGATTACTTAAGCCGTGTTCCTGCTTGGATGGTGCCGATCGAAAGCCAAATCAAGAGTCTAGAAATGACAGATGCTGATGGATATCTTTCCACTGTAGTATTCAGCAGTGGAAAGCCGCTGTACGACGCGTATATGAAATGGTCCAGAGTCGAAAATAATTGGGAGCTGAGTGAATTTGCAATGCACCCACATCAGCCTGGTGCACCACAGGGTTTGATTGATTCCATCAGCGGATTCGTCGATGAACTCCAAAAAGCAGTGGCTGCTGGTAGTACCGTACTTGAAGAGAAGCTCGGGCTTCCTGATCCTGCCCAGCGTCAGTTGGCAGTAGATTTCTTCCAGAACCTGAACACCACAGAACCATGGCTGGTTGTCATTACGAATCCGCGGGAGTTTCATACTACCATCCTGGTTAAGCATTCACCAAGGACCGACGTTGCTGTTGAACTAGAACTGACAGCAGAGCCCACTGGGTGGCGAATTGCCTCCTTTAACGCTTACCCAATAAACTAGGCGCAAAAAAGGACCGCTGGACAATTGTCCAGCGGTCCTGATTGTTCTCTCACGGATAGATTCCCCTTAATTTAATGGCTTGAGCCACCCTTTCCACCGCAATTAGGTAGGCAGCTGTACGCATGTCTACATCTTCCTGTTTTGCTCTCTCGTATACATCATTGAAGCTGGAAACCATTCGCCGCTCCAACTCCGCGGCAACCTGGGTCTCACTCCAGCTCAAGCTCTGAATTCCCTGTACCCACTCGAAATACGATACTGTCACACCACCTGCATTGGCCAGGATGTCGGGAATAATAATCGTTCCCTTATCCTGCAAAATGCGGTCCGCATCTGTAGTTGTAGGTCCATTAGCCCCTTCCGCAATAACTTTTGCCTCAACGCGGTGAGCGTTCTCGCCATGAATTTGATTTCCGAGTGCGGCTGGCACGAGAATGTCAACCGGGACTTCCAGTACTTGTTCACGGGGCATTTCTTCCGCATCGCCCTTATATTCCATAATAGTACCGGTTTCGGCCACCGTCTCTTTAATTGCTCTGCAGCCGAGACCATTTTCGTTATACAAACCACCGTATACATCACTGATGGCCACTACTTTACAACCTAAGTCCTGCAGGAACACAGCTGCGTTGGAGCCAACGTTACCGTAACCTTGTACAGCAACCTTTGCTCCTTCTAACTTCATACCGATTCGCTTGGACAGTTCTAGAATAGTATAAACCAGTCCGCGGCTGGTTGCATCAAGTCTACCCAGCGAACCACCAATTTCAATCGGTTTACCAGTCACGACAGACGGAATGGAGTAACCTTTCTGCATGCTGTATGTATCCATCAGCCAAGCCATGACTTGTGCATTAGTGTTCACATCTGGGGCTGGGATGTCTTTCTCAGGTCCCAGAATGATGCTGATCTCACTTGTGAATCTCCGGGTCAACCGCTCCAGTTCACCGATGGACAACTTGGTTGGATCAACAACTACACCGCCCTTAGCTCCGCCATACGGAATGTTAACGACAGCACACTTCCAAGTCATGTTCATGGCCAAGGCAACAACTTCATCCATTGTCACTTCGGGATGATAGCGAATGCCCCCTTTTGCCGGCCCCCGA
Source organism: uncultured Peptococcaceae bacterium (assembly GCA_937988745.1). Taxonomy (GTDB): domain Bacteria; phylum Bacillota; class Limnochordia; order Darwinibacteriales; family Darwinibacteriaceae; genus JAAYMS01. The sequence continues at coordinate 92,130 of CALKAR010000174.1, forward strand.
GCTAAACTGTGCTGCACACGATACCCATCAAAAACCTGAACTGTGCCATCATCCATGCGGACTGGAACAGCTACACTCAGAATCCGCTGCGGTTTAGACAAGACGTTGCGGATCGACTGGTCGAGTCCTATTCGATCAGCTGCCTTGTTTAGAACCTCCAGGGAAACCGCAAGCATACTCTTCTTTCCATGCCCGCTGCCGTTGGTATGAAGCATAAGTTTTACCTCCCTGATTGGTATTATCTAAAAGCCGATTCCGCCGCTTAAGAATACTCCCGTAAATCTCTGACTATCATGAGATTCACGCAGCGAATTCATGCGCACACCACCTTTGACAAAGCCAAAGGGCACGTTAAACTGCACACCTGCCTCAGCCGCAGCCCAGCTGGCAGCGGAAGATTCATGGGTGCCGAAGACATGTACCATATGAGGGCCATATTCCATAGAGGCAAACAGCGATGCTGTGAGTGTTATCTTCCGTCGAATGCCTGCTCCAATCCGCACACCGCGGTAAACGTTGTATGCAGGTTCTTCGCCGGCTAAACCACCTAGATAGGAAATGTCACCAATTCCTGCCTGAGCTGCAACACGGATATCAGGCGTTAGAGGCAGTTCAGTCTTGAGACTCACCAAGATATCTCCCACTACTAAGACCGCATCCTCCAGAGGATCTGCCGCTGGCCGTTTAAGATAAACACGCGCGAGCTCCCCTAACCCCGTTGGATCACCAATCAGGCGACCAGTCAAAGCCAGCTCCGCTGTTCCCAAATCGAGCAGAGTCACTCCACCACCTACACTGGTCATTTCTTCAATCTGGTACTCCGACTCGACCAAACTAAAATAAGCCACATCAGCACTCAAACCAAGAGCATCCGCGTGTCCAGTCCAAAACAGCAGCACTACAGCTAAAACCACTGTCAGCTTTTTCATAACTCGCCTCCTAGGTGTTCTGCCTCACTGCAAGTGAGTTCTGCGTCCGCCACTGCATTACACGATTAATCCCCCAACACCACACATAGGCTGCAAAAAGGCGCGGTATGAGCAAGAAAATTATGGGCACACCTACAGCCATAAAGATGGCAGTATCTTCTACCAACGCATGACATAGAGCGATGAATACCCCAATAATGCGGGTTTCCTTCTCTGTCACCTTGCCTTCCTCGAGGTAGGAAATGATTACACTGGAACCAAAAGTCAATCCGAAAAAAATGGCCACAACAACGGGAAAAGCACCCTCTTCACTGAGGCCTATCCAGTGAAACAGCCGGGAGAGGACCTTGTTTAGTCTCTGCAGAATCCCGTTGGCCTGCAAAATTTCCAAGACTATAATCAGCGGAATAACAACGCGTGCAATCGTCCAAACACCTGACAGCCCTTGAATGAGCCCTACCCACAGCACACTCATCACAGCAGCACTCCCAAGATAACTCCTGCCAGCAGGGACATACCAACCCGCAGCGGGAGAATGACCGAAACTGGACTGCCTGCACGCTTGCTGATCACAACTTCAATCAAGAGAGAGTGGGCAAAACCAAGCATAACCGCCAGAATGGTTATTTCACGCAGGGGCAGCTGCAGAGCTACGATTACACCGGTCGCCGCATAAAGGTTCACCAAATATCCACTGATCAGCACAAGTGCTGCATCACCTGATAAACCAAAAAACCTCATGAAGGGAGCGCAGTATCCCGAAAAAAGATCTAGTAAACCGCTGGCCCGCAGGATGGCAACAGCTATCGTAGTGGGCACAACAATTTTGGCCAGCTCGAATGTAGCCTTAAGGCCTTTATGGGCACCACTTCTTACCATGCCCATGTCCACTCGTAACGCCAACTCGCTTCATCTCCTGCCGATAATATTTTACACATATAACAAATTTTCCTGCTCTAATAGAGCGCGCATATCTTCTGGCAGCCTTGCGCGCAGTTTGATTTCAACGCCGGTTCTAGGATGCGCAAACCGCAGACGCCAAGAATGCAGGGCTTGGCGTGAAAGGCCTTCCACCGGATGTCCGTATAAGGGATCTCCTACCAGCGGATGGCCAATCGCCTTCATATGCACTCGAATTTGATGCGTACGTCCCGTTCCCAATGCCAAACGCAGCAGCGTCCAATTACCCCCGCGGCGGAGGACGTTAAACTCCGTGCGAGCCGGGCGTCCATCAGCCTTAGGGCCTCTGTGAATCCCCTCACCCACTCGGCCGATAGGATACGTGATCACCCCTTCACCTTCAGAAACCTTTCCTTCTGCTACTGCCAGGTAATCACGCTGAAGATTTCCCTTAGCCCGCTGCTTAATCAGTCTCTCAAGTGAGTATGGTTCTTTCGCGGCAAGTATCAGGCCAGAGGTGTCCTTATCGAGCCGATGGACTAAACGAACTTTAGTGGCCAGTCCTTGTTGTTCAAAATGGTAAGCAAGTCCGTTAGCCAGCGTACCATCCTTATACCTGCCCGTAGGATGGACAGGAATGCCTGCCGGTTTATTTACCGCAATCAGAAAGTCGTCTTCATATACTATATCCAGCGCTATCTTTTCGGGCTCAAGAGCAGTCGGCTCGTCATAGAACACGACTTCTATGACATCACCTGTGCGAACGCGCCGAGTAATATAATCTCTAACACCGTTGAGATAAACGCCGCCCCCCTGCTTCATGCGGCGCAGCATCCCTCGGCTGAGATTAAGACGGCCATAGATGATTTCTTTCACCATTAGGCCGTCTTCTTGGGGAAGGACCCGGGTTACTAATCGATTTCGCTTACTGCTAGACATAGATCATTTTCACCGTCATTCCACCATCAATGGTAAGGTTGGTCCCGGTAATAAAACCAGCTGCCGAAGAAGCCAGATAAACACAAGCATGAGCTATATCAGAGGGAATCCCTACGCGCCCTACCAAGTGCTGGCTGTGGTCTTCAGAAGTGAGCTCAGCATCGGGATTCGTTTCAATCCATCCGGGACTGATGCAGTTCACACGAATGCCATATTTTCCAAGCGAAGCTGCTAGAGCATGCGTCAGCGCCACCACACCGCCTTTTGAGGCTGAATATGATTCTGTGTTAGGTTCGGACTGAAAAGCTCTCGTAGACGCGATGTTGATAATACTGGGGTCTTGCCCATTCCGCAGGAGCGGCAGCAAATACTTAGTCATCAAGAAGGGACCTCGCAGATTGGTGTTAAGTACCTGATCCCACTCTTCTATTTCCAGCTCGTCCAGAGGTTTAAATATGCCGATACCAGCATTGTTGACTAGAACATCGACCCGTCCGAAGTCCTCCTGAAGAGCCTCAACAAAAGCCTGAATCTCAACTGGTTGGGAAACATCTCCCCGATATGTATACAAATTGTCGTTCTCTTCACTTCGAACCAACCCTGGAGGAAAATCCCGGTCCAGTGCAAGCACCTGACAACCTTGACCGAGAAAAGCTTCGACTATCGCTGCACCAATACCCCGCTTGCCTCCAGTCACGACTACGATGCGCTTACTCAACTCGCTCGCTCCTCCTTTTCATCCACGACCTAATATTCGTGAAAATCAATGTAAGACCAAACACCGCTGTGGCTACTACCACTACGGTGGCGCCTGGCGGCGCTGCCAGATAGTAAGAAATGTAAAGACCTGCAGTGGCAGAGAATAGACCAACTCCGGCAGCCACAGCCATCAAGGGTATAATGCGTTTTGTCACGAGAGTTCCGGTAGCAGCTGGAGTGATCAAGAGCGCCACGACCAAGACAACTCCCACCGCCTGAATAGAAATGACAATCGCCGCAGCCACCCCCACTAGGAGAAGGCTCTGAACTAAAGCTACCGGAAAACCTGCCGCTTCCGCTCCCACTGGATCAAATGAAACGAGCACGAACTTTGGAAAAAAGGCCCACATCAAGAGACCAAGCGCGAGAGCAGCTGCTGCAATAAGGTAGATTTCTTTGGTTTGAATCGCCATAACCGAACCGAGAAGCAAACTGTTTAGGTCACCGGCAAACCCCGGCATTGCCGACAAGGCTATTATACCGACAGCAAAAACTCCTGTGAAAAGAATAGCCAAAGCTGTATCATTCTTTACTGGACTTACCCGGGTTAAAAAAACCACCCCTAAAGCAGTCACCAGCGCCAGAGCCATCGCACCAGCATACAAGTTGAGCCCCAACAGCAAGGCTATAGCACTGCCTGTAAAAGCGGTGTGGGCAATGGCGTCCCCCATAAAGGCCAAGCCTTTGAGAACCACAAAAGTCCCAACTACAGCTGCAATGACCGCAATCAATCCTGTACCAATAAAAGCTCTGATCATAAACGAAAATCTAAAAGGCTCCAGCAGTACCTCAAGGCTCATGGATGACCACCTCCCCGGTATCCAGCAGTGACGGAAAGTGCCGCGCAAATAAAGCGGTTAAAATCTCTGCTGTTAATACCTCGCGAGGGGTACCGTGGGCAACTACCGAGTTCTTCAACGCCAAAACCTGATCAAAGCACTCGGTCAAGCAGTCTAAATCATGTGTAGCCACGATAATAGTCCGCCCCTCTTTTTTTAGACTAATCAGTGTATCTGCTAGCTCGTGCTGGGCCCGCGCATCTAAACCTGTATTGGGCTCGTCAAGCAGTATGAGATCGGCTTCTTGTGCCACCGCTCGTGCTAAGAACACCCGCTGACGCTGTCCGCCGCTTAAGGAGCCAATCTGAGTGTCTGCCAGATGACTGATTTCAAAACGGGCCATGGCATCCTCAGCTTTGTCCACATCGTCCTGCGAGAGCCGCCCCCAAAGGCCTTTCCTAAGCCAGCGTCCTTGTAGGACAACGTCTCGGACGGAAATAGGGAACTGCCAATCCACTTCTTCTGATTGAGAAAGATACGCGACCTGTCTTCGCCCCTGTTCGGGCTCATGGCCAAAGAGCAGCACACTGCCCTGCATACGTTTCACCAGACCGACTAAAGACTTCAAAAGAGTCGATTTGCCCCCACCATTTGGACCGATGATTGCCGCCAGAGAACCCTGAGAAACCTCCCAAGTAACATCATGAATAACCGGATCGCCATAATATCCCGCGGTGAGGTCTTTTACGCAAACTGCTGCTGAATTTGTCATTACCGCAACGCCTCCAAGAGCACCTGCCCGTTGTAGCGCATCAAATCAATATAAGTCGGAATCGCATCTGTAAATGTAGCGCTGTAAAGCGTCCGCACTTCGGCTCCTATTTCAGCGGCCACGCTATTTACATACCGCGTACCGATGCTGAACTGCGGTTCAGAAAAGATAACTGGCGTTCCCATCTGAGCAAGTACCCGAATTAAGGCCGCCATTTCCTGTGCGGAAGGCTCTCGTTCAGGATTGCTTACCAAAAACTCCACAGCTGAAAAACCATAGCGTTCAGCAAAATAAGCAAAAGCATTATGATAAGTCACTAGAATACGGTTCTGCTCAGGAATTGCCGCCAGCTGTTCTTGAAGCCAGCCATCAAGTTCCCACAGCTTGGCGATGTATCGCTCAGCGCGTTCTCTATAATACCCAGCCCCATCAGGGTCCAACTCCGCTAGGCTTTGGTAGATCCGCTCCACATAATGTACAGCATTGGGAACACTCAACCAAAAGTGGGGATCACCATGATCATGATGAACGCTGTGGCTCGGACCAGGTATTGCAGCAAGACCTTCTGATAGGTTCACGATCTCCAGATTAGGCCCGGCTGCGCTGGCAGTCAGGTCAGCCAGCCATTCTTCATAGCCTTCCCCATTAATATAAAGTACGTCTGCTCCAGCCAAAAACCTGGCTTCCTTCGCTGTAGGTTCCCAAGAATGGGGATCTGCCGCGGCGGGAACTAATGATACAACCTCTACGCGCTCCCCACCAACTTCCTTCACAAAATCAGCGATAATAACAAACGAAGCAGCGGCCTGAAGGGTACCAGCCCACGCAAGGCCCGATGCTGCCCATAACAATAACAAGACCACACTGATGGTGGTAAGAGACCTACTCATTTTGTCACCCCCTGCAATACTACTATATCACTGGGCTTTAACCTGGTAAATAAAAAAAGGCCGCTCCGGGCAAACGCGGCCTTATAGACTAGAATCATCCCTTTACTGCACCAGCAGTTAAACCAGAGACAAGGTATTTCTGCAGGAACAAGAACAAGATAACAATCGGAAGCGCCCCCAATACAGAGGCAGCCGAGAATACTCCCCAGCGGCTGGCATATTGGTCCTGAATAAACATCTGCAGACCTACCGCCAACGTATATTTCTCGCTGGAAGTAATTAAGATACTGGCTAAGATGAACTCTGAATAGGTACCGATAAATTGCAACAAGAATATGACTGCCAGAATCGGCCGGGCCAAGGGCAAAATGATCATCCAAAACGCTTGGAATGGAGTAGCCCCATCCATCATGGCAGACTCTTCTAAGCTGCTGGGGATCGTATCGAAATATCCCTTCATCAGCCATGCATTGACACCCATGGCTCCACCAAGATAAACCATGATCAGACCTGCGTGAGTATTGATTCCCAATGCGGGAAACAGCTTACCAATATTGAGCACCAGAAGATAAATTGCTACCGCAGCGAGCATCTGTGGAAAAACTTGAACCAACAGCGAGAAAAATAGCCCGGTCCGGCGACCCTTGAAGCGAAAACGCGAAAATGCGTACGCAGCCAGTGCTGTCATGGCCACAACTAAAGCAGATGTGATCACAGAGATCACTACCGAGTTGCGGATCCAAAGAGCGACAGGATGCTGCTGGCTGGTAAACAGCTCCCGATAATTATCCAAACTTGGTGAAGTCGGAATCAGCCTCTGTCCCACGAGAGTATTGGACGGGTTAAAGGATGCAGACAGCACCCACAAAAGTGGAAACAGTGCAAAGACCACAAAACACAGCAGCACCAAATGGCGCCAAAGCCCCGAAAGTAGAGTGTGCCGTCTATACATTCTCTCTCACATCCTCTAATGCCCCGGTAAACCGGAAATTGATAAACGTGATGGTGCCGGTAATCAAGAAGATGATTAACGTTACAGCAGAAGCTAAGCCGTAATCAACGCCGCGGCCGCTTTCAAAGGCCAAACGGTAGGTGTAAGAAATTAGAATGTCTGTATGCCCTGCCGGTGTCTGTGCACCAGGAATGGGCGGCCTTCCTCTAGTGAGTAGATAAATCACCGAGAAGTTGTTGAAGTTGAACGAGAAGGACGATACCAAGAGCGGCGCGACGCTTACCATCAAAAGGGGCATAGTCACATAGCGGAACTGCTGCCACGTCGTGGCCCCATCAACCAGAGCCGCTTCGTACATTTCGTTATTTATGCTCTGAAGCGCTCCCAAACAGACAATCATCATATACGGGAAGCCCAGCCAAAGGTTGAGAATAACCAAGGCTACCTTGGCATAGAACGGGTCCTGCAGCCATGGAACTCGTACATCAAACAGCAGCTGCAAAGCACGGTTGATTACACCAAACTCGGTATGGTACAACCCCTGCCAGATCAGCGCAGAAATAAATGCAGGTACCGCATAAGGCAGAATCAGAAGCGATCTATAAAGCCTGCGGAATCGCAGATATGGATCGTTTAAGAGTAAGGCCAAGAATAGCCCAACAGCAAACGTAGTGCCCACACTCAACAAAGCCCAAGTAATGGTCCACAAAAATACCCGCAGGAAAGGACCTGTGATCTGAGGATTGCCAAATAACCGCTGGAAATTGCGCAGTCCGACGACTATGCGGAATCCCGGTGTAAGCCGAGTTCCATCAGGAGCCTGAAACGCCCCGTTCACCGGCCTATAAACAACTCCAGATATCAAATCAACCAGCTCGTCTTTTTCTGAATCATATGAGTACTGCTTAGTGTAAAGGGCAAACGCGCTTGCACTGCGCATACGCAGTTGGTACTCTTCGCCATATTCAAAAGTTAACGACGAAAGCTCAGTACTCAGCCGTATAACGTCACGTCTCTCCAGCTCGCGATAGCCTGCAGGAATTACGTCGGCCTCATCTTGGCCGGTTACGTCCTTCAAAACTCCTGCGCGGCCGAGCAGCAGCCTCCCATCCGGTGCTGTAAACAAGAAAATGCGATCTGATTGAGCATTCTCGAAAACACGAAAGGCATAGTTACCTGCATCCGGGTCTAGTACGTAGCGATTCTCAAACTGATTGACAACCTGTTCTTTAGTGAGAATATTGCCTGTACCGTAGTTTGTCAGGGCAACATAGACAGTGTAGACAATGGGGTAAATCACAAGCAAAGTCATAAATACAGCAGCTGGCGCCAAATAGCGGTATGGGTAACCTCCAGGCAGAATAAACAGTGCATTAAGCGCCAAAGCACCTAATAAAAGCAGAGCCAATAGGCCATAGCTCTGCGCACCCCATAGATAAATAGCGCACCAAATAACCGCCACATTCATGATTCCTAAACCGAGCCCATAAAACAAGCGCTTAACTGACAGACCCCGCATTGGCAATCACTTCCATTCCATGCTTTAGAAGCTGCCATAGGCCACATAGCCTATGGCAGCTGAACTTAGTTCCAGTCTACATGCTTTCCTTAATTGTTGCAACAATTTGCTCTACTGCGTCTTTAATGGCTGCTTCTGGAGTGGACTGCCCATTGATTACGAGCTCAAGAGCATCACTCCAAGCTGTCCAGACCGCATTCATTGCAGGAATCGCAGGCATAGGTACTCCATACTCTGCTGCTTCCATTACACCGCGCATATCTGGATCTTGATTGATGATCTCAGCGGCTGGCAGGAACGCGGTTGGGCGAGGATCCTGCTCATAAATGGCCAGCATGGTGTCTTTAGTAGCAATAAACTCATTTAAGAAAATACTAGCAAGAACTTCGTTCTCGGTGAAAGCACTCAGCATGAAGCCCTGCGCGCCCACAAATGGTCTGCCGTACTGTCCTTCGATGGATGGTACTCTGGTGAAACCATAATTAACGCCAGCTGAACGCACATCACCAAAAGCCCAAGGCCCAGTGATCATGAATGCAGCGTCGCCATTCTGGAACAAACTCATCATGGTATCGTAAGCAGTGGCTCGAGCCATGATACCTTCGTCAAGGAGTCTTTCAAAGAGTTTGAAGCCTTTGACAGCGCCTTCATTAGCTAGTCCTACATCAAGGGGATTAAGGACACCATTCTCATCCTCGGCGAAAACGTAGCCACCCAAGGCGCTGAAGAAGGGATAAGTATGATAGGGGTCAGGTTGAGGCATAACCAAGGCATATTTGCCTTCTTCTTTGAGCTTCTCACCAATAGCGATCAGCTCTTCAAAGCTGTCAGGAGGGGTATCGCCGACTAAATCCTTGTTGTAGAATAAGCCAATCGCTTCAATTGCGTAAGGGATAGCATAGCGTTTGCCTTCCCAAGTGAATGCGTCCAATGCCGATTCGAGGAAGAGCGATTCATCAGCAATGTCGATTTCCATCAACAAGCCGTCTGTAACCAGCTGTCCGAGCCAGTCATGAGCACCAATAATAATATCAGGCCCTTCGCCCGTAGGAGCTACAACGCCTAAATTATCGCGAATGTCACCAAAGGGCATTTCCTGTACTCGAACAGGAATACCGTACTCTTCTTCAAACTGCGCTCCTACTTCCTGCATTACAGGGAAACGTTCTGAGTCAATCCAAATCAAGAGTTCTCCTGGAACAGAAGCAAGAGCCGATGCAGCAGCCAACAGCACAGCCAACACAACGACTAATCCTGACAGACGTTTCATTAAATCAGACACCTCCAAGTATTTGTTGTATTTTTTTACATACAAGACCCTTTTGTTTCTGACTATCCCTCCTACCCTCAATTCAAACGTTTGCACACAAACAAAAAATTAAAGTTTCAAACAACTATTTCTGCAAATCTGCGCTGTTTCCTCCTAAGAACTGGTACTTCGCCCTATTTTTTTTACGAAGATGACATTCTCCCGATGGAAAAATGCAGTCCTACAAAAGCAAACACGGCCAAAGCTGCAAAACTGCCCAGCCGCCCCCCTATACCCACTAGGCAGCTGCGTCCTAGATAGGCAATACCTGCGCAGAGGCAGCTGACCAGAACCATCTGCATCGGAGTATGGATCACTTCTTCTGACGACATAACAGCATAGGAAACACAAGTGCAGACAGCTGCTAGAAAAGCTCCGTCCTCAAATGCACGAGGAAGCACTAGTCCTGAAAGGAGTGCGATGATGGCAGACACCTGCACGCTGGTCAAGTGCAGATACTTTCGGCCCGCAAATCCAGCGAGACCAGCCACGACAGCACTTGCCATGCTTAAGGTCAACATTAGCTCCACCCCCCGCCCGCGAACAGCAGCGTCACAAGGACAGACACTGCTGCCATAGTGCCTAAACGGCCTCCAACGCCATCGAATACCCCATCCACAAAGCGGTATAAGAACCCGGTCAAGAGACCAGCGGTCCCTACCATTATGAAACTGGGCAGTACGGTAGCGGAACTCATCCCGACAAATACTCCAGCATAGGCCGGCAGGTCGAGATCTTTTTGGGAAAGAAGCTGCGCAGCGGCTAGACCAACCAAACCAGAGGCGGCTACAGCGCCAAGGGAAGTGTAGTTTCCTAATATGTAAGTTGCAAGAGCGCCAGCACCGGCAGAAACAGCTGACCAAAATAGCATAGCAGAGCTGCAGCGTTCTCCCCGGTGCCCACGCGCAGAATGATGAATTATTCCGATCAAAACCAGCAGCCCTAAAAGCCCAAGCCCCACCGCCTGCCCCACATTAAGGGGCTGGCGGAAGAGCTGGGCTGAAAAGACCGCTGCTGGAATCAGCATTATGAGCCAACGCCAATCCAACGGCTTTACCCACTTTCTAAGGAAGATAATTAAGGAGGACAACTCCTGAACTAGAAACAGAGTAGAGCTTCAGACTTGCAGGAATCAAGCATGCCTGCCCCTTACGCAGTTCTAGTTCGCCGCCATCCCACTTAACCACAGCAGGTGCCGTAACGGGAGTGAGCAGATGGAAGCGGCCGTCGTGCTCAAACGATTCTTCTTCAGGGCCTTCAAGCACTTCCATCTGAAAGTATTGAGCACAGCGCTCATATTGGTAATCAAAGGAGCGAGCTTCGGGAGAAAAATCGGTAACATCGAGTGCTTTATCGATGTGCAGTTCCCTACCCTTCCCTGTTTCATCGACCCTATCCCAGTCATAGACACGGTATGTTGTATCCGAGTTCTGCTGAATCTCTGCCACGACTACGCCCTTGCCTAGAGCATGAATAAGCCCGGCTGAAATAGGAAAGATATCACCAGGTTTGACCTCCACCTGATTTAGACAGTCGAGCACAGCTTGACCGCCTGCTTGGAGAGCTTGGGCAAACTGGTCGCGGGTAACTCCCTCTTTGACACCCCAGATAATCCTTCCACCAGGTTCACTGTGCACTATATACCACATCTCAGTCTTACCTAGTTCATCGCCTTCATGAGCAGCGGCATAAGCGTCATCAGGATGAACTTGAACGGAGAGATCATCAGCTGCATCGATAAATTTGAGGAGCAGAGGAAACTTCTTCCCTACCACGCCAAGTTCACTGCCGTACATCTCTACCAGTTCCTGTAGGGTACGCCCTTTCAGCTCGCCCTGGTCGACAACGCTCATTCCGTTAGGATGGGCTGCTACATCCCAGCTTTCGCCGATCTGGCCTTCAGGCAGATCACGATCAAACAGCTGAGCCAATTTACGCCCACCCCAGATTTTTTCCTTATAAATTGGTGCAAAGGTGAGAGGGTACAGCGTCGGTTTACTCATCTGTCGCTTTCCCTCCCCAGCCTCCGCAAGAGCTCTGCCTGCATCTCCTCAAAACCAGGTTTGCCCAGCAGGGCGAACATGTTTTTCTTATAAGCTTCTACGCCAGGCTGGTCGAAGGGATTGACTCCAGAAAGATATCCGCTCACGCCGCATGCTTTTTCAAAGAAGTAAAGCAGCGCACCGAAGTAATACGGGGTAAGTTCTGGTACCCGCACTACCATATTGGGTACGCCCCCATCATTATGAGCCAAGAGGGTTCCTTGAAACGCCTGATAATTCACCTCATTTAGTCCAGAACCGGCCAAGTAATTCAGGCCATCCAGATTTTCCTCATCAGATTGGATCATGACGTCAAAGGGCGAACGGTCAACCCAAATAACTGTTTCAAACAAGTTACGCATTCCATCTTGGATGAACTGCCCCATCGAGTGAAGGTCAGTGCTGAAGTTAACGCTAGCAGGGAAAATACCCTTCTGGTCCTTACCTTCACTCTCACCGAAGAGCTGCTTCCACCATTCCGCAAAATACTGAAGCGCAGGTTCATAATTGACCAAGATCTCGATTGCCTTACCCTTGCGGTGGAGAGCATTGCGCAGGGCCGCATAGCGGTACGCATCATTCACTGCCAGATCTGGAGTGGAATACCAGTCGCGCGCTGCTGCTGCACCCTTCATCAGCTCGTCGATATCAATGCCAGCCACAGCTATGGGCAGAAGTCCGACTGCAGTCAAAACCGAGTAACGGCCGCCCACGTCATCGGGAATGACAAACCGCTCATAGCCTTCTTCCTGTGCCAAAGTCAAGAGAGCACCCTTCGCTTTATCGGTCGTAGCATAAATCCTCTTCCGCGCACCTTCTCTGCCATAGCGTTTTTCGAGCAGTTCGCGGAATACACGAAAGGCGATCGCCGGCTCAGTAGTGGTGCCCGACTTAGAGATCACATTCACTGAGAAATCACGGTCACCAATTAGTTCCAGCAGATCATGGAGATATCTGCCGCTGATGTTGGTTCCAGCATAGAGGATCTGAGGGGTCTTGCGCTTGTCGTGGTCCAGTAGATTATAAAAAGAATGGCCCAGAGCCTCGATGGCCGCCCGCGCACCTAGGTATGAACCACCGATACCGATCACAACAAACACTTCGGAGTCTTCCTGAATCCTAGACGCTGCTTCTTTAATGCGCTTAAATTCTTCGCGATCGTAGTTTACAGGCAGATCGATCCAACCTAGAAAATCACTGCCTGCCCCAGTACCATGGTGCAGCCGCTCGTGTGCCAGTCTAATCTCAGGCGCCAAGTTAGCAAGTTCTTGTTCGTTTACAAAATCTTGAACATAAGTATGGTCCAGTACAAGTCTATCCACTATCTTAACTCCTTTCTGTCTAACCTCGCATTTAGGCTACGCCATAGATTACGACAATGTTTCTGGATTTACCTTCCCCCACTGCCAACCATTAGGTTATAATAAAGGCGAATGAGGTGATTATATGCAGTATACGGCCATTATCGGTGCGATGGATGAAGAAGTCACTGGTTTAGTGGAAAAAATGGAAGACGTTAAAGAGATCAAGCCTGGCACGATGGATTTTCCACTCTACATAGGGAAGCTCAAGGGAAAGCCCGTGATCGCTGCGCGCTGCGGAATCGGCAAAGTCAATGCTGCCCTCTGCACTCAGTATTTGATTGATCATTACCCTATTAGAGCTTTAATTAACAGCGGCGTTGCTGGTGCTATCAGTTCTGATGTAAAAATAGGTGATTTAGTAATATCCACCGCTGCACTGCACCACGATTTTGATGCGGTCTTCTTTGGGTATGCCAAGGGTGTCATCCCACGGATGCAGACCAGCAAGTTTACCGCTGATCCAAAACTGGTCGAAATAGCCTATGATCAGGGCCAAACTGTGTTGGGCGCCGAACGAGTCCATCAAGGACTAATTGTTTCTGGGGATGTCTTCGTGGCCGGAAGTGAACAAAAGCATAGAATCCTGCAAGACTTCCCTGAGGCAATGTGTGTAGAAATGGAAGGCAGTGCAATTGCACATGCCGCGCTTTTAAACCAAGTACCCTTTGTAATCTTACGCGCCATGTCTGATCAGGCAGACGATACGGCTCCCGATGATTTCAATGCATATCTCGCGCAGGTTATCCCTGAACTCAACGCGGTAGTTGCCGCCATAGTCGCAGCCCTTTAGGTTTCGCTCTGTTCTATAGGCTGCTGCATGATGAACTTCAGGATAGCCGTACTGAGTGCCTCAGCCACGTTTTGCCGAAAACCTTCGTCGAGGAGCTTCTGAAGGTCTTCTTCATTGGTGATGAAGCCAATCTCTACTAGTATAACCGGAGGCCTAGCTTTCAAGAGAAAGAGGTTGTTGCGGGGTACTGGTGCTGAATGGTTCATTTCTTGAACTCGTTCTAGTTCGTCGAACGCAATTTGAGCATAGAGCTTGTCGATATAGGAGTTTTGCATGTAGAACACGATGGCACCCCGCTCTGCCTTAGAGCGAGTCGCGTTAGTGTGAATGCTCATTCCAACTTGGGCTTGGTTCATTAATGAGAACCTCCCCAAGAGATCGCGGCGGTGGCGGGTGCCTTCTTTGGCTATATGGCTTACATCGCGGTCTGTTTCGCGGGTCATCCCCACTCTTAATCCCGCATCTTTAAGGATGTCCCGCATCCTGAGAGCAATGTCAAGAGTGAACTCCTTCTCGTAGATGTCATCACGGCCGATGCCGCCTGGGTCTATTCCACCATGGCCTGGATCAAGCATAACGTCATACACTATTTTAGTAGGCAGGGCATTGAGTGTATAAATAGCTAGAGGAAATGAGCCGTATATGGCAAAGACGATCAAGAAGCAAAGCAAGATCAGAGCAGTCCACAAATAACGCCGGGTTATCACCAAGAAAAAAGGACGGGGCATAAACACTCCTCCTCTTGCGAAACATATCCCATGTATATTCACAGGGAGGGATTCACATGAAAGTAATAGGCCTCACACTGGCCGTTGTTCTTGCTCTTACAACCGGAGTCTCCGCCAAGTCTCCCCATTCCTTGATCCATGATGCCGCGCTGGTATTGCGCGAAGTGGCAGAGCAGCCGGATAACGCGCCCCTCAAACATCTCCTAAACAACGCATACGGAGTTGCGATTTTCCCGGAAGTTCTCCGTGTCGGATTGGGCTTAGGAGGCAGATATGGTGAAGGTCTGCTTCTGCGAAGAGATCCAGCAACCAATTCGTGGTATGGTCCATACTTCATTGATATCAAGGGGCTTTCTTACGGATTCCAAGTAGGTATTCAGTCAACCAGTCTTGTTCTGGTCATTACAAACGAGCGGGGTCTGAATAATCTAAGAGATGGAACTGTCACGCTGGGAGGAAGTCTGTCTGTGGCGGCAGGACCGGTAGGACGCTCTGCAGAGGCAGCTACAGACATTGAGCTGGAAGCGTCAATTTACAGTTATTCTATCAGTCGGGGAGTTTTTGCTGGTCTGTCGCTGGAAGGTGCAGTCATTAGCAATAATGCCGGAACTAACCGCGTTTATTGGCAGACGGAACTCACGCCTGAGGAAATTCTGGAAAGAGAAGTTGACACTCTAGAAGCAGTTTCTCTCGTGGAAGAAATCATGAGCGTTATGCAGTAAGGATATGACAAAGGGGACCGAAATTCGGTCCCCTTATTCTTTATAGTTTTTTCTGGATTTTCGCCCAGCTGTCTCTAAGGGCCACGGTCCGGTTAAAGACTAACCGGTCTTCGGTTGTATCTGGGTCTACACAGAAGTAGCCTACACGCTCAAACTGGAAACGTTCCAATGGCTTGACCGACTTCATGCGGGGCTCAACACGAGCATCGGTGATGATTTCCAGAGAATTGGGATTGATATATTCCATGAAGTCACCTTCATCGGGATTCTCTTCCGTAAAGAGATGATCATAGAGACGCACCTCAGCCGGAATAGAATGCTCAGCCGAAACCCAGTGTATTGTCCCTCTCACCTTGCGTCCATCTGGAGCAGAGCCACCCTTAGTTTCTGGGTCATAGGTACAGTGCACTTCAACGATGTTGCCCTCTTCATCCTTAATCACATCAGTGCAGGTGATGAAATAAGCAAACCGCAGGCGCACTTCGCGGCCCGGTGCTAGGCGGTAAAACTTCTTAGGAGGATCTTCCATAAAGTCATCCCGCTCGATGTAAATCTCCCTAGTGAAGGGAATCTGCCGTGTACCCATAGATGGATCTTGTGGATGATTTGCTGCTTCCACATATTCCACCTGACCCTCGGGATAGTTGGTGATGACCACCTTTAGAGGTTTAAGAACGGCCATAGTACGTTCCGCTCTGGCATTCAGATCTTCACGCACGCAGTGTTCGAGAAGGGCATAGTCCACCAGGCTGTTAGCCTTTGCTACACCGATGCGATCGCAGAAATCGCGGATGGCCTCAGGAGTATAACCCCGACGGCGCAGGCCAGCGATGGTAGGCATGCGCGGATCATCCCATCCTCTTACGACTCCCTCGTCTACCAGTCTTCCTAGCTTGCGTTTGCTCATTACCGTATAACTCAGATTCAAACGGGCAAACTCAATCTGCTGCGGATGTGGTCCATCGAAAACTTCTTCCAGAATCCACTCGTATAGTGGACGGTTATTTTCAAATTCTAGAGTACAGATAGAGTGGGTAATCCCTTCTATGGCATCTGACAGACAGTGAGTAAAGTCGTACATTGGGTAAATGCACCACTTATCGCCTGTGCGAGGATGACTAAGGTGGCGGATGCGGTACAGAGTTGGATCACGCATTACCACATTTGGCGAAGCCATGTCAATCTTAGCCCGCAGTACGTGCTCACCATCAGCAAACTCCCCATTGCGCATCCGTTCAAATAGTTCTAAGTTCTCCTCGATGGAACGATTGCGGTAAGGGCTCTCCCGGCCTGGTTCCGTCAAAGTTCCGCGATACTCCCGAATCTCTTCAGGACTGAGGCTGCACACATAAGCCTTACCCTTCTTGATCAGCTTGACAGCAAACTCATAAAGCTGATCGAAATAGTCAGAAGCATAATAGAGGTGCTCTCCCCAGTCAAAACCGAGCCACTTCACATCTTCCATGATGCTTTCCATATACTTCTCGTAGTCGCGGGTGGGGTTCGTGTCGTCGAACCGCAGATGACAGCGGCCCTGATAATCCCGAGCCAACCCGAAGTTCAAGCAGATAGATTTTGCGTGGCCAATATGCAGATAGCCATTGGGCTCTGGAGGAAAGCGCGTCACAATTTCTGTATGCTTACCAGATGCTAGATCTTCATCAATAATATTGCGAATGAAGTTGGAAGCTTCTGTATTAGCTGGTCTATCCATCACTGCATCAACTCCTCAAAACTCATCACTAGTTAGTTCTCGAATGGGCAGAAAAAACCTTTCTCTACCACTCCACCGGAACGCTTTTTACCTTATCCCCAGGAGACTGCCATTCAGTATGAAAGGCACCTGGACGATCGATCCGCTGGTAAGTGTGGGCGCCGAAGTAATCACGCTGAGCCTGTACAAGATTGGTCCAAAGCTGACCAGTACGGAGACTGTCAAAATATGCTAGAGCTGAAGAAAAAGCCGGAACAGGGAGGCCAAACTCTACAGCTGTGCTGACAACAGTCCGCCACTGACCTTCGGCCTGCTCTACCGCCTCCTTGAAATATGGAGCAAACAGCAGATTTAAGAGCTCAGGGTTGTCATGATAGGCTTCCTTGATATGGTGCAGGAATTGGGCCCGAATAATGCACCCACCCCGCCAAATCATAGCCAGTTCACCAAGCTTTAGATTCCAGCCGTACTCGTTCGACGCTTGGCGCATTATATCAAACCCCTGCGCATAAGCACATATCTTAGAAGCAAACAAAGCACTGCGAATCGCAGCGATGAACTCATCGCGGTCGACCTTTTTGGTGGGTTTCGTCGTGGTCAAGAACAGGCCCTGAGCAGCCTCCCGCTGCTCCTCAGCCCCTGATATAATGCGGGCCATAACTGCCTCTACAATCGTAGGAGCAGAGACACCCAAATCAAGGGCTTCTTGACTGGTCCACTTTCCAGTACCTTTCTGTCCGGCGGCATCCTTGACCAATTCGAGCAGAGGTTCGCCGGTGTCTTCATCGATCTTGCCCAGAATTTCAGCGGTAATTTCAATCAAATAACTCTCCAGTTCTCCCTCATTCCACTCTTTAAAGACTGCCTGCATTTCCTTATTGGTCAGCCCAAGGACATTTTTCATCAAGAAATAGGCTTCACCAATCAGCTGCATATCAGCATATTCAATACCGTTGTGGACGGTCTTTACAAAATGGCCAGCTCCGTTCGGTCCAATCCACTGACAGCAGGGATCACCATCAACCTGAGCAGCGATAGTCTGCAGGATAGGTGCAATCTCAGGCCAAGCTTCACTGCTGCCTCCCGGCATGATGCTCGGCCCGTGGAGTGCTCCCTCTTCGCCTCCAGAAACGCCCGCTCCCACAAAGTGAATACCACGCTTGTTTGCAAACTCAACACGGCGGATGGTATCACGGTAGTAAGAGTTGCCGCCGTCAATGACAATATCGCCTGGTTCCAATACATCTACAAGCTGTTGGAGGATGTTGTCTACCGGCTGACCAGCCTTAACCATCAACATGATCTTACGAGGTCTTTTTAGGGAAGCTGCTAATTCCTCTAAAGAATAAGCTCCCACCACCGGCAGGCCCTGTCCCCTTCCCTGGAGCAGCCTATCGATCTTTTCGGTCGTACGGTTATAAACAGCTACCGTAAAGCCTTTCCCGGCCATATTTAGAGCTAGATTTTCACCCATAACAGCCAGCCCGATGAGGCCAATGTCAGCTTTACTCATTA
Organism: uncultured Peptococcaceae bacterium; assembly: GCA_937988745.1. Taxonomy (GTDB): domain Bacteria; phylum Bacillota; class Limnochordia; order Darwinibacteriales; family Darwinibacteriaceae; genus JAAYMS01. Next base: position 110,753 of record CALKAR010000174.1, read on the forward strand.
CACATCCTCCTTGCTGGTAATAACTCTATCTATTAAAGGCTCCATAACTATTTGCCGATCACAAAGCCACTTCAGCATCGCAATATTCTGCTCTGCTAAACGGTCTTGACCCATATCCAAGAAGTAGGCAGCAAACAGCACCTGAATCAAGTAAGTCATGTACATAAAGGCATAGCCCTCGGATCTGGTAAGGGGCTGAACTTCTATGTAACCTCGCAAGAGCTCCTGTACGAACATGTCCCACTCTTCCCGCGCCGGACTCTGTGTAAAACAATCCGACAAGACTGCCGTCGAGCAGTAGCAGATATCAAAAATCCGCACGCCTGTCCTCACCATATCAAAATCCACCATACCTACTACTTCATCATTTTCAAAGACAACATTGGCCGGATGGGCATCGCGATGGATGAGCTGCCTTGGAAGTCCCTCATAGAGAACAGCAAATTGAGAGAGCTTCTTACCAATTTCCTCAAGACGGCCTGCCAGCTCGTTCCTAAGGCCGCGCCTTACAGAAGGCCATGCCCAAGAAGCAACCTCATTGTACACATTCTTGTCGGGAAATTCTTCGGCATGTGGATACCGTGCTAAAGCACTGTGGAGGCGTGCCAAAAACCGTCCCAGATTCCGTGCTTTAGCTAGATCTGTAGGACAGACTTCTTCACCCGAAGTTCCGGCAATATAGGGATACAGGACGAAAATTTGACCTTCTCTGCGAGCCCACGGTGCCTCGTCCTCACAGAGAAGGGGTGGAAAAACGGGCAGCCCCTGCTCACTAAGGAACTTCAGCAGATTGAACTCTGCCCAGACAGAAGAATGATCACTGCGGCGTTTCAACAGGTAGACCCTGGATCCTGCTTCTACACGCCATGCCCGAGGTGCTATTTGATGCAGCTCGGCCTTGTCACTTTGAAGACCCCATTTTGCAAGGACTGCGTGCATACTTCAACCCCCTAATCCTCGAGATGACGAGGCGGTTTGCCCACTTTTGTTTGAAGTGCAGCTTCTCTTCTTTTCACTATGTTGCCCGCAATATCCTCCACGGCATGCATAATCCACATGTAAGTGTGGGTTTCTGGTTCGTAATTTGCTTCTCCAAAGGCCTGAACCCTGCCCTGACGCTGCAGCATCTCCGCCTGTTTGAACCCTTCATAAGATCCCTTTTGATAAACGGCAAACGTTCTGCCGCCATTTTGATTGATGAGCGAAAACACCGGAACGTCGCTGGGGCCATCGGCGATGTATATCATGTTCTGGAATGGAATACGCCTATCTTCTTTAGGTATGTTACTGTTCACATCGATCTCTGGGAACTTATTCACACCTTTATTGATTTCAAAGATAGCCCTCGTCTTAGTCGTATTGTCTAATACGTAAGAGATATCCTGTATAACCCTATCCTCTGTCTGCTGAGCGTGCTCGGCTTCGTTCAGAAAGCCGGGGCCAGGGAGGTATTCGACAAACTCACAGCCCCAGACACCATCAACGTATTTTGCAATTGAACTCCCTAAAATCATCTGCCTTAAGCCAGTGCTGACCACATAATGTTCAACACGGATTTCATGCTTCTGGTAGAGAGGATGACTCTGGATGCGTTCCTTTACATCTGAGAAAAACTCAGGCAAACCCGGGAAGAACTTAAGCTCACTACCTAATTGCCGTAAAAGAGCGTTATTCAAACCGGGAAATATCCCTGCCCTCACATAAGTCAAAATATGATTCAGATAGATGCTGTCTTCAGAAACCAGCTCGGCACCCCATTCCTTAAGGCATTTCGGAAGCGCACGTACTTCCCGCCAAAACTGATCCCCATCTACCCGGTAGTGTCTGAAAAGGGGTTCCTGCATGTATCCAGGAATGAGTGTCTTATCAAAATCCCAGATAACAGCAATTTCGGTCTGACGAAACACATCCGGTGTCATGCAATCACTCCTTATGCACACGGACAGGCAGGGGTTGGGCTAGAGAGATCTCATCTAAGGTCACGTTACACGACCGCGTTAAGATTCGCACACCAGCCTCCTGAGCCTGAGCCAGCGCCTCAGAAAAAGCAGGGTCAATTTCCCAATCGGGGCTGAAAGACTTGGCATCTGATCGTTGAACAACAAACAATACAGCTGTTTCAAACTCTCCAGACTGCTGCAGCTCAGCTAGTTCTAAGACATGCCGTCTGCCGCGCGCTGTAACGGCGTCGGGAAAAAGCGCCACGTTGTCCTTAACCAGCGTTACACTCTTTACTTCGAGAAGAAGCTTCTTCCCGCTGGAGTTTTCAAGAAGAAAATCCCAGCGGGAGGAAGCATATGGATACTCTCTGCGGACAAAACGCCATAATTGCAGTTCATCCAGAGCATTTTCACGCAGCGCCCTTTCGACCAAGGTGTTGACCAAGCTTGACTGCAGCGATACAAGTTTTTCAGTTTCAGGATCCTGAGTCAAAATGGCGGACCACTGCGTGCGGCGCCGCGGGTTGTCGGTGTGCCGCAGCCAAACTGTGTTGCCTGGAATAAGCAGCTCCTTCAGCCGACCAGGATCAGCAAGATGAACTTCCACTGTATCCTTTTCCCCTTCCAAAACGCAGTTGAGGAGAAATCGATTAGGACGGCTGACGAAGCTGGATTTATGCAGTGGCCCGAACGATAGTTTTATCATTCCTACCGCGCCCTTGTCTCTACTTCGTGGGCAAGTTTCTGAACAAACTCGTCGATCTGCATGGCGCCTAAATCGCCTTCCTTACGGCATCGCACACTCACGGTCTGCGATTCGACCTCTTTGTCACCTACAGTGAGGAGATAAGGAATTCTCTCCAGGCGGCCTTCACGAATCTTGTAGCCGATTTTTTCACTGCGCTTGTCCGTTTCTACTCTAAATCCTTGTGCACGCAGCCTTGCTGCCAATTCATCGGCATATTCGATTTGGTTATCACTGATTGGAAGAATTCTAACCTGGGTTGGTGCCAGCCAAGTCGGCAGAGCACCGGCATATTTTTCAACCAGCATGGCTAGAGTCCGTTCATAACATCCAATCGAAGTACGGTGGATGATGAGTGGTCTCTTCTTAGTACCATCGCGGTCCACGTAAGACATGTCGAAGCGTTCAGGCAGCGCAAAGTCGATCTGAACTGTGATTATGGTGTCTTCTTTGCCGTGCACATTGCGGGCCTGGATATCCAGCTTGGGGCCGTAAAAAGCGGCTTCCCCTTCAGCCTCTTCGTACTCAAGCCCTAAGCGATCCAAGATCGCTTTCATGCTGGCTTGGGCGTGCTCCCATGCTTCAGGATTATCGATGTATTTCTCTTTGTTATTCGGATCCCACTTGGAGAACCTAAACCAAATGTCTTCTCGCAGCCCTAAGGTGTCTAACATATAGTCGATAAGGTCAAGAACACCGCGGAACTCCTCTTCGAGCTGTTCAGGCATGCAGATAATATGCCCTTCGGAAATAGTAAACTGTCTAACCCGAATCAGGCCATGCATCTCCCCAGATGCTTCGTTTCTGAACAGAGTCGAGGTTTCAGCGTATCTTATGGGAAGTTCACGATAGCTGCGCAGCTTTGACTTGTAGATCATAAACTGGAAGGGACAGGTCATAGGTCTCATGGCAAAGACCTCTTCCCCCTTGTCCTCATCACCGATAATGAACATCCCATCGCGGTAGTGATCCCAATGACCAGATATTTGATAGAGATCCTTCTTGGCCATCAGCGGAGTCTTAGTAATCTGGTAACCGCGGCGCTCCTCTTCATCTTCTACAAAACGCTGCAGAATCTGCAGAACCTTAGCCCCTTTTGGCATCAGGAGAGGCAGTCCCTGTCCGACGGAATCGACCGTTGTAAACAGCTCAAGTTCACGGCCCAATTTATTGTGGTCGCGCTTCTTCGCTTCTTCCAGCGCTGCAAGATATTCATCCAGCTGACTTTTCTTCGGGAATGAAGTCCCATAGATGCGCTGCAGCATTTTGTTCTTCTCACTGCCGCGCCAATAAGCTCCAGCAGCCTGGAGCAGTTTAAACGCCTTAACCTTACCAGTGGAAGGTAGATGGGGTCCTGTACAGAGGTCTACAAACTCGCCTTGTTTGTAGAATGAAATAACTGCATCTTCGGGGAGGTCATTGATGAGTTCAACTTTATATAGCTCTCCCCTCTCTTCCATCAAGGCTACTGCCTCTTCGCGGGGCAGTGTGAAGGATTCGATTGGATAATCCTCCGCCACAATCTTGGCCATCTCAGCCTCAATTTTCTCTAGGTCTTCCGGAGTAAATGGGTGGGGAACATCAAAATCATAATAGAATCCTGTTTCGATAGAAGGTCCGATACCCAACTTGGCATCAGGGAAAAGGCGTAGAACTGCTTGAGCCAAAATGTGAGAACTGGTATGGCGGAAGGCATCCCGGCCTGCGGGGTCTTCAAAGGTAAGGATGTGCAGCTCCGCATCTTCATTTAAGGGATAGCTAAGATCCCGCAGTTCGCCATTTACTTCACCTATCAATGCCTCTTTTTCTAGTCTGCGGCTTATCGCTCGCGCTACTTCCCGAACAGTCGTGCCGCGAGCAAATTCCATAACTGATCCATCTTTAAGTGTAACTTTAATTGACATCTATTGTTCCTCCTTGCAAAGCCAACGGAGTGTTGTTTCGATTATCCTCTAATATTCCCGAAAGCCTGCGAGAATCCTGCGCCATGTAGGAAAAACCCAATCAAGGTCGAATCAGGTGATAGCAAAGGAGTGAGCGCATTGCGGGTCAAACTGCCAAGTGCAATCATAGAGATTTGCCGTACCTTATCAGAGGCAGGATTTCAAGCTTATGTTGTTGGCGGCGCACTGCGAGATGCTCTCTTAGGTTTGACGCCACATGACTGGGATATCACAACCGATGCTCTGCCTGATGAAGTGGAAGCCCTTTTTCCCAAAACAATTCCTACGGGTAAAGAGTTTGGCACGATCACGGTACTGTATGAGGGTCAACCTGTAGAACTAACCACTATGCGGCAGGAAGGTAGATACAGTGACAAACGCAGGCCAGACATGGTGGTTTTCACGAAAGATATCATACTCGATCTGGCAAGACGCGATTTCACTGTGAATGCCATGGCCTATAACCCTATCACGGAGAAGTTCGTCGATCCTTTCAAGGGACGGCTGCACCTTAAGATTCGCCGTCTGGTGTGCGTTGGCGATCCAAAGGAACGTTTCTCAGAAGACCCGCTGCGCATGCTGAGATTGATCCGATTCCAGGCCGTCCTCGGCTTCAAAGTGGCAAAAAAAACAGCACGGGGCATCACTCCGCGGCTCATCAAGGTAGTCAGTGCGGAGCGCATTGGGCAAGAATTGGCAAAGCTGCTGCTGGGAGACCATCTAGTTCCTGCTTTTGAGCTGTTCTTCACCAGCGGGCTCTTGGCGGAGGTTATCCCTGAACTGGCTGCCTGCGCCGGAGTAAACCAAGGAGAACAACACAGCTACGATGTACTGGGTCATTCTATTTTGGCCTGCCAGCGCATTCCCCCAGAGCTCCACCTGCGTTGGGCTGCATTACTCCATGATATCGGTAAGCCAGCCACAAAAGCAGAGAATGGCCGAGTACGTTTTCACGGCCACGATCAACTTGGTGCCGAGATGACAGAACATATCTTGAGGCGGCTGCGGTTTAGCAGCGAGCTTGTACAGCGGGTGAGCCATCTTGTTAGGTTTCACATGTACCCCATGGGCCCCCATATGACTGACAAGGCCATTCGGCACATGATCGCTAAGGTAGGCCGCGCTCATATATTCGATTTAATCGCTCTGCGGCAAGCAGACATCTCTGCCATGTACGTCAACCCTGTTCAAGCAGTCAGGTTTCTGACCGAATTACGCAGCCGAGTGCAGGAGGTCTTGGACGCCGAAACAGCTCTCACGGTCCAAGATTTAGCCGTTAATGGGCACGACATTATGATGGAGTTAGGCATGGGACCTGGACCCAAGGTGGGCCAGCTTCTAGAACAGCTCTTAGAAGTGGTTATCGATGACCCATCTCAAAATAATCGTTCTGCTCTACTGGCTGCTGCGCAGCGCTTTTTCTCCGCGGATCATAAACCATAACGATGAACTCCATGGTTTGCTTCAGGCCCGGCCGTTGAAAACGCCCTAGCTCGCGAAATCTCGCGCGCCGATAGACCTTAATGGCACGGACGTTATCTGAGACAGCCGTCAATCTGAATCGAACGGCTCCCATGCGATCCTGGGCAAAACGAAGGCCACCTTCTAAGAAGCCTAAGCCATAACCCTGTCCGCACATGTCGGGCCGAAGGCCTAATCCTACATCTAGGTACGTAGAATCGCGGTAGAGGTATTCGCTGTTTTCATGCTTGACTCGCGCCGCACTTCCATAGCAGAAAAAACCCACTAATATACCGTCGCTTCTGACGCTGTAATACGGACCAGTCAAGAACTCCAAGACTGCCAAAGGAGAACCGCCCAAATTATACATTGTGTAGGGCGGTTCATATTCCCAATCAGCAATAGCAACCGCTTCCAGTTCTGAAACAACACCTATTTCATAAATTTTCCCTGTACGGGAATCGGTGTAAAAATATGGATCCACGCCTCTGACTCCTCATCGTAAGCCCAGTACCGGCTGGTAATCTCTTCTTCCCTTAGAATTATCCGCCTGTTGGGGAATCCCTCCCAGTCTATCTAATAACCCATTTCTTTTAGAATACGAGCCAAGACTCTCAACCGCTCGCCAATCAGTTCGCCATCTTTGCTCAAGGCTTCGTGGAAAAGCTGCAGATCTTCAGCAATTTTTTCGTTTTCAGTGCATACTTCAATGGTCATCGCATCACCCTGCAGACCGACCCGATCGACTAAAGGATTTTCTTCATCATAGAGATTCTCATAGCGATAAGCATCTTGAAAATACTGCAGAGTACGGATGACCAGAACCGCCAAATCGAGAACGCGGTGCAGCGGCAGTTCTTCAGATTGGCGAGACCATTTCTCACCTGTGTGACGCCACACTTTCGCCGAAATATCCACTCTACCCCGATCGTTCCACTGAGCCAAACCTAAGGAAAGACCTTTGGCATCCGAAGAAAACGCCTGTCTTCCATCGACATTCTCGTAGTTCTCAACCACAATTACGGGTTTATGCTTCAAATTTGTTGGAATCTTCATTGTGTCAAATTCTCCTTCTAGTAGACTACTTATTTACTAGTTTAGTAAACGCTTCGCATTGTATCATGAAAAGGATTATGCCACAAGCCTTACCTTGTGTACAGCAGAGCAATCTGTTAGAATTTAGACAGTAAATACGACTAAAAGGAGGGGTTAGATGGATATAAGCAATGTACTTTTCGCCTTCGGCTTGACAGTCCTTGCCGGTCTATCTACAGGGATTGGCAGCGCATTGGCCTTTTATACGAAACGGACCAACAAAACCTTTCTATCGGCAGCCTTGGGTTTTTCTGCCGGCGTGATGATTTACGTATCCATGATTGAGATCTTTCCAAAGGCGCGCGAATCACTGGAACTCGTCTATGGACCATCAAAGGGGTATTGGGTGACCACTATTGGTTTTTTTGCCGGAATTGCCCTGATAGCCCTCATCGACCGATTTGTCCCTGAAGCTCAAAACCCCCACGAAATGCCGGATGTAAATGAAATGGCCACAACAAGCGAAACCGCAAAGGCTCATGAAGAAGCAACACTGATGCGGATGGGGCTTTTCTCTGCACTTGCGATTGCGATCCACAACTTCCCGGAGGGTTTAGCGACCTTTGTAGGTGCGCTGCAGGATCCGGCCCTGGGAATCAGCATTACCGTTGCCATTGCAATCCACAATATTCCGGAGGGAATCGCTGTTTCTATCCCGATTTACTACGCAACAGGCAGTAAGCGTAAAGCCTTTCGCTATTCATTCTTGTCCGGCTTGTCTGAGCCTGTGGGAGCCTTAGTAGGGTACTTCTTGCTGCGCAATTTTCTCAACGATGCCATGTTCGGGATTATATTTGCTGTTGTTGCCGGAATTATGGTTTATATTTCCTTAGATGAACTTCTGCCGACTGCCGAAAAATACGGGCAACACCACCATGTAGGTATCTACGGTCTGATTGCAGGAATGGCAGTCATGGCTCTTAGTTTGCTTCTGTTAGGGTAATCGATTGGTGTGCAGCTCAATCCATCTGCTCGCCCCGGGCTATGAAACTAAGATGTGTTCGGTTTTTAGCGTCTAACTTCGCCATGATCACCGACACCAAATTTCGTACTGTACCTTCACTCAAAAAAAGGTGTGCCGCGACTTCTTTATTGGTCAAACCCTGCGCTACCAAATCTAGGACGTCTCGTTCCCTGGGAGTAAGTGTCTTTAAGGCTGGCACCTCTGGTGTCGTGAGGGTTTTCAGTACCGTGCTGTCTAACACTGCTGTGCCTGAATACAGCATACGCAGTTGATTAGGTATATTGGCAATCTTATCGGTTTTCAATAAGTAACCTTCGGCACCTGCTTTGAGGGCCATGGCGATGTTGGGCCGGTCATGGAAAGTGGTAAGCATCACCACTTTAGTATCAGGGTTTATCTGCTTTATCAACCTGGTTGCCTGAATACCATCCATTTCCGGCATGCGAATGTCCATTAGAACAATGTCCGGTGCTTGTCGTTGGCAGAGCTGCACCGCTTCCGAGCCGTTAGCTGCTGTGCCTATCACTTCTATGTCTGGTTCCTTGGATAGAACAAGCTTCAAGCTGCGGCAGATCAAGATATCGTCGTCTACAATGATTACGGTCATTTTACATTCTCTCCTCTAAGAGGCAGCACACAAACTAAACGAAACGAAACCCTTCACGGGTATCCGTTGAAATACTCCCCCCTACGGCCTTAGCTCGCTGTCTTAGACTGCGCAAGCCCATTCCTGGGTTAGTGTGAACATTGTCAACACCGTCATTATGCACACTTAATCGCACGACATAATTGGTTATGTCACAACTGACATGAACCTTTGTGGGATGGGCATGGCGCATAATGTTCGTCAACGCCTCCTTCAGACAAGCCTCGAGAATACTCCACAGATAAACGGGTACCTTTGCAGGATCCCCGAAGACGCTGAATTCCACAGGACAAAGCTGAAAAGCTTCGCATAATTGGTGAAGGCCATCCACTCCTACGCTCTGAAGCGGAGCGAGATTGTGCACTGTATCGCGCATTCTGGCAATTCCTTTATCCAAGCGTTTTAGCGCCTCACCAAAGAGCTCTTGCGCAGTGGACGGGTCGTCGTGTAGAAGGTCCCACACGATTTGGAGCGACATATAGGCGGCGACAATTTCATGACCCGCTTGGTCGTGAATTTCACGGGCAATACGGCTCCGTTCCGAGAGCTCTGACATTCGTGCCACTTGTACGTTAGCGGTCAGTAGTTCGCGTTGGAGGCTTTCTAACTCGTACTGCCGCTGCCGCTGGAGATCTAAGACGGTCAAAGCATCAGCCTGTTGACTTCTCCATGCCCACAACGACATTCCCGCCAATGAGCCCAAAACAACTAGGAGAATTGCAGCAAATCTTGGCCCAAGTATTAGTACAGCCACAAGACCAGGCGCAGCCCAGTATGGTTGGCCTAGGACTGCTGCCTCAAATGAACTGAGGGCCAAGATACCTTCCGCGCCCTCCCACACCTGGACAAAGCACAAAATTGCCACCTGGTCAATGAGAGTTGTCCACACATAGGCTGGAAACCGCCAGCGCAGGAGTATTAAGAAAACCAAGACCAAAACGAGGAATAGCCCGGTTGGGCCAGTTTCACTGGTTATCCACGCAGTGATGAGCGCCCCCAGGCCAATCCATCGATAGGCAGTTACCATCCAATCTACATGAAGTCCTTCCATCGTGTCACCTACTCCAGCCTCCGCTTGCTCCCAAAGGTAAGAAAAACGGCTGCAAAAAGAATCATTATACCCAGAGACAACCAATAGGTACGGCCGCTGCTTTGATCCAAACTCAGCAGTGCATTCGCTAACCAATAGGGAGGCATCATCATCGCAACGTTCTGCATAATTCCCTGCAGCACGGTAATCGGGACGAACACACCCCCAAAGAGCGCCATCACGCTCAATAAAAGACTGAAACCAGCATCTGATAGTGCTTTGCTGCGAAAAAGTGAATGCCAAGCCAAGCATAAAGCTAAGGCAGTTCCAGCGAAAACAGTGTAACCTAACAGCGCTTTCCCCGCCATGGGCCAATCCCAACCCTGCCAGATAAGCCTTGAACCCAGAACTACAACAATCTGAACGATCAAAAGAACAAGGGCTGCCATAAGGTTTTGAAACAGATAATTACGAGTAGTGATAGGAGCAGCAAAGATTCGGACTGCAGTACCATTTACCCGGTCCTCCATAATCGGCTGAACCAGCATGAAAGCGGCTAGAAGGATCACCATACTGTATAGGGAAAACCCAACTAAGGATCCCCCTTCCCATAAAGGACTAAGAAGCATCAGGCAACTGGGAGCAATCCAGAGTACCACCAAGGTCCACTTGCGTCGCAAACTTCGCAGAAGGGCATACCGAAAAATCGTCATGCCAACTTCCTCCTTCCTAAGACCACCACAAAGGCGGCAAGGACTGCGATAGAGACAGCTAACCCAACAAGGCTGATCCAGAGATTTACTGTCGAAGGTTCAAACATACCAGCGGCTTTAATGGCAGTTCGGGCTAAAGCGTAGGGCGTGCCGTAGCGTCCCATAAAATTGAAAAACGCACTTGGGGGCATCGGAAACAACCCACCACCCATAATTACCATCGCCAAAGAGATTACCCATGATAGAGTCTCTGTAATGCTGGTTGAACGAACCAATAAGAAGATGGTCATTATCAAGAGCTGTGAGGTGAGGGAGACCATGAGAATAACCAAACACGTGACCAAGAGATTACCCCAATAAGCCTTGAGAAACGCAGCGGTGATTGCCACAACCAAGAGTCCTTGCAAAAAACTAAAAACCGTGCTGGCCCCTACTGCGGCAAATACCAGCATATGGGTAGGAAAGGGTGCAGATTTCAGCCGCCACTTCATTGCCTGCAGGAAATCATGATCAAGATAGTGTAAAAGTACCAGGCCACCATTCAGTTGAAAGAGAATCATCATGTGCGTAGACAGTTGGGTGGCGAGCATATTGTACCCCTGAACCATGAACGAGCCATCACTAATAGCTGCCAAGACTCTGGTTAACACCCAGATTACTGATACAGGTGTGACGACGTAAATAACAGGCCCTAAAGGCTCGCGGGTAATCCGGCGCAGATAATGACGAAACCCTAAGCTTAACTGAGCTTTGCTCATGAACGTCCCTCCTCGTCATCGCGCAGACTCTTCCCTGTCAAGGTCAAGAATACGTCCTCCAGAGTAGTTCCCTCGGCGGAAACGGCAACCACACCGCCGTACTGTTGAGCTAATGCCAAGATTCGATCCAGATTATTCGCTTGCGGCTGCGAAACGATGGTATACTCCGCCCCCACATTTGTAACCTGCTTTACTCCCTGTACGTCTCTAAGGGCTGCGCTGAGTTCAGGCGCTGGAGAATGCACCGTCACACGGACAATTTCTTCATGGTGAATTCTGCGAACTAGGTCCTCCAAAGTTCCATCAGCGATGATATGCCCTTGATCCATAATCACTATCCGTGAAGCAATGGCTTGGACCTCCTCCATGTAGTGCGAGGTGTACAGAATTGTGGTCCCCTCCTCTGCTAGCCGCTTCACTGAATCGAGAATGTGCTTCCGCGATTGAGGATCGATTCCCACCGTCGGTTCATCCATGATGATAAACTTGGGCTCATGCACGAGGGCGCATGCAATATTCAGACGTCGCGCCATCCCTCCAGAGAACTTTCTGGGATACCCCTCAGCATGCTCTGTTAGGCCCACAAACTCGAGGGCGTGTGCCACTCTCTCCTCAAGAAAGCGCCCGCGCAGGCCATACAAGCCACCAAAGAAACGCAAATTTTCCGCGGCCGTTAGTTCTCCAAAAACGGTAACCTCTTGGGTGACTAGGCCAAGATTCTGCTTTAAGTGAAGCTTATTTACATCTTGCCGTTCTCCAAAGAGAGTTATTTCACCCCCATCGATGCTGATCAAACCAGCCAATGCCCTAATTGCAGTGGTCTTGCCTGCTCCGTTTGGACCTAAGAGCCCAAGGACCTCGCCCTCATAAATCGGAAAATCTACATTATCAAGGGCTAGTACGTTTCCATAGCGCTTAACTACATTCTGAAAGCTGGCTATCATGTGCCCACCTCCAAATATCCGAACTTATCGATATTATAACGAACCCTAGTGGTGGGAAATAGTGACGAATGTCATAAAAAAACTCAAACCCAGTTTACACCGGGTTTGAGTGACCATTATCAAGTATAGAGTTTTCCGTCACAGCCTTTCTATACCTGCTTCTGGCGCATTGCTCTGAGGTACCCACGATTGTCCAGCCAAAAAACAGAATCGGCTGCGTTATCGGGCCCCACTTCTAGAGCCCAAATGGCATCTGGGCAGTACTGCTCCAGAGCGCTGCATACTTCATCTAGAGGCAGCGAGCCTGCACCTAGACTCAAATGTTCATCGTTTCGGCCGTGGTTATCGTGGAGATGAACATATCCTATCAAATCACCGGCGCGCACAATCCAGTCAACAACCGGCAGTTTGGAGTTGCAGTGGGCATGTCCTATATCCAGGCAGATTCCCAAAGAATCTCGATCGATGGTGCGGACGACATCAATTAGCAGTTCGGGATCGTCTTCCAAGAGATTCTCCAGGTAAATATTTGCCTGTACATCTACCTCTTGAAAAAACTGCTCCCACAGCTCTACACTACGCCTAAGCCATCCTCCTGGGGTATTGGTTCCCGGAACATATCCGTGATGCAGAACTATATGGTCGGCTCCGAGCTGTACAGCCCGCTCATGGGCATAGACAAAACGCTCATAGGTCACCTGCCGAATCAGACGATCAGAGCTGCCCATGCTCAGATCAGCAAACGGCCCGTGGAGTGCTCGCGGCATAATGTCCGCATACATCTCATTATGTCGGAGAACTGCATCTGGACTGTTCTCTTCGTAATCAGGATTGGCAAACGCCTGCATTTCTACTCCCAAGCCATATCGGCGGCATAAGTCAGCTGCGGACTCTGGCTGGGAGGCATCACACAGCAAAATATACTCCATTGATTCACTCCTCTAGCCCGGTCTCCACAGCGATGCGCTCGAGCGCATCTAATACCGCTGCGCGAGCAGGAACAGCCGTACCGGCCTGTTCAGCAGCTGCCGTGGCTGCAGCGGTGGCAAAACGGGCTAATTCCGGCAGAGACCACCCCTGGGCCCATGCAGCAAGACTGGCGGCCAGCATAACATCTCCACATCCTACAGTACTCTGCACCTCACACTGTGAAGCAGTCGCCCAAACTGGCTTTTCGTCCACTCGTCTAAAGACCGCTCCATCTTTCCCAAGGGAGATAATAGCTGAAGACACACCTGAGTTCACAAAAGCATCCAAACAGTCGAGCAAAGCCGCTCTTGTATTCAATGGCCGGTCAAACCAAACTTCAGCTTCCGCCTTATTGGGCTTAATCATGTGTGGGCCAGCAGCTAAGCCTCTACGAAAAGGTTCTGCTGAAGAATCTAAAACACAGAATACACCTTTGTCCTTTGCGAAGCGAATAAGGGTTCCATAAAAATCATCAGGAACACCAGGTGGCAGACTGCCAGCACAGACCAGAACGTCACCGGGTTGCAGGGCATTTAGGACCATACTGCTGATGGCCTGACAGTCAGAATCGGTCAGATAAGGGCCCGGTTCATTTACTTCTGTAGTAAGCTTGGTCCGGGCATCATAGATTTTAAGGTTTGTGCGTGTTGGTCTATCACGCAGATCATAGAGGTTGTGTTTAATGCCCGCCTTCACGAGGGTGTCACGAATCAAAGTCCCCCCTGCTCCTCCCACTGGAGCGATGACAAGCGATTCTAAACCAAACTCCTTTAGGGCAAGTGAGACATTGATGCCCTTTCCTCGACCTTCCACCTTTACATCCTGCACCCTATTGGTGGCGCCCAACTCAAACCCGGAGACGGTCACCGTCCGGTCTACGGCCGGATTCATCGTCAAGGTATAGATCACAACAGATTCTCCTCAACCACCGTTATCAGTCAATCAGTCCGATTTTAGTAAGGGGCCAATAGCGGAATACGGCTCTGCCTACCACTTGCGACTCTTCCAAGAAACCTACCGTTCCCCGGCTGTCATTGCTGTAAGGGCGGTTATCTCCCATAACCCAGAGGTGGCCTTCGGGAACTACAAAAGGACCGAAATTAGGATAGGTCTCTGCAGAAACATATGGTTCATCGACAGGAGAACCATTAACAAATACTTGGCCGCCCCGTGCCTCGATGATATCTCCACCTACCGCGATAACCCGCTTGATGTACTGTGCGTTAGGAACGTTTAGGACGACAATTTCTCCAGGTAGCGGATCCCTAAAGCGATACGATACCTTCTCGACAATCAGGCGCTGGCCATGCTCTAAAGTTGGAAGCATGCTGATTCCATCTACAATGTAGCTTTGAGCAATGAATGTTATGATTAAGAATGCAAGTATACCTGCCTTAATAAAAACCTCAATCCATTCCCGCAGTGCCGACTTAGGCTGATGTCTTTCCACAGATTGATCCCCCTTCAACCGATAACTTCTACATCCCGAGCCCGTCCATTCCGATCAGCTGTTGTTTCTCCCTGGGGATCGGGTGCCTTGATCTCTACGAAACTAACCTTCATACCGGGCTTCAACTGCACCCGCCGCTGCTCGGCAGATAGATTTGCCCTAGTAAAGAAATAATCGCCATCGTCGGCGCGAATAAATCCATAGTTGGAAACGAAACGCTTAATGACTCCCGTTTTGCGGCGCTGCTCGCGGTTGCTGCAGATCGGTCGCATCCAATACACAGGCGGGGTCTTTTCATTACTGCGAATTTCGAATAAGTCCGGATAAGAGCGCAGAATATCTAAGAGATTTGTATAGTTGTAGCTCCTGGGATCAAAATCTGGATATTCCCGCCGAATTCCCTGACCTAGATGGGCTAACAGCAGCCAGCCATCGCCGTCTTCGTCAGATGCCTCATAACCAGCCATGACGATCTCTTCCACCGGCACATCCCCTGGCGAGTCTTGTTTGACCCGGCTGCCCCCTTTACTGGTGCTGCTTACAGCTAGATTTTCTAAATAAACAAAGCGATTGCATGAACGAACTAATATGCTCTTAGTTCCCTGCCGTCCGATACCCATAACATACATGCCATGTTCTCGGAGCCGCAATGCTAAACTATAATAGTCGCTGTCACTCGACACGATACAAAAGGCGTTAACCGGAGTACGGTTGGTAGATACCAATTCAATGGCATCCATGATCAGCGCCCCATCAGTGGCATTCTGCCCATAACGAAACTGCTGAATAGGGCGAATTGGGAAGCTGCGCAGCAGCTCCTTCCAGCCGCTCATATGCGAATCTGTCCAATCCCCATAAACGCGGCAGACAATAATCTCTCCGGACCGGTTAATTTCGGCCATAATCGCAGCCAAATAACGCGGCGATATATTCTCTCCGTCTACAAGCACTGCAAATCTGTGCTCAGACATAACATCTTCCTCTCGGTGTTTAATAATCCACTTCGGGGTCCTTAAGATCAGTCAGGATTACCCGCGCGGGCGCTGCCTCAACACCGAGTACTTTAAGCGGAGCTGCGATCATCAAATATTCACCAGCTGGCACATGACCCAATCTCAATCCTTCAATCACTATTATCCCTGCGGATAAAAGTGCCATATGAGTCGCATGGTCTGGTTGATCACGCTCCACGCCTAATGCATCAATACCCACCCCAGCTACACCCAAATCGACTAAGGCTTGAGCAGCTGGGCCTGAAATATAGACAAAATCTTTTTCCAAAATGGGTTCGATAGAATTCAGTGTTTTCAGCAGAACAAAATCGCCACGGGAAATTCCGTGATCCCCTAAGTGTTCTGGTAAAATAACATCTTCAATATTGGAAAGATCAATTACTTTGACTTTCCGAATGAGCTGTTCAATGGGAATTTGGTCAATTGTCTTTCCGCCATATACAAAGTGCAGAGGGGCATCGATATGGGTACCCGTGTGGGCATCCATGTCTAGGCGCGTTTCCCGGCCTCCCTGTCCCTCTTCATCATAATCGCGGGTGATAATCAGTCGAGGACGCTTAGCGTCTCTGCCTTTCCAGACAGGCATTTCTGGGTGAATCGGCATTGAAATATCCCAAATTCTCATCTCGTTCCCTCATTTCTCACAAAATACAGCCAGCGGCGGCCATCTTTTGCAAGGAGCTCATCACTTTCCTTCGGCCCCCACGAGCCGCTTGGATAGATTGGAATCTCTGGCTGCTCCCGCCACCATTTGGCTATTTGGTCTACGAAGCGCCACGAGTGTTCAACCTCATCCCAACGAGTAAACAGGGTAGAATCACCCCGCATCACATCATAGAGCAGGCGTTCATATGCTTCAGGTGAATTAAGACCGTCTGCACAGTTGTGGCAGAAATCCATCGATACAGGGACAATAAAACTGCTGGTCCCTAGTTGCTTGGCATTGAACTGCAGATATACGCCTTCATCAGGATGAACCCGAATCACTAGAATATTGGGATCCAGGTCATTATCCTTAAAGTACAGCACGCCAGGAAGCTTCTTAAACTGAATAACAATCTCCGAATACTTGCGAGGCAGGCGCTTGCCAGTTCGCAGATAAAATGGTACTCCCGCCCACCTGAAGTTATCAATAGTGGCCTTTAAGGCTACAAACGTTTCTACCTGAGATTCAGGTGACACACGGTCTTCTTCGCGGTAGGCTTTAATATCTCCCGACGCGCTGCGGCCATATTGACCGCGCACAACATCTTCCGGCTTTACTTTTAATGAGCGGAGCACTTTGACCTTCTCGTCACGAATGGATTCGGTGTCCAAGGTAACAGGCGGTTCCATCGCGATTAAAGACAGCAGCTGCAGCATGTGGTTCTGAACCATATCACGGAGAGCGCCGGCCTGCTCATAGTAAGGCCCTCTTCCTTCAACGCCTACGGTCTCTGTAAGACTCAGCTGGACATGGTCTATATATCTGTTATTCCACAGTGGTTCGAAAAGTGTATTGGCAAACCGGATGATCATAATATTCTGAGCCATTTCTTTTCCCAGATAGTGATCGATCCGATAAATATTCTTTTCTCCAAAAGTGGCGCGCACATCGTTATTGAGCTGAATTGCAGTAGGCAGATTCTGCCCAAACGGCTTTTCAATGACTACTCGCTGCCAGCTGCCGTTCTGCTCAGCCATGCCCTGATCATGCAGTTCTTTAGCAATTGGGCTGAAATACTCAGGTGCCACAGCCAGGAAATACACTCTATTACCCTGTGTTCCGTAGACCCGGTCCTTCTCCTCAAGATACGCTCTGAGGGGTCCGTAGCCTGCCGCATCGTTAAAGTCTAGTCGGTAATAGCTGAACATAGCTAAGAAATCATTCAACTCATTAGCCGCAGGCTGGCCTGTCCGCGAAAACTGCTGAATGGAACGGACAATATCTTGTCTTACCTCTTCGTCTGTCTTGTCGCGTCGTCCAATTGAGACAACGGCAAACCTTTCCGGCAGAAGCTTCTCGAGCCAGAGATTGTACAGTGCCGGGTAAAGCTTGCGGTGGGTTAGATCACCTGTTGCGCCAAAGATAACTAAAATACATGGGTCTAATCTCATCGTGGTAAATCTCCTACTTTCTACTATTTCGCACCTCAGCCAAAAGCGCGAGAAAGGTTCTTTCAAAGCGCTGATCATCTCTTGCAGTTCGAGCAGAAGGGCCTTTAGTGCGCCCTCCTGCTCGCCTAAATTTCGCCTTTATTGATCGCTCTTCCAAAAGAAAGTCGATATTGGCCTCGGTAAATCTACGTCCCGTCGGGGAAACAGCAAAGGCGCCCTTTCCTAAAACTAGAGCTGCCAAGCCCCAATCCTGCGTCACTACAATATCGCCACGGCGGGTATTGTTTATCACGGCAAGATCAGTATTATCTTTCCCCTTTCCCACCATAATGTGGTGATCACTCTCAATTTGATGGTCTACCGACGAAATAGTAAGGAGATGGTACCCCCAGCTGCCCTGGAGACTCTTGAGAATCCTGAGGCAGCTGCGGGGGCATGCATCTGCGTCAACAATGACTTTAAACATAGAGTCCTTCCTTAACTCTGAACCGGAGGACCTCCTGCTTTCACTTCGTCACTTACATTGCTGTAGCGTGCGAAGTTCTTGTGGAAGGCTTCCGCCAGTTCACGTGCTTTGCGGTCATAGGCCTCTTTATCTTCCCAAGTGTTGCGTGGATCTAAGATCTTAGATGGCACACCTGGGCATGTGGTGGGTACACGCAGTCCAAACACTGGGTCGATCCGGTATTCCACATCAGCAAGAGAACCATCAAGCGCTGCCTTTATTATTGCCCGGGTATATGGCAGCGAAATACGCTCGCCAATGCCGTACGGGCCTCCAGACCAGCCGGTATTGACTAGATAAACCTTGGCACCATGACGGTTAACCAGGTCCTTGAGCATTTCCGCGTACTTCTCCGGATGCAGCGGCAAGAACGGTTCGCCAAAGCATGCAGAAAACGTTGCTTCGGGTTCCTGAATGCCTCTCTCAGTGCCTGCTAGTTTGCTGGTATAACCAGACAAGAAATGATACATGATCTGCTGATCATTTAAGACGCTGACAGGTGGCAATACGCCAAATGCGTCCGCCGTGAGAAATACAATCGCCTTTGGATGGCCGCCCCGACTGCTTGGTTCTCTACCCGAAATATGCTCTAGTGGGTAAGCCACCCGAGTGTTCTCTGTACGGGAACCATCATCGTAGTCAGGTACTCTCGTTTCGGGGTCAAGCACAACGTTCTCCATAACGGCACCGAAGCGAATAGCGTCCCAAATCTGGGGCTCATTCTCCTGAGAAAGGTTGATGCACTTTGCGTAGCATCCCCCTTCTAGGTTGAAGATCCCGTCATCAGACCAGCCGTGTTCGTCATCGCCAATCAACCGACGCTCTGGATCAGTCGAAAGGGTAGTCTTGCCTGTTCCAGATAGGCCAAAGAAAAGGGCTGTATCACCATTCGCACCCATATTTGCGGAACAGTGCATGGACAGAACACCTTTTTGAGGAAGGAGGTAGTTCATTACAGAGAAGATAGATTTCTTCATTTCGCCAGCGTAAGCTGTTCCACCAATGAGAACGACTCTCTCTGTAAACGAAACGACAATGAAGGCCTCAGAATTAGTTCCAGCTTCTTCAGGATCCACTTTAAGTCCTGGCACGGCAATCACGGTAAACTCAGGTTTGTGATCTTTGAGCTCATCCTGTGTAGGACGAATAAATAACTGCCGGGCAAACAAATTCTGCCATGCGTACTCATTCACGACCTGCAGCGGCATCCTGTAGGTAGGGTCTGCGCCTACAAATCCCTGGAACACAAAGAGACGATCTCGTTGTTCCAAGTATTCCAGCACGCGTTCGTACAACTTGGCAAACACTTCTTCTGATATTGGCACGTTGACACTGCCCCAATGGATTGTATCTACCGTTAGCTCGTCCTTGACTATAAATTTGTCCTTCGGTGAGCGGCCTGTGTATTTGCCCGTTTCTACGGACAGTGCACCTGTGGCCGATATTTGCCCTTCTCCCCTCAGCACTGCCTGCTCCACAAGGCGTGGAGCAGGCAAGTTCCTCATTGTCGAATCTCGTCTGAGAATACTCTCCAATCTGGCAGCAAAAGTTCCTCTCACCAGTCAGCCTCCTTACTGTGTTCTTTGTTTTTCTGCAACATTGATAATGGGTCTCAAATTAAGGATATATGACAGTGCACTGTATGTCTACCCTACTGCCCTTACCATCTGTGCAGATAACTTTTACTCCAGCGTATAAGTTCTTAATTTTTGCGCGAAATCCTTTATCGCCAACTGAAATCCACTTGAATGGCTTCCCAGCGGGGATCCGATTCTAGAAAGTTTAAGAGGGCGCGGAGCTGGCCTTCAATCTGAACTGTATCGTCGCCACACACTGCTGCAGCCAGGGCAGCGCGGCGCCAGAGTTCTTGGTAATCAGATAACTCTACTATAGAGGCATTAAAGCGCTGTTTTGCCCTATGAATGTTGCTCTTCACGATGCGGCGCTTCTCTTTCAGTGATGCCGCTGCTGGTATATGAAACTCAATTACTAGGCATCCCACGTGCATGACCGTCACTCCTGGATTACCTTGTCGATGGTTCCACCTCCAAGGCATTTTTCGCCATCATAAAACACCACTGCCTGACCTGGCGTGATAGCTCTCTGCGGCTGATGAAATTCAACACGGCAGCCAGTTTCGGTCAGATTGACTGTTACTTCTTGATCAGGCTGGCGGTAGCGGAACTTCGCAGTGCATGTAAAGCGCGCCGCCGGCGGTTCGCCTGCCACCCAGCTGACTTCTGTGGCTTCGAGACCCTCTGAGTAGAGCGCTGGGTGATCGCCGCCTTGTGCGACAATCAAGGTGTTTGTATTTAGGTCCTTACCAACCACAAACCACGGTTCACCTGGCCCACCAATGCCCAAACCTTTACGCTGACCTAAAGTATGATACATCAAACCGTCGTGATAACCTTTTAATTCACCGTCGATGGAACGGATCTCCCCAGGCTGAGCCGGCAGATATTTACTGAGAAACTCCTTGAAATCTTTCTCGCCAATAAAGCAGATACCTGTACTATCCTTCTTGTTTGCAGTAGCCAACCCTGCATCTTGGGCGATCTTTCTAACTTCTCGCTTTGTGAGATGCCCGATCGGAAACAGTGTCTTCGAAAGCTGATCTTGCCCAAGGGTGTACAGAAAATAAGTCTGATCCTTACCCTGATCAGCACCGCGCAGCAGAGTAAACCCACCATTTTCTCTGCCAATTTGAGCATAATGCCCTGTGGCGAGATAATCGGCCTCAAGCTGCATTGCTCGCTCCAGAAAGGCCTTGAACTTTATTTCTTTATTGCACATCACATCAGGATTGGGGGTACGGCCCCGTTTATATTCTTCGAGGAAATAGACGAAGACCTTGTCCCAGTATTCCTTTTCAAAGTTAACAGTATAGTAAGGAATTCCGATCTGGTCGCAGACACGCCGCACATCATCATAGTCAAGTTCTGCAGTGCAGACGCCCATTTCGTCGGTGTCATCCCAGTTTTTCATGAAGACACCGATCACATCGTAGCCTGCTTCCTTCAAAAGTAGTGCGGCAACGGATGAGTCTACCCCACCGGACATTCCAATAACAACTCGTTCTTTCATATCAAAAACTTCCTCCTACTATTCCTGAGGAATAAATATTAGTTGCATCTTTGTGTTGCGAATGTTAGTATTATGTTACCAACGCAGTGAAGGATTGATTGCAATGACAAACCTTAAAGCCCCGTTCTTACTTCCGGGCGACAGAACTGGATGTCTTTTGCTGCACGGCTTCACAAGTACGCCGGCCGAAGTGCGTCCCCTGGGAGAAGCGCTTCACCAAGCCGGCTATACAGTCTATGCACCCCTCCTACCCGGTCACGGCACAACTCCTGAAGACTTACAGTCTGTCAAATGCGAGGACTGGATTGAAGGAGCTCAGCAGGGTCTAAATTACCTGAAACGACAGTGCAGTAGTGTTGTTGTAATCGGCCATTCTATGGGAGGCCTGTTAGCGCTGCAGATGGCTGCTCGCAATCGGGTAAAGGGAGTAGTCACAATCGCGGCTGCCCTGATACCTGCTAACCGGCTTATCAGATTAGCGCGCTTTGCAAAATACTTCATTCCCTATCGTGATGCAGAAAAGGGCAACCATCCACCCGAAGTGCAGCAGTATCTGCTGCACTATCATAGGTTTCCCCTAAGTGCTACTGCTGAGCTGCATACTCTCACCGTCCAAACTAAAGCTGTTCTGCCCCACATTACTGCACCAGCACTCATCATCCAGACACGCGATGACAGGACTGTTCGTCCCGAAAGCGCAGAGATTATCTTCAACAAAATCTCTTCTCGCAAGAAAGAATGCTTCTGGTTAGATGAGGGTACACACAATGTTCCTGTTGTTCCGCCCCACAATCAACTGGTTTTTGCCAAAATTGTCGAGTTTATTTCTGGCGGCAGAAAAACTCATCCTACACGGGAATGGGCTTCGCCTGCAAATTGACTGTAGTACAACTCAGCATAAAAACCGTCTGCCTCCAGGAGCTCAGCATGGGTGCCCTGCTCCACAATTTGCCCATCTCGCACCACTAGAATGCAGTCGGCACCCTGAATGGTAGATAGGCGGTGGGCGATCACAAAACTTGTACGCCCTTTCATCAGCCGCGCCATCGCCTTCTGAATGAGCAGTTCTGTGCGGGTGTCCACAGAGCTTGTGGCCTCATCGAGAATTAAGATGGCAGGATCAGCCAAGATAGCCCGGGCAATTGTGAGCAGTTGACGCTGCCCCTGCGAGATGTTGGCTGCATCCTCACTTAAGATTGTATCATATCCTTCCGGCAGAGTACGGATGAAGTGGTCGGCGTGAGCTGCCTTGGCTGCAGCCACAATATTTTCTTCGCTTGCCCCAGGTCTTCCGTAAGCGATATTCTCTCGAATAGTCCCGTGGAACAACCATGTATCCTGGAGCACCATGCCAAAGCATGCCCGGAGATCTTCCCGTCTCATCTGCATAATGTTAACACCATCGATCGTAATCTCACCACTGTCTACATCGTAGAAACGCATTAGCAGATTTACCAATGTCGTTTTCCCTGCTCCTGTAGGTCCTACGATCGCAATAGTTTGACCAGGCTCTACCCTTAGGTTTACATCTTTCAAGACTGGTTTTCCAGGCTCGTAGCCGAAGTTCACGTTCTTCAGCTCCACCCGGCCCTTCGGGGTTTCCACGCGGATGCTGTCAGCCGTATCTTTTGGTTCTTCTTCTGCATCAAGGAGCTCAAAAACCCTTTCGGCAGCAGCAACAGCACCTTGAAGCATGTTGAGAATATTTGCAGCCTGTGTAATGGGCATCGTGAACTGGCGCGAATACTGCATGAAGGCCTGGATGTCTCCGACTGTGATCTGACCGCGTAAAGCGAAGATTCCTCCGACCACACTGATCGCCACATATCCTAGATTCCCTACAAAGCCTATGAGCGGCATCATAACCCCTGATATAAACTGCGCACGCCAGCCATGTTCGTAGAGTTCCGCGTTTTTCTCGTCAAACTCCGCGAGTGCCTTCTCTTCCAAATCATAGGCCTTGACGACTGTATGCCCTGTGTACATCTCCTCCACATGGCCATTTAATTCACCTAACCAGCGCTGCTGACCGGCAAAATAACCCTGCGAACGTGACACCACGACTGCGCTGATTGCTGCACTTAAGGGCAGCATCAACATAGTGATCAGTGTAAGCAGCGGACTGATGCGCAGCATCATGATAATAACCCCGATTAAAGTGACTGCAGAAGTCACCAGTTGAGTGAGGCCCTGCTGCAGTGTCTGGCTTACCATATCAACGTCATTAGTCACTCTGCTCAGCAGGTCACCGTGTGGGTTAGAATCGTAATAGCGGAGAGGGAGTTTTGCTAGTTTGTGATTGATGGCTTCACGCAGGTCGTAGACTGTTCGCTGCGTCACTCCCGCCATAATATACTGCTGGATATAAGTGAACAAGGCACTTGCGATATACAACACAGCTAAGGTAATGAGTGTTCTTCCGAGGGCTTCAAAATCAATCACCGCTCCCGGGATGTTCTGCATTTTGGCCAGCGCACCGTCAAACAGTAGAGTCGTTGCACGCCCCATGATGCGCGGTGAGAAAATACTGAACAGCGTGCTCAGCAGGGCGGCGGTGGCCACAAAAAGCAGACTCAACCGGTGCGGCTTTAAATACTGAAGCAGGCGCCGTACTGTTCCGCGGAAATCTTTGGCGCGTTCAAAAGCACCGGCTCTGCCCCTTGGTCCTCCATGTCTCATGCTAGCTCCTCCTCCCTCAGCTGTGACGCTGCAATTTCTCGATAAACCGGACAGCTCCGCAGCAGTTCTTCATGCTTACCGCGGCTTACGATGCGTCCACCATCTAGAACCAGAATCTGGTCAGCATCGAGGATCGTATTGACCCGCTGGGCTACCAAAATCACTGTTTTATCTTTAGCGATTCTGCGGAAAGCAGCCCTGAGCTTAGCGTCAGTCCGGTAATCCAGGGCGGAGAAACAGTCATCTAGAAGATAGATGTCTGGCTCACGAACCAAGGCACGAGCGATTGACAGCCGCTGCTTTTGACCTCCCGAAACGTTAGTCCCTCCTTGACTGATCGGAAAATCAAAGCCTGTTTCTTTTTCAAGAATGAAATCTAGAGCCTGAGCCGCTTCGGCTGCAGTGCGCACCTGATTATGATCGGCATCCAGCTTCCCCATGCGGATATTCGAAGCTATCGACCCCGAAAAGAGCTGGGCTCTCTGGGGCACATATCCTATTCTCTCTCGCAGCACACTCTGTGACATATGGCGCACATCGATCCCATCAATTGTTATTCTGCCTTCATTGACATCATAAAATCGAGGAATCAAGTTAAGGAGTGTGCTCTTGCCAGACCCGGTTCCGCCGATAATGGCTGTCACCTCACCCGGTTTTGCCGTGAAACTGATATCTCTCAAAACTGGTGCTTCAGCACCAGGATAAGCAAATGAAACATTATGAAAAGCGACCCTACCTTCGGATTTGTCAGGCAAAGTGGGATTCACAGGATCAACTATAGAGGGTTCGGTCTCCAGAACTTCATTTATCCGATCAGATGAAGCGGCCGCACGCGGCAGCATTACGAAGATCATCGAAAGCATGACAAGGGACATCATGATGTGCATCGCATACTGAATGAATGCCATCATATCACCAACTGCCATTTCACCTAAGTCAATACGGCGGCTTCCAAACCACATAATTCCCACAGCAGTCAAGTTGAGAATCAGGCTTAAGAGCGGCATCAATACAGCCATGATGCGGCTCACTCTGAGAGTCGTTTGAGAAAGATCGCTATTTGCGGTTTCAAAGCGTTCCTGTTCGAAATCGACGCGATTGAATGCGCGAATTACCCGTACTCCCATCAGCTGTTCGCGTACAACTTGATTAAGCCGGTCAACCTTCTGCTGAATCTTGCGGAACTGCGGCATCACACTGCGGGCCACGACGGCGATTACCACTGCCAAGACCGGGAGCAGCGCCAAAAGCATTCCTGCTAGGCGAGGGCTCTTGCCTATCACCATAATTACACCACCAATCGCCATCAGCGGCGCCCTCACAACCATCCGAGTGAAGGTCAAGAAAACATGCTGAATCTGGTGCACATCATTTGTGGTACGAGTTATGAGCGAAGCCGTGCCCAGTGAATTGAACTCTTTCAGCGAAAACGTCTCAGCCTTGGCAAAGACTGCCCGACGCACATCTCGCCCGATAGCCGCAGAAACCTTTGACTCGAGATAACTGCTCCCGACTGCTAAGATGGTGCTCACTAAAGCCACAATCAGCATCAGTCCACCTACTCGCCAAATGAGCGGTAGGTTTCCCAATGCGATACCTTGGTCCACAATCTGAGACATTAAGTTTGGAAGCATTAATTCCGCTAAAGCTTGGGCAAAGACGGATCCAATTACAAGTACAACATACAGCCTATAAGGTTTAACAAAGCGCGCTAGTTTCCACATGTACCTTTCCCCATCTCACGAAATTGTTGGACCCGCCGGATCAAACGAATCAGCTCCTGCGTGTCGTCTACACCAAGAAACTCTACCAGTCGGCCAACGTGCCTTTCCATTTCGCCGTGTGCCTGGGCAATTAGACGAATGCCTTTTTCTGTCAAACACACCAGCACAGCCCGCCGATCGCTGATGCTGTTTCGGCGTTCTACGAAGCCTTTTACTTCGAGAGAATTTACTAAGGAAGATACTGTCGGTCGAGCGAGATGGAGCAGCTCACCCAGCTCAGATGGCTGCATTCCATCCTTTTCTGGATCGCAGCGGTGATACAGATACAACAAGAGATGCATCTCACTGGGTGTAACGGGCAGTTCTGCATCTAAGTCATGCGGCCAGCTGCTTCGTCGTAGACTTTCTAGAGCTTCAATTAGATTAAGCGCAAGTTCAGATGGACGATGCATAAATTCACCTCAATTAGTTCATCCGTCGAATAATTAGGTAACAAAACTATTTTCACCTTAAATGGTCCCAATGTCAAGAAAAAAGCGCCGGAGAACTCTCTCCGGCGCTTCGAACGAAGGTTATTCTAGAACGATCTTGTGGAAAGTCTTCTTTCCTTTGCGTATGATGAGCTCACCATCGCTGAAGTCGGCTATAGTGACGACTCGGTCCACGTCTTCGACCCGCTCATCAGCAACGTGAACTCCGCCCTGTTGAATCAGACGGCGGCCTTCACTGCGAGACGAAGCCAAGCCAGTTTTTGTCAAAACGGTGAGAATGTCAATTCCTTCAACAAAATCAGACTCAGGAAACGCTGTAGACGGCATGTGCTCACTTGAACCGGCACCTCCAAAGAGTGCTCTCGCGGCAGCCTGAGCCTTCTTGGCTTCTTCTTCACCGTGTACCAGCTTAGTTACCTCATAAGCCAGGATTTCCTTAGCCTTATTGATTTCCGCATCCTTAAGACTGCCTAATCGCCGCACTTCTTCCATGGGTAGGAAGGTCAGCAGTGCTAAGCAGTTTTCTACATCTTGGTCATCGACATTGCGCAGGTACTGGTAGAAATCATAAGGCGATGTGCGTTCTGGATCAAGCCATACCGTCCCAGCTTCTGTCTTGCCCATCTTTTTGCCTGTGCTTGTGGTAAGAAGCTTGACAGTAAGGGCGTAGACTGAGGCATTTTCTTCCCGCCGTACCAGCTCATAGCCTCCTAGAATGTTTGACCACTGGTCGTTGCCCCCCATCTGCAGGCGGCAGTTATACCGGCGGTAGAGCTCGAGGAAGTCATAGGACTGCATCAGCATGTAGCTGAACTCGAGGAATGTTAAACCTGTCTCCAAACGAGACTTGTAGCACTCTGCAGCTAACATGCGGTTGACAGAAAAGTGGCGCCCAATGTTCCGCACAAACTCCAGGAAGCTCATGTCTTTGAACCACTCAAGGTTGTTCACAACTTTGACATCACCGTCATCCAAATCGAGGAAGCGGGAGAACTGCGCCTTAAAGGCTTCCGCGTTCGCCTCAATTTCTTCCTGTGTCATCATGCGGCGCATGTCGGTTTTGCCAGATGGGTCACCAACCATAGTCGTAGCCCCACCTAAGAGCACAATTGGCTTGTGTCCGGCCATGTGCATGTGCTTCATAGCCATGATGGGAATCAGATGCCCTAAGGTCAAGCTACTTGCTGTCGCGTCAAACCCGATGTAAAAGGTAACCGATTCCTTACCTAAGAGTTCACGCAGCTCTTCAGGATACGTGCTTTGCTCAATAAAACCGCGTTCTTGCAGAATATCATATACGTTGCTCACTACAAACACCTCCAAACGACTATACAAAAAAGTTCTCTCGCCAACTTAAGGACGAGAGAACCCGTGGTACCACCTTAATTCGCGCCGAAGCGCCTCTTGCCATGATATCGGATGGCATCCCGCAGCAGTTTCCTGCTGGAGCTCAGGAGTGTAATTCGTCGAACCATGTACTGCAGGCTTCGCACCACCCAGCCTGCTCTCTGGGATTGTAACCATGGCCAACTACTGAATCCGTCAACGCTCGCGACCTATTTACATTTATCTGAATGATACCACAGCCCTTCCGGCGATGTCAACGGGGCTGTGTGTGCTTGCACATACATTGTTCCACGCCAACTTTGCCTTGATCAGCAGCATAGAGCAGCTCTTTCATCTGCTCCTTGGCCGTTTTGACAAACTCTTCATCTTTGATGTATGGCAGATTGATTTCGACGTTATAAGCCGCTCCCTGCACGGCGGCCCAACTGAGCTGCGCAGCAACACAGGCATCTGACACGGCATTAGGATTACCATGTTCCGCAACATCTCGAGCCAGCTGCAGCAGATCTAAGGCTGTCTGCATAACCTCCAGGGGAACCGCGGCCGCAGTTCGATAGGCCTCCTGTAATGCCTGAACACGGCGTTCCTTTTCTTCGGGGGTATTTTTGGGCAGTTTGAATGCAGTCATAACCCCGCTAAAAGCATCCGAATCGCGCTGAATAAGTTCGCTCAGTTTCTGGGTGAAGACGGCAGCCTGCTTCTGTACTTCAACAAGATGGGCATCTGGTGACTTACGGGTGCTGATCCGAGCTACCATCTGAATCAAAGCTCCCGCTGCAGCACCTGCTAGAGCCGAAGCGCTTCCTCCCCCTGGAACAGCACTGTCCGAGGCCAGCTCATTTAAAAACTCTCGCAGAGTTAAATCTAAGAGCATTCACATCCCCCTTTGAACCGCGGTTTTTTGTAAACGATTTTGCCCTCCTTGATCACTGTTTCAACCACGTTTGCCCCAATAAAATAAGGGATCTTGCTGTAATAATCCACATCAAATATCACTAGGTCAGCTTGTTTACCTACGGCCAAACTCCCCACTCTGTCTGCCCGGCCCAAACTTGCAGCGGCGTTGATCGTGGCGGCATTCAGGGCTTCTTCTGGTGTCAGTCCCATGTAAAGGCATGCGAGTGAAATAACAAAAAGCATGCTGGGCACAGGCGAAGACCCCGGGTTGAAATCTGTGGCCAAAGCCAGAGGCAGACCTTGGTTTAAGAGCTTTCGTGCAGGGGCATAGGACTTCTTCAGTGTGAAGGCCGTGGCAGGCAGCAGAACAGGTATTACCTTTCCAGCTTTAAGTGCTTGTATGCCTGCATCGGTTACCTGCAGCAAGTGGTCAGCAGATGAAGCTCCCAGCTCTCCTGCCAGCTCGGCTCCGCCCAGCGCTGTCATTTCATCAGCATGCAGACGAAGCTTAAAGCCCAGCTCCTGTGCTCTGACCATAATCCGTCGAGTCTGCTCGAGAGAAAACACACCGGTCTCACAGAAAACATCGCAATATTCGGCTAAACCCTCTTCTGCTACTGCAGGCAGCATTTCATCAATGATCAGGTTAACAAAGTCATCTTCTCTCCCAGCATATTCAGGTGGAAAAGCGTGGGCTCCCATGAATGTTGGAACCAGCTCAATGGGATGCTTGTCATTTAAAATCTGCACTGCACGCAGCTGTTTAATTTCCGTCTCCAGATCGAGGCCGTAACCACTCTTGCACTCCACAATGGTGACGCCTTGACTGAGCATCCAATCTAGACGCTGCAGACCGGTATTCACCAGCTCTTCCAAAGAAGCATCGCGAGTTGCCCGGACTGTACTAAGGATTCCTCCACCGCGGGCCATAATTTCCATATATTCAGCACCCTGTGCGCGCAGATAAAATTCATCCTCGCGGCTTCCGCCAAATACAAGATGAGTATGAGGATCGACAAGACCGGGAGCAACTACTTTTCCAGCTGCATCCAGAACCTGAGTGCTGCTGTCGACCTCCACCTGCCCTGACAGATCGTCCATCGAACCAAAGCCTTCGATCTTCCCGTCAGAACAAGCAATCCATCCTTCGGTGATTACCTGCAGCTTCTGCATATCCTTCCCGCAGACTGGGGCAGAACCTGGTGGTGATACAATCTGAGCTCCTGTAATGAGGAGCCTAGGCTTGACTTTGGACATAACTGACCTCCTACAGATCACGCAGGCGGTTTTCCAGCACCTGTTTTGGGCTGAAGTTTTCGAGCTGCAGATACCAGTGGGCGGCATCTAAGAGGGCTTCTTGAGGAACCAAACCAATCAACTCACTCCCCACTACCGGAACGCCATAGCGGGCTGCCTCGCGGCGAATTGCTTCCAGCACACGGTAAATAGGGGCTTTCTTGTAGTTTTCTAGATTCATGGAAACCTGAACCTGTCCCCGCTTTTCTAACGCTACTCCCATGGCCTTAACATGCTGAAATGAACCGCTGCTGGTACGCAAAGACTTAGCAATAGCATCAGCGATGGACTTATCAGAAGTACCAAGGTTTACGTTGAACGCAATCAGCGCCAGACGAGCTCCTACGATGACAGCGCCAGCAGTCGGATGGAGATAGGGGCCGCCGATGTCAGGGAGTCGTTCTGCCTGGACCACTGTCATACGCAGCCCTTCATACTCACCGCGGCGGATATTGCTTATATCGGACCTTTCCGGCTTACGAGCAGCCGCACCGTAGAGATAGACAGGCAGTTCAAGTTCTTCCCACAGTCTATGCCCGAGCTGAGCTGCTGCTTGTGCGCACTCCTGCAGAGTTATATTCTGAATAGGAATAAGAGGAATCACATCTACTGCTCCGATGCGTGGATGTTCTCCACTGTGTTGATTCATATCAATATGTTTGACTGCTTCACGAGAGAGTGCAACACAGGCCTCCATAACGCTTTCTAGGTCACCGACAAACGTGATCACAGAGCGATTGTGATCACGGTCTGACGAGTAATCCAGTAGGTGTACTCCCTCAGTTTGACGTACCTTATCGACCACCGCTTCGACTACTTCAGGCCGCCGGCCTTCGCTGATATTAGGTACACACTGTACTAATTGTCTCATTCTCAGTCCTCCTTCCCTAACATGGGAATCTTAATTCCTTTTTCCCGCGCAGTACGAATCGCAATCTCATAACCGGCATCCACGTGGCGCATAACTCCTGTTCCAGGATCTGTGGTCAAAACCCTTTCCAGCCGAGCAGCTGATTCGTCTGTACCATCTGCTACCACCACCATGCCAGCATGTATGGAATAACCGATACCTACACCGCCGCCATGATGAATGGATACCCAGCTGGCGCCAGCGCAGGCGTTCACTAAGGCGTTTAAGAGAGGCCAATCAGCTACCGCATCACTGCCATCACGCATTCCCTCTGTTTCACGGTTAGGCGAGGCAACAGACCCGGCGTCTAGGTGATCGCGCCCAATCACGATAGGCGCCTTCAGCTCTCCTGTGCGCACCATGTTATTGATGATCAAACCTAACTTGGCACGGTCACCATAGCCCAACCAACAGATCCGCGATGGTAAACCCTGAAAAGCCACTTTCTGTTGGGCCATCTTTATCCAGCGCACTAAACGAGTGTCGGAAGCAAATTCTTGACAGATCCGTTCATCGATTGCAAAAATGTCTTCCGGATCTCCCGACAAGGCCGCCCAGCGGAATGGACCTTTACCTTCACAAAAGAGTGGCCTAATATAAGCAGGCACAAATCCCGGGAAATCAAAGGCATTCTCTACGCCCATTTCTTTTGCCTGCTGACGGATGTTGTTTCCGTAATCAAAGACCACCGCACCAGCTTTCTGGAGATCGAGCATAGCCTGTACGTGCACTGCCATTGATTCTTTGGCAGCTAATATATACCGATCGGGATCTTCCCTGCGAAGGTCTGCCGCTTGCTCAAGAGAAAGCCCCACAGGAATGTATCCATTCAGAGGATCATGGGCCGAGGTTTGGTCTGTTACGACATCTGGGATAACTCCCCGACGGACAAACTCAGAATATACTTCAGCCGCATTTCCCAGCAGCGCAATTGAGAGCGGTTGCCCCTTAGCTTGAGCAATCCGGGCAAGTCGCACAGCCTCATCGATGCTGTCCACAGCCGTATCACAGTAACGCGTCTGAAGACGCCTCTCGATGCGCTCCGGATCTACTTCAACAACGATTGCAACCCCTTCATTCATAGTGACAGCTAATGGCTGCGCGCCGCCCATTCCCCCAAGACCTGCAGTCAAAACCAGCCGCCCTTTCAGCGTTCCATCAAAGTGCTGCGCCGCTAACTCAGCAAGCGTTTCATAGGTACCCTGCAGAATCCCTTGGGTACCAATATAAATCCAGCTCCCGGCGGTCATCTGACCGTACATCATTAAGCCAAGCCGTTCTAGCTCCCAGAAATTTTCCCAAGTTGCCCAGGCCGGAACCAGGTTAGAGTTTGCAATCAAGACGCGCGGCGACTGGGGCGTGGTTCGAAAGATGCCCACCGGTTTGCCCGACTGCACCAATAGGGTTTCGTCGTTCTCCAGCTCCCGCAGAGCCGCCATAAGCGCATGAAAGCATTCCCAGTTTCGAGCGGCCTTACCGCTACCCCCATACACCACCAGTTCATCTGGCTTTTCCGCTACTTCAGGATCCAGGTTGTTCATGAGCATCCGCAGAGCGGCTTCTTGATGCCAGCCCTTGCAGCTCAATTCATTTCCCCGAGGAGCTCTAATCAAGATCAAATCCCCCTTTTGCTAGTTTAGTGGACCAACCACCTCTTCCGCCGCATCTACAACAGCGCCTGACTGAATCATTTCACTCACCAAAGAAATCTCGGGAGCTAAGAGCCGGTCTTGATCTAAAGGCGGCACTGCTTGGCGAATCAGCTGGTAGACTCTAGCGGTCGCAGGACTCATATCGGTCTTAGACCTAAACTCGAGTCCCTGGCAGGCACACAAGAGCTCGATAGCCAACACATTGCGGGTGTTCTCTAGAATAGCCCGCATTTTACGCGCGGCAGCAGCGCCCATACTGACATGATCTTCTTGATTGGCAGATGTGGGAATGGAATCTACAGAGGCGGGGTGTGCTAACACCTTATTTTCAGAAACCAAAGCGGCTGCAGTATACTGGCTGATCATATACCCAGAATTGAGTCCGCTGTTGGCAACTAGGAAAGGAGGCAGGCCGCTTAGAGCAGGGTTAACCAGCCGTTCAATGCGCCTTTCAGAAATATTGGCAAGCTCAGCTAGGGCAATTCCCATAAAGTCTAAGGCAAGCGCGACAGGCTGTCCGTGGAAATTTCCGGCGGAAATGATTTGACTTCCCTCAGCAAATACAATGGGGTTATCAGTGACAGAATTAATCTCAGTGCGGATTACATTTTTTACATACGACAGCGCATCCCGAGAGGCACCATGAACCTGGGGAATGCACCGAATGGAATATGCATCCTGAACTCTAATCTTGCGGCTGCTGTGTATCAAACCGCTTCCTTGCGTCAGCCGACGCAGATTAGCAGCACAGGACATCTGACCTTGGTGAGGCCTAAGAGCATGAACTGCTTCGGAAAAAGCATCAGGGAGAGCGGCCAGTGCTTCCATGGTGAGAGCACCGGCAATATCAGCCGTTTTAGCGACGAGCTCAGCATCATGAAGACCGAGGACACCAAAGGCTGTCATAAATTGAGTACCGTTTATAAGTGCAAGACCTTCTTTTGCCTGAAGGACAATCGGTGCAAGGCCAGCGCGCCGCAGAGCCTCAGCCCCCGGAAGCAGTTCTCCTTCATACCATGCTCGGCCTTCGCCGATCAGTACAGCTGACATATGTGCCAAAGGCACCAGATCACCGCTAGCACCTACAGAACCCTGCAGAGGGACGGCAGGAGTAACTCCCCTATTCAACATTTCCACAAGCAGTTTAATCAACTCGGGCCGCACTCCTGAATACCCCTTCATCAGTGCGTTTGCCCGCAGAAGAAGCATTGCTCGGCTGATTTCTTCTTTTGCTAGATTACCTACTCCACTGCAGTGACTGAGAATCAAATTGCGCTGCAGCTCCTCGACACTTCCCGGTGAAATAGAAACATCAGCCAGTTTTCCAAAACCTGTGTTAATTCCATAAACCGGCTGAGTGCTTTCGACAACAGATTGAACCACCTGCCGGCTCTTTTCTACTTCAGCAAGCTGTGCTTCATCCAAGACAACAATCTTACCGTTCCGAGCAACCTCGGCGACTTCGTGAACGGTAAGGTGGCTTCCATCAATACAGATCAAGGTATCACCACCAATTCCTTTCAGCGTCTTGTTATTTGAATTCTAGCAAACAGATACATTTCCTTTATTACGGATATCCTTTATCAATCTCACTATTTTTTAAAAAACATGTTGCATTTTACCATTCACTGTATTACTATAGTGTTAGATATTTTCACTATGCAAAAAAGTTGGTGACCGCATGTCACAAAAAGGATTCAGCAG
This sequence comes from uncultured Peptococcaceae bacterium, assembly GCA_937988745.1. Lineage (GTDB taxonomy): Bacteria > Bacillota > Limnochordia > Darwinibacteriales > Darwinibacteriaceae > JAAYMS01. The sequence continues at coordinate 144,813 of CALKAR010000174.1, forward strand.
TACACGGCTCATTCGCTCTCTAAATGCCTCAATAGTTCTGCAGACTCTTTACAGACACGGACGTTGCTCACGCACTCAACTGACTCGCCTCACCCACATCAGTCCAGCCACTATTACTCGCATTGTCAATGAACTCATTCAACAAGGCATTGTCTACGAAGGAACCCAAGCCAAATCCACCGGCGGTCGCAAGCCAGTCTATCTTCATCTCGACTACACAAAACTCTACATAGTAAGCGTACAGCTCATTAGAGACCGCACAGCTGTCGCCCTTTTGGATCTCCAGGGCGAACTTCTACTCAAACGCAGCATGACACCTACCAGTTTTTCTCCAGAAGATCTGCTTCCCGAAGTTTGTCATGAAATCGAAAATATTCTTGTGGAAGGAAAGGTCAACCAAGATCACATCCTAGGAGTCGGGGTCGCTATTTCAGGCGTGGTCGACAGTACTACAGGCATAATGGTCAAATCAGTCAACCTTGGCTGGGAAGACGTACCTGTAGCGCAGATATTGAGTGAGAGACTAGATCTTCCCATTTATGTGGCCAATGACGCCAATGCCGCTGCCCTGGCCGAACTCTGGTTTGGACAGTGCCAAGATGCTGATAGTTTTCTCTACCTGAAAACCGATACAGGTGCTGGAGTAGGCCTTGTGGTATCCCGCAACCTGGTCAGCGGTCCGCAGTGGCTCGCTGGAGAAATTGGCCATGTGCCAGTTGTTCCAGGAGGTCATCGCTGCCGCTGTGGACAGCGGGGATGTCTAGAGGCTTATGTATACATGGCTGACGTCCTGCGGCGATACCAAGAAAGCACTGGACGCAGCATCGCTGCATCCCAGTTTATCGAGCTTGCCAAACTGAGAGATCCAGAGGCTACCCGGTTAGTTAAGGAGACTACACATGCCATCTCTCAGGCAGTCTGTGCCTGGGGCGTTCTGCTTGACCTCGATAAGCTGGTAATCGGAGGCATGTGGGGACAGTTAGACGAGCTAGTTATTGAGCCAATTCAAGCTCAATATCAAACAATCCTACGGCAAAGCGGGCTGAACCGAAAGATGAGCATAATCGGGTCGAGCCTCAGTGATGATAACGATCTTTTTGGAGCAGCAGGAATCGTCATTCACTCTTGGCTCAGCCCTAAGCTGGTAACCGAACGGGGAGGTGAAAGACGAAGGTAAGAGCGAAATCGAGGTTCTGGTTCGACTGTCTTACAAGAACAGTAAATTTAAGGAGGGTCTAACGTGAAGAGAATCTTATTGTGTGTCCTAAGTGCCCTGCTGGTTATGAGCCTGTTTGCCCCAGCGATTTACGCTGAAGAGCAAATTACACTGACTGTTCTGAACTACTTCGACTTGACTGCTCCCAACGCATCTCGGGAAATCACCGAAATCTGGGAAGAGTTCGAACGGCGCAATCCTCACATTACAGTCGTTCGGGAAGACTTGTTCAACGAACCTTTCCACCACAAGACTGAAGCTTATGCCGCAGCAGGCACTCTGCCTGATGTTATCTACATGTGGCCCGGTGGGCGTTCCACAACCCTGCACACAAAGAAATTGGTGAAAGATCTGACTCCATTCATCGAAGAAGTGCGCCATGAATTCTCTGAAGCTGCACTGATGCCCCAAGCAGGCGGCTATCTCGCCATGATTCCGACAACAATCACAGCAAGCCATGCTATGTACGTCAATAAAGGACTTCTCGATTCTTTAGGCTTAGAAGTTCCCGAAACATATGAAGAACTCGTCGCTATGGTCCCCGTCCTAAGAGATGCCGGACTGGACGTTGTGCTGATGGGAGCTCAGGATGACTGGGTAATCCAATCCTGCCTGTTCAGCATGATCGTCGGCCGTTTGGTAGGCGATGCTAAGATGGACGAAATCATTGCTGGAAAAGCCAAGTTCACCGACCCAGAGTTTGTAGGTGCTCTGGAGTTCTATAAGCGACTCTATGACGATGGTGTACTACACCGCAAGATTATGAACACCACCTATGGCGAAGTCAACGGACTCTTTGCTGCCGGACGGGCTCCATTCTTGATTGACGGCGACTGGAAAACCGGAAACTTCCTGACTGATCCAGACACAGGTGAAGCTTTAATCCCAGTCGATCAACAGCCTAACTTCATTATGACTGTGTTCCCTGCTATTCCCAATGAAATCAACTCCAAGTCGAGCTCTACTGTGGCTGGTGTCGGCTATGGTATGAACGCTAACATCCCCGCAGGTTCGGCCAAGGAAAAAGCTGCTTGGGAACTCATCAAGTGGCTCAACAGCAAAGAAGCTCAAACCCTGCGTCTGGAGACCGGCGGTACAACACCCAGCCGTGTTGACGTGACCAGCGACAACCTAGAGCCACTCGTGCAAGAACGTCTAGCATTCTACGGAAAAATTGAAGTAGGGACCTACGTACTTGACAACGTCCTTGCAGGCGATGTCTACGGTCCGCTCAATGTGGGTCTGCAGGAAATCGGACTAGGTCTGGCAACACCTGAAGAAGTAGCTCAAAGAGTACAGGATGCGTTTGATCAGTGGTTTGCTGCCCAGTAACAATGAACTAACCACAGCGAGGCGCGGCTTGCTGCGCCTCGCTCTCCGAGGAGGGCCTGACATGAAACGCAGTGTATTTGGTGCCGAAGAGAAACGAGCTTACTGGCTCCTTGTTCTGCCAGGCGTACTAGTTTATTGGGCTGTAGTGGCTTTTCCCACCATCTTTTCGCTCGTCCTAAGTTTGACCAATTACAACGGAGGACCGCTGTTTGGAGGAGCAAAGATCGATTTCGTTGGCTTCACCCACTACACCCGCATGTTTAAAGATCAGTATTTCTGGATCTCGCTGAAAAACAATATTTACATCATGCTGGTCTCACTTTTCGGGCAAATCCCTTTAGGATTTCTGTTTGCTTATGTGATTCACCGCCGGTTAGTTAAGCAGCGAGACTTTTTCCAAACTATGATTTATCTGCCTTCGGTGATTTCCACTATCGTAATTGGTATCCTTTGGCAATCATTTTTCTCTCCATATGGGCCTTTTACTGAACTGATGCAGAAGTTCATACCTAATTGGGAAAACGAGCTCTTCTATGATCCCAAGAAGGCTATTCTTCCGGTCTTATTTGTGATTCTCTGGATGTATACGGGGACGTACCTAATCATCTTCCTCGCCAATCTTCAAAAAATCGATCCGGCTCTCATCGAAGCAGCGCGCATTGATGGTGCTAGCGAGTGGCAAGTCCTAACCCGCATCATCCTCCCTTGTCTCTCTGGCGTGATTCTGACAACCGCAATCTTGGCTATCTCCGGTTCTTTAAAGAGTTTCGATTTAGTATTTGCTATGACTGCTGGCAATCCCGCCCGGCGTACCTCAGTTCTCTCCCTCTACATGTACGACAACGCTTTCCGAGGAGCGCCTAACTATCCAAGGGCCAATGCCATATCAGTGTTCATGGTGCTGCTCAGCCTAGCCTTGATCTGGATTGTTCGGCAGACCGAGAGTCGCTTTGGAGGTCGAGAATGATGCGTGTAAGAAGTGATTTTCATCCCCTATTGCGGGTTTTTGTGTACGCCATGATGATTCTCTTTACCCTGCTGACTACAGCGCCCCTCATTTGGCTGGTCATAAGTTCGTTCAAAACAACAACTGAATTCCAGCTCAATCGCCTAGGCTGGCCGCAGAATCCAAGCTTTTTTAACTACACCAGTGCATGGCGCCTGGGTAAGTTCGGCACGCTGTTTCTCAACAGCCTCTTTTTCACCATTGTTTCCACGCTGGCCATTATATTTCTATCGGTGTCAGCTGGCTTCGCCTTTGCAAAAATCAGATCCAAGGCTACTCCGATCCTTCACGGCAGCTTTGTCATTGGGATTCTACTGACTATCCAATCAATCATGGTTCCCCTATTTCTGCTAGTCAATGGTGTCGGACTGTACAACACCCGCACTGGCGTGCTGATTCCGTACATCGGAATGGGAATGCCCATGGGTGTCTATCTCTGTACAGAATTTATTAGGGGAATTCCCGACTCGGTAGTAGAATCGGCGCGCATAGATGGAGCCAGCTATCTGAAGATCCTGCAGTCCATTATCTGGCCCATGGCCAAGCCAGTTGCCGTAACATTGGCCATTCTCAACATCGCCGGTGTGTGGAACGAGTTTATGTTGATCAACATTTTGGTTTCATCAGAAACCCTGCGTACACTACCTGTAGGAATCCTGCGGTTTTCCTCTGCCCTATCGTCAGACTACGGCCGCCAGTTTGCAGCTCTAGTCATCGGAATGCTTCCCATGGTGATCTTCTACCTAATTTTCAGAAATCAGATTACCAAAGGAGTCTCCGCTGGCGCAGTTAAGGGTTAAAGGACGAATCCCCTTTCACCTCAGAGAAAAAAGTGATAAGCTATGAGTAATCAAGGGTGAAAGGAGCACATGGGATATGGAGAAACTGAAAATCGACGTAGGCCCTAAGGGATACGTCTTATTGAAAGACTGGATGGGGACGGATCTATCACCTGTGAATGATGCGAAAGTGAGCTTCGACAAAGAAGCTTCTGAGCTAGGCCCGAAAGAAAAGCGGCTGATCAAGTACTTAGCTGAACACGAGCATACTTCACCGTTCCGTCATTCAGTGTTGAAATTTGAAGTTTACGCGCCCTTGATGGTAGCGCGGCAATGGTGGAAGCACATTATCGGAAGCGAACACGGGGAGCCCTTTGATCGGATGACAGCCTGGAACGAGTCAAGCCGCCGCTATATTACAGAAGAACCGGTATTCATGGTGCCTGCGGCCGATGAATGGCGTTCTGCTCCTGCAAACCGCAAGCAGGGCAGCGGCGATAACCTCCCAGAAGACGTTGGCAGAATCTACACAGAGAAACTCGCTGCCCACGTGGAAGCAAGCATTGCCCTCTATGAAGAGGCTATGGAAGCAGGTGTCTGCGCAGAGCAGGCTCGATTGTTCTTGCCCGCATACGGCATGTATGTGCGCTGGGTGTGGACAGGCAGTCTGCAGGCAGTGGCTCACTTCCTGCGGCTGAGAATGGCAGAAGACGCACAAAAGGAAATCCGCGATTATGCAGAAGCGGTCTACAAGCTCGCTCTAGAGAAATTCCCGGTCTCACTTCAGGCACTGCTGGAAAATCAGCCATAAAAAAAGAAACGCTGCCGACCAACTTGGGTCGAGCAGCGTTTTTTATTCATTATGGTTGACGAAGCCCTTTGGGCAGATGGTTTTTCAATACACCTTTGACCAGTTTGGCCCATCCCAACCCGAATCCTTCGACTGCCACAAGATACCAGCCATCAGGGCCTTCGAAAGGCAGGGTTTCTCCCCTCATGTAGCGTTCGAGCTCGTTAGACCCGCTGGCAAAATCAGCGGCGTATTCTACATCCGCAGCTTTTAAAGCATGGGAAAGGGCGTGAGCCGGCTCAAAGCGTCTTTTCTTGAAAATACCGAGCTGAAGCCCTGTACGAATCACTCGCAAACCCTGCAGCTCAGGCAATTCAGCAGGTACAAGATATAAATGATCGCCAGTTCGCAGATACTCACCGCTGAGCTGCTTCTTCAGCGTATGACCAGCGAATTCTAGATATTCGCCAACATCCGACTCCCTCGTCCTGGACGAAAGCCGTTTCAACCGCCTCGCTCGCACTGGCGCATCTTCCCGGCGGCGCAGCAGCGCAGCGAAATGACCTTCACCCCTAAGCCTATGCGGCCAGAGCCGCACGGTTCCCGGCAGCTGACCCGGCGCAAATCCCTGGCGAGTCCGGATTTCTGCGAGTTCGAAGTCTTCATGCCGAGCAAGAAACTCAGCAATAACATCTTCATTTTCCTCAGGGGAAAAAGTACAGGTAGAATAGACCAGATACCCGCCTGGTTTGAGAAGGTGCGGAACCTGGTCCAGAATTTGTCCCTGCCGCACAGCGCAGCTGGCGACATGGGCTAGACTCCACTCAGAGACGGCCAGTGGATTCTTGCGGAACATCCCTTCACCTGAGCAAGGTGCATCCACGAGAATGCGGTCAAAGACTGGGCCGAAAAATTCAGCTAACCGCTCGGGCGTTTCATTAAGCACAACTGTATTTGTGATGCCGAGACGTTCGATGTTCTGAGCCAGTATCTGGGCTCTACCAGAATGGATTTCATTAGCGACCAATAATCCCTTTCCATTCATCAGAGCGGCGATGTGGGTAGACTTACCGCCTGGTGCTGCCGCTAAATCTAATACCCATTCGCCAGGCTGAGGCCCTAGAATCTCAGCTACGGCCATAGCACTCGGTTCCTGAATGTAGTACAAACCAGCATCGTGATATATATGCCTGCCGGGACGATCTGCTTCTCTGTAGAAAAAGCCAAGCTGCGTCCAAGGAATGGACTCTAACGCCCACGGAGACAGCTTCAGAAAATCCTCCACCGAAATCCTGAGGGAATTAACCCGAAGCCCCCGTGCGCTCTCTGCATCCAAGCTTTCCCTAAACTGCGTAAATTCGTCCCCAAGCAGGGCCTGCATCTTGTCCAGAAAGTCTTGTGGAAACTGCACTATTTACCGCCCTCACTGCCGCGTTTTTCAAAATCTCGATACAGCAGACTCGGCTGAATATCGGTATTGTTCTGGTACTTACCGCTGGAATATGGTTCATAATCACCTTGAAGTGCGTGGTAGTAGATCTGGCAGATCTCCACATCAGGATAAATAACAATTGGCTGAATGCAGAACATCTCCAGTGTCCAGTACCCCGCGAATCCCACATCACCAAAACCAGCGGTGACATGAATGACGAGGCCCAGGCGTCCGATAGACGACCGTCCCTCCAGCATAGGAACAAAGCTGGTCGTTTTCGTATACTCCTTGGTCCGGCCTAGGTAGAGGCGGTTTGGCTCAAGCAGGAGCCCTTCCGGCGGGATGGTGAGCTTCTTTACTGGATTAGGCACTTTCATATCCAATACGGGAGTATCATATACCATCAGCTCGTTATGGAGCCTGAGATTATAGCTGTTAGGATTCAACTGACTGCGGTTAAATGGCTCAATAATAATGTCCTTACCTAGGTGCCGCAGGATTTCTAAACCAGATAAAATCATGCCTGTCCTCCCCTATCCCGTTCCTCCTTATCTGGCAGGACCGGTTCCATGTGAATTACCATTTTCACGCCCAGTTCGTCAGCGATGCGTTTTTCAATATCATCAATTTCCGCGTGCATGTCCACGATACTGGCCTCAGGATCAACCTCCGCATGCACAGATGCGAAAGTGCGGCCTGGACCGTAGTCGTGCACACGCAGTTCATGCACTCCTTTAACACCCCTGCCCGACAAGAGAAGGGTTTCAATCCGGTTGACCAGCTCTGGATCAGCTGAGATACCAACCAACAGATCGACTGATTCCTTGGCAGTGCTGAATCCGGTGTACATAATAAGCAGTGCGAGAACTGTTCCGAAATAACCATCTAGAGTCAATTCAAAGACCTCTTGAATGATGGCTCCCACCAAAATAGCCGTAGTTGCGATGGCGTCACTAAGGCTATCAAAGGCTACTGCGCGGTTGAGACTAGACCCAATCCGCCCTGCCACCCACCTGTTGTAGATGAACAGACCCAGTTTCACAGCAATTGATAAAACAAGCACCATAACAACTGTGGACGAAAAATCCACAGGCTCAGGCTGAAGCACTTTACGCACTGAGCTGTGGAGCAGTTCTAAGCCCACAGTGAAGATAATAAACGACACAATTAAAGCAGCCACGTATTCTAGGCGGCCGTGGCCGTGGGGGTGTTCTTTATCAGGTGGGCGGCTGCTCAGCTTAACGCCGAGCACCGCCACCACTGCTGAACCTAAGTCGCTTAGGTTATTGAAAGCATCAGAGACAATTGAGATGCTGTTTGCCCACAGCCCTACTCCAAGCTTGGCAGCAAACAGGAGCATGTTGCTTGCAATACCCACAGCCCCCGCCCAGAATGCAATCTTCTCACGACGGTTATGATTCATTATTATCCTCTCGCAAGACCTACGCGTTCAGGTATGGTATCTACCCATGAGCCAAGGAAACCTTGAGCGATTTCTTCGATCCGGCCTTGGTCACAAAGAGTAGCGACCGAAGGATCGATGGGCAGACGCCCTAAGAGCTCAACACCTAGTTCTTGGGCCAAAGATGCGGTTTTGCCCTCACCAAAGATGTTGATTTCCGTGCCGCAGTCAGGGCAGACTGCGTAACTCATATTCTCCACCAATCCAAGTACAGGTATGTTCATAGCTTCAGCCATATGGTAGGCTTTTTTCACGATCAGCGAAACCAAATCTTGGGGCGTTGTGACGATAATGATCCCACTCAGAGAAAAGGATTGGAAAACGGTCAGGGGAACATCGCCTGTGCCTGGGGGCAGATCCAGCAGGAGCACATCAAGATCTCCCCAGATGACATCGGTCCAGAACTGCCTCAGGGCTGAGTTAATCAGCGGTGCCCGCCATACAACCGGCGAATCATCTTCGGGAAGGAGAAAATTGATCGACATCAGTTTAATGCCCGAATCCGATTCCATGGGCAGCATGCCATCCTCAGTCCCATAGGCCTGTCTATTCGACCGGCCAAAAATCTTAGGGATCGACGGACCTGTGATATCCGCATCTAAGACCCCAACCTCCAGCCCGCGCCGCTTGAGCTCAACGGCCAAGAGCGATGTAACCGATGATTTGCCCACACCACCTTTTCCGCTCATTACCGCAATGGTGCTGCGTATATTATTTAATCTATGAGTTGGGACAAGAAAATTACTCACTTGCTCCCTTCCTTTCTAAGACAGACTCGGGTTCTGAGAACCCGTTATGGTGTGTTCTCCATATTCCCTCGATTCCCTCGTAGTGATTGCTTTCACATCCAGATTTACAGCGGCAGATTAAGGGAGCTCATTTCCGGCGGCTTGATAAATCTCATACCACTGCTGGCGGGACAGTTCAACACCAGTGGCCCGGCAGAGGTCGCTGAGGCGTCCCGGATTGGTGGTTCCTACCACAATCTGCATCTGAGCAGGATGGCGGAGAATCCAAGCAGCTGCCACGGCAGCCTTCGAAACACGCTGTTCATCCCCAATTCGCTGGAGAACATCATTTAGCTCTTGGAAATCTGGGTGTTCTAAAAAGACACCCTCAAAGAACCCAAACTGCAGAGGCGACCAGGCTTGGATAGTGATCCCCTTCAGGCGGCAGTACTCCAGTACTCCTCCATCACGCACAACAGCGCCATCGGTGAGCATGTTAACGTTGATTCCTGCATCAATCATTCCAGTATGGGCTGGACCAAACTGCAACTGATTAAACATGATCTTCTGCGGAAGCGCCTGCTGGAGAAGCTCGATCTGCATCGGATTATGGTTACTCACTCCGAAAAAGCGCACCTTACCGGCTTTCTCCAGTGCCGTAAAGGCCTCTGCCACTTCGTCCGGTTCCATCAAAGTATCTGGACGGTGGAGAAGCAGTACGTCAATATAATCAGTTCTTAGCCGCCTTAGACTGCCATCGACAGACTCTAGGATATGCTCCTTGGAAAAATCATAGAATCCAGGACGAATCCCGCACTTGGTTTGTATGAATATCTTTTCCCGTAAACCTTTCTTTTGAGCCAAGGCTTGGGCAAAAACCTCTTCCGAGCGGCCTCCACCATAAATATCGGCGTGGTCGAAAAAATTAACGCCATGTTCAAGGGCTGTCTCAATCAGCTCGAGTACCGCAGCTGTATCTAAGTTCGCGATGCGCATGCATCCCAAGACAAGACGCGATAGCTTAACCTCATTATTGATCTCCGTATATTGCATTCTATCACCCTCCTATTAATCTTCCACATCAAACAGTTCCAGCTTATCCTTAGGTGCATCAGGCCGACTGTCTCCGTGATGCACCGCTAGCATTGTCACGAAAGCCAGCGCAGAAAAGAAGGCTGCATACGGGAACAGCGTCCAATAGCTCACATACTCAAGAAGTGCTCCAGAAAGGACTGGTGTAATAATCTGTCCAGCCATAGAAAAAGTATAGTAGTATCCCGTGAACTTACCCACATCAGAGCCTCTGGCCATCTCGACAACCATAGGATAGGAGTTAACGTTAATGAGAGCCCAGCCTACTCCGATGGTGACTAAGAGCACATTGATAAACGGGCTGTATGACGTAAACATTGCAGCGATCGCAAAGGAAAAGAACAAAAACGCAATGCCGATTAAGATCGTACGTTTACGTCCAATTCTGGTGGCAAGTAAACCTGATGGAATGAAGGTTACAACGGCCGCTGCGGTCGCAAGCAGCAAGCTGTTGGCAAAGCCACCGCCCACCATTCCCAGAACGCCTTGAGCGTACTTAGAAAAAGCGGTTGTTACAGCGTTATAAGCCATAAACCAGAAAAAGACAGAAAGCAGAATAAAGAACAGACTGCGCTGAACCGCGTAAGGAAGCGGCTGATCATCAGATAAGCTGTCCACATCTTCGTTTTCGTGTCCGCCGAGGCTTTCCATCTCTTCTCGCAGCCTGTTTTCCTTAATGGTGAGGACCAAGACTACAACAGCCGTAACCATAAGGCCAGCTACGATTGCGAAAATTGGCAGATAATTCGGCTTACCTGTGTCGGGAATTAAAGCCGACATGAGGAGCAGGGATATGATGGCTCCGACAGCCCCCATTAAGTTAATCACACCATTGGCTTTAGACCGCAGAGGCTTAGGAGTTACGTCAGGCATGAGAGCCACTGCCGGCGAACGATAAGTGCTCATAGCAATCAAGGTTAGAAACAGCACCATAATAAACATGGGAAGATTCACTAGGTTGTCGCTGATGGGAATCAGGATCATAAAGAGCACTGCAGCAGCTGTACCCCCGATAATAAAAGGCATACGCCTGCCTATGGGAGTCTGCACCTTGTCAGACAGGGCACCAAAGACGGGCAGCATGAAGAGGGCTAACACATTGTCGATTGCCATAATGCCGCCAGCCAACGTATCACCGATGTTGAACGTATGTTTAAGAATCAAAGGAATCAAGCTGTCGTAAATCTGCCAGAACGCCGAAATTGACAAGAATGCTAACCCTATAAAAAACGTCCGCCTGTAATTCAGCTTCATGACCGTCACTCCTCTTTTTTCTCTGCACCATTTCCTCTTTACTTCTTCCCTTTCCTAAAAATACCTACTAAACCGGTAAAACCATTTTAGGATGCGAATTGCTAGCCGAAATATCTTTTCTTTTACGAAATTTATCACATCTAAGGAGGAATTATATGTTTTCCGCGGAATAGTATCGCAATAATTATCACCCTGGCGCCTGGGAGGTTACATGAGGAGGAGAGTTAATTGAAGAAGTCGCTGGTCATTGCTGTCGTCTTAGTCGTGTTGTTAGCTAGTGCTGCCTCTGCCAACTGGAAAGTGGGTATTCTTACCGGAACAGTAACACAGAACGAAGAGGAATACCGCATGGCAGAACAGCTCCAAGCAGAGTTTGGGCCTGAACACATCGTGATAGCTACCTATCCCGACCGCTTTATGCAGGAGCAGGAAACCACTATCAGCAACATGCTGGAAATGGCCGCTGATCCCGATGTCAAGGCCATCGTCATGGTGCAGGCTGTTCCTGGCGCTGCAGCAGCTGTAGATATGGTGCGTCAGTTCCGGCCTGATATCTTGATCGTCTTAGGGGCTCCCCAAGAAGATCCTAATATCGTCGCAGCGAAAGGCGATATCGTACTTAACACCGATGATTTAGGCCGCGGTGCTCAAATTGCTGAGCATGCGTACGCTATGGGTGCGGAAGTAATCGTCCATTATTCCTTCCCCCGTCACATGTCTATTGAGCTTTTGGCTCAGAGACGTGCTGAAATGAAAGCCCGAGCGGAGGAACTTGGCATTCTATTCGTTGACGAAGACGCACCCGACCCAACAAGTGATGCCGGTGTAGCCGGTACTCAGATGTTCATCAGCGAAGATGTGCCGCGCAAGATCGCTCAATACGGCCCGAATACTGCGGTCTTCGGTACAAACTGTGCCATGATGGAACCACTCATCGCCCAAACAATTGAGCATGGCGGTATCTTCCCTGTACAGTGCTGCCCCAGTCCCTACCATGCTCTGCCCTCTGCCCTCGGCATCGAAGTGCCAGAGGAACACAAGGGTGACTTAGACTGGATCCTCACTGCCATCAATGAAAAGGTAGTCGAGAGAGGAGCAGCCGGACGGGTAGCCACCTGGCCAGTGCCGGTGAACATGATGTTCATGCAGGCAGGTACCTACTACGCAGTCGAGTGGATCAACGGAAATATCACATCTAAGAACGACAAGGCTGCTTTGGTCCGCATCATGGAAGACATCGCGGGACAATCCGTCTCCCTGACTGAGCTGGATGGTACCGACAACTACTACCTCTACCTGTCTGACCACGTAATTTTCCAATAAACGTGCAGTTGCTGTAGTACCAGATGTTTCACGCAGGGCTGCCTGAAGGCGGCCCTGCAGATTATCCACAGGAAGGTAGGTGGTCGCGATGGCTGCGGAACCAATCTTGCGTATGCGAGGAATCAGCAAGAGTTTCCACGGCACTCAAGTATTGCATGATGTCAATCTAGAAATTATGCCGGGCGAGATCCACGGTATAGTCGGTGAAAATGGTGCAGGTAAATCTACATTGATGAACATTCTTTTTGGCATGGATGTGATTCACAGTACTGGTGGATACGAAGGCTCGCTGGAGATCGCAGGCGAACCTGTACAGATTAAAAGCCCACTTCAGGCTATGGAGCAGGGAATCGGTATGGTTCACCAAGAGTTCATGCTGCTCCCAAGCTATTCCGTGGCAGAAAACATTAAACTAAACAGAGAGGTTCTTAAACCCAATCTTTTGAGTCGTATCTTTGGCCGTGAGCTGCAATCGCTGGATTACAGCAAAATGTACAGCGATGCCCGCCGGGCGCTCGGGCGCCTCAATGTGGGAATCGACGAATTTGCCCCCATTGCTGGACTGCCCGTGGGCTACATGCAGTTTACAGAAATCGCTCGAGAACTGGATAAAGACAATCTCCGCATTCTAGTCTTTGACGAACCTACGGCTGTTCTAGGTGAGTCAGAGGCTGCTCATCTACTAAAAGCTATTCAAGAAATTGCCGCTGAAGGTATTGCGGTACTGTTTATTACTCATCGGCTTCATGAAATTATGGAAGTCTGCCACAACATTACCGTGCTCAGAGATGGCCGCGTAGTCGCCACGCGAGCGAAAAACGCAACAAATGTACATGAACTGGCTGAATTGATGGTAGGCCGCACCATGGATTTCAGCTCAAGCAGCCAGAAACAGCTTCAGCACGGACGGCCAATCCTGGAAATCAAAGATTTCGCCGTGGACATGCCAGGCGAACAAGTCCGCGGCGCTGATCTTACGGTCTATCAGGGAGAAATTATCGGAATTGGCGGTCTCGCCGGACAGGGGAAAATTGGAATTTCTAATGGGATTATGGGCCTCTTTCCCTCATCCGGCGAAGTGAAGGTAAACGGCGAACCACTGGAATTGAACAATTCGCAGGCAGCCATCGCTGCAGGCTTGGCCTTTGTGTCTGAGGATCGACGCGGCGTTGGTCTGCTGCTTGACTCGTCCATCGAGCTGAACATAGCCAGCGGGGCAACGTTTGGGCATGGGAAATTTCTCAAGACTTGGGGCCCTTTTTCGCAAATAGACCGGCGAGCAATTCGCGAAAACGCTCTGCATTATATCAAGCAACTGGGCATCCGCTGCACCGGTCCAACCCAAAAAGTGCGCCAGCTGAGCGGCGGCAACCAGCAGAAAGTCTGTATTGCTCGTGCCTTGACTATGAACCCGCACATTCTCTTGGTCTCTGAACCAACTAGGGGTATCGATGTAGGGGCTAAGCAGGTAGTTTTGGACCTTCTTCGCCAGCTGAATGAGGAACTGGGCATGACCATTGTAGTCACATCCAGTGAACTTGGGGAGCTGAGAACCATCTGCACCCGCATAGCGATCATTACCGACGGAAGAGTGGCTGGCATCCTCAGACCCGATGACTCGGATGTCAACTTCGGTCTGTTGATGGCCGGACAGCCCATTGAAAGGGGGGCGTGACCATGGCATTGCGAAACGTACTTGGCAAAATGGACTTAGCTCGGCTGATTATCGCAGCCTTCTTTGTGTTTCTCTGCATCGCCGCGATAGCGCTTCGCTTGGATTTTGCAGAGCTTATAACATCAAGTCTCACCCGCATCGGAATGTGGTTAGTCCTCGTGCTGGCCATGCTGCCCGCTATTGTTTCCGGCATCGGTCCCAACTTCGGTGTTTCCCTCGGAATTCTCTGTGGTCTCTTAGGTGGGCTGACAGCTCTGGAACTCGCCTACCGCCTCGAAGAGATTGTACAGTTTTCACCTGGCATGCTGTTCATCATGGCTGTTTTCTTCTCCCTGCCCTTTTCGCTATTGATGGGAGTCGGCTACGGATGGCTGCTGAACCGGGTAAAGGGTTCGGAAATGATGATTGCAACCTACGTAGGATTTTCCATGGTATCCATCATGAAATTGGCCTGGGTCTTCCTGCCCTTTAAGAATCCTGAAATGGCATGGCCTATTGGACGGGGTGTCAGGGTGCAGGTTGCCTTAGGAAACCGTGGCTTGGCCCAGCTGCTTAATAACTTCTTAGCCTTTAGAATCGGTGATGTAGTCATTCCTACAGGCCTGCTGCTCACCGGAGCCCTATGCGCCTTTCTGGTTTGGCTATTTATGCGCAGCCAAACAGGAATGGCTGTGGCGGCATCGGGCAGCAATCCTCGATTTGCCCAAGCCGCTGGTATCTCAGTTGACCGTCAGCGCATTATCGGGACGGTACTATCAACGGTTTTAGGTGCCGTCGGCATCTTGATATACTCGCAAAGCTATGGTTTCCTCCAGCTGTATGAAGGGCCGATGTTCATGCCTTTTGTGGCTGTAGCCGCTATTCTAATCGGCGGTGCCTCTGTAAACAAGGCCAGCATCACCCATGTTGTCGTCGGAACAATTTTGTTCCTTGGCATACAAGTGGTAGCAGTCCCGGTGGCGAACGCCTTTACTGCCGATTGGTCCAGTATGGGAGAAATCAGCCGCAAGATCATCCAAAACGGGGTCATCTTATACGCCCTGACTCAAGCAGGAGGTGAATAAAATGCAGAGCAGAACCACTGTCCTGCGCGACACTGTCAGGCCAAAGGAATTAGTTAGTACAAAGCAATTTCTTGTAACAAACATGGTCACGATCATGTTTGTTGTCCTCAGTATCTTAGGATATAGAATTTCTGGAATGACCCCTTTCCTTTTCTTTATGGACATTACGGCCAGGATTTCCCGAAATGCTTTCCTAGTCTTGGCTCTGATCATCCCAGTCATGGCTGGGATGGGTCTCAACTTCTCAATCGTATTGGGCGCTATGGCCGCCCAAGGAGTAGTGATCTTTGTAACCCACTGGGGCATCGGGGGACTTCCAGGTATTGTGCTCGCCATGGCCTTAGTCACCCCCCTTGCCGCCCTTTTGGGATTCTTGACTGGATCGCTCTTTAACCGAACCAAGGGTCAAGAAATGATCGCAGGCTTGATTCTCGGCTATTTCGCTCAAGGCGTTTACGAGCTCATCTTCCTGCAGTTGGTGGGATCAATAATTCCCATGGACAATCCGCAGCTGATCATGGGCAGCGGTGTTGGTGTCCGCACCACAGTTGACCTGACAGGAGGATTGAAATACGGACTAGATTGGCCAGGCCAGCATTGGGGAAACGACCTGCTGCTGCGGCCAACCCTACCGTGGACCGCACTAGGTTTGGCCGGATTACTCCTTGCAGTACTTTTGGTTTATCAACTGCGAGCTGACAAACGCAAGCGCTGGGGCATTCCCCGGATGGTGGCCGCTGTGGCAGGCTTGGCCGTCCTTGCCGCTTGGAGCATTGTGCAGATTAGGTCTAACAGCCAGATCAACTGGATCAGGGTACCGCTCTTGACCTGGCTTGTTATTGGAGCAGCCTGCATTGCCCTTCATCTCTTCAGTAAGACCAAATTAGGTCAAGATATGCGCAGCGTGGGACAGAACCGCCACGTAGCGGCAGTCGCGGGAATCAACGTCAATCGAGTGCGGATCAAGGCCATTATTCTCTCAATGGTCATGGCGGCCTGGGGTCACATCATTTTCCTGCAGAATCTGGGAACCTTCAGCACGTACGGAAGTCATGAACAGGTAGGCTTGTATTCGGCTGCGGCTCTCTTAATCGGTGGAGCTACTGTGGCCAAGGCTTCCATCAGCCACGCGATTTTAGGTACCATCCTGTTTCACACTTTGTTCATCGTAGCACCCGCCGCAGGGCGTCAGCTGTTTGGTGACGCTCAGATTGGCGAGTATTTCCGAGTGTTCGTAGCGTACGGTATTATTGGCATCACTCTCGCAATGCATGCCTGGAAACAGATTCTGCAGCACCGCTCTAAAGTATCGACAGAATAGCATCAAAAAAGAAGCGGATCCAAAGTGATCCGCTTCTAATTATTCTATTGCCTAGAAATGAACCGGATGGGGTCGTCCGTAATAATACCCCTGCATAAGGTCGCAGCCCAGATCTCGCAGAAGCTCATCCTGCGAGGCAGTTTCTACTCCTTCGGCTACCACCGTCAGTCCCATGCGGTGGGCCAAATCTATTATGGAGCTTACCAGTACCCTATCCTTCTCAACAAACTCCACCGACTTCACAAAACTCCGATCTAGTTTAACCATATCGATAGGTAGAGTCCGCAGATAATGAAGGGAAGAGTATCCAGTTCCAAAGTCATCAAGGGCTATACGAAATCCCTTTTCATGCAATCGGTTGAGCGCCTCGAGGGTCTGTCCTGCGTTAATTAAAAGAGCCGTTTCGGTAATTTCGAGCTCAACGTAACTAGGCTCAACCTCGTACTCCTCAGTCAGATAATCTAAATAACCAACAATGTCATTCGTGATTAGGCCACGGGCTGAAAGATTAATCGACATAAACCAGCCGCTGCGTTCCTTCATGGACCAGACAGCGTACTGTTTATAAACTGCTTCAAAAATCCACCGCTCGAGATCGAGCATCTGTCGAGACTGCTCCACCAGCGGAATAAACTCGCCTGGGGGAACCAGTCCCCTCTGTGGGTGATTCCAGCGTAAGAGAGCCTCCCGACCCGCAACATTTCCAGTTGCGGCACTGATAATCGGCTGATAGTGCATCTCAAACTGAGTTTCTTCGAGAGCTCTTCTTATCTGCTTCACACTATCAATGTACATGTAAGCGTAGGTTTCCATAGCTGGCTGATAAATCTGATACTGATCCTTACCATTGGCTTTGGCGTAATATAATGCTGTATTAGCACGCCGCAGCAGATCATCAAAACTAGTACCATTTGGTCCATATAAGGAAACCCCTATGCTCACCGTGACGTGCAGGCCAGAATCGTCTAAGAACGGTATAGAACGGATTTCTTCAAGCAAACTTGCCAGTTCTCTGTCTAAATCGTCTACATCAAAGAGGAGCATGGTAAATTGGTCCGAGTCCAGTTTAGCTACATAATGCGTTAAGCCGTAGCGGGCTCTGAAACGGACGGCAATTTCCCTAATTATCTTATCTCCCGCATCATAACCCATAACGCTGTTCACATAGCTCAGATCATCCACATCTATAAAAAGAAAAGCCATGCCGTCGCGTTTTAGTGAGTCAAAGTCATGCCGCAGTTTAGTGCGGTTCGGCAGCTCTGTCAGCTCATCGTAATAAGCCAGCCGGTAAAGCAGCCGCTCCTGCTCCACTTCACTGGTAATATCACTGTGACTGCCTGCAATACTGATTATCGTACCATCAGCAGCTCGATCGGCAATCGCGTGGCTCTTAACCCAGCGGTAGGAACCATCCCGCGTGCGCAGGCGATACGTATTTTCATATACATTGCTTGTCCCTTCCATAAAGGCCACGAACGTTGCTAAAGCTTGCGGCTCATCATCTGGATGCAGCAGATCCTGCCACGCGGCAAGAGAATAACTGTCTAGATTGGGATCAAAATCAAATCGCTCCCGATCTTTCTTTGATACGCTGTAGCGATCAGAACTCACATTGTAGATCCATAAGCCATCACTAGCCCCATCAACCATAAGCTTATAGTCATGGAGTACGTCCTTGATTTCCTGCCAGTTTAGGGACGTGGAAGTCTGCTGCTGCTCTTGGCGTGTTTTGTTCCCATCCATCATCTGGACCGAACTCCTCCTAACCACACTGGCGTGTTCAAAAAGAAACTATTTAATTTCTTCGCCACTGCCGGAAAAATTCCTGTCCATATAATGGGTAAAAGGGGAATTAGCTCCCCTTTTGTTAACGAGCGCCTCCGCCACCGCCTCCAAAACCGCCTCCACCGCCGCCTGAGAAGCCACCGCCCATTCCTGCACCGGAGGCTGACTGGCCCACAGCCATTTGAATCGATTGTGTGAAGCTCTGTTCGATTTTCGATGTCATGTTGGTTAAGCCCTGGTTGAGGCTGTTGGCTGTACCCAAATGGTAGTAGTACCATCCATAACCAAATCTGTAGTTCTGATCCTCAAGGTTGGGGAACACAATTTCCAACTGCTTGATAACCTGTTCCGCCACACCTAAAGTCACGGCATAGACGAGATAATGCTCCCAGATGATCAGCGATGGCACTTCATGGCGTTCAAGTTCTGAAAAGTGCTGGAGGAATTTACGGAAGGCCTTCCAGCGCACGTAGTCATTTTCGCCTTGGACTGAACGCCGGCGCAGAACTGCACCTGTGATCGTTAAGATTATGCTGGCGGCAATTAAAGCGATGCCGGAGAACATCCAGCTAGTTACAAAAGCAATCATTGCGAGGAAAAAACAGCCTACTCCCAGTAACACAGCGAATCCCCGAGCACTATTGTGCGACTCGAAGAAGTTGTGTTCTTCTGCCACCAGTTTTACTTCTTCCTGCCAATCTTTCCAGAACTGGGCAAAGGCACGTTTTTTCCTGCGGGCAAACTGCTCTATTTCCGAAAGCTTAATCTGTTCGTCGCCACCTGCTGCTTCATCAAAAAGAAATTCGAGGAGAATCTCTTCATGCAGCTTAAGGGTTTCGGCATGCTCAAGCTTAGTGAAGACATAATCGGCCTCTGTACGTTTCTTAAAGACCTTCTTGCTCTCACGTACTTCCTCAGTAATGCTGATCACCCGGCGGCGAGCTAGATCCAGCAGGGTGGCGGTGAAATCTTTAGTCGTGACACTCCCGCTGTTCCACAAAACGCCCAGCTCGGCCGGTGTATAGTCTGCTGGAAGCTCCCTGTAATACTCACCTTCAAAATCGGTTTTGTGAGGACGCCCATAGCGTGACCACAAGACTATGGGAGCGATAACAGCCGCTAAGCCGACTGCAATGGCTGACGCTATATCTAGGCGGGCCGCTTGGCGCCGCCGGTTGGCCTCTTCTGCCCAGCGTTCTTCCTCTGCAAGGATCTGGGGTAGGGCTTCCTCTCCGGTGCGGCGTGTCGCCTGCGGAACTAAGCTTAGAGGAAAGGTAACCCTTCCTTCCAGCATGGTCTCGGCAGGCAGTCGTTCAACCGTCCAGCGAACAGTCTGCTCATCGACAATCTCTACGACTCCATGGAGTGGGCCATGTCCCCAGGCCCTGATCTCATCCTGAGCAGCACCGGGCGGTAGACGGAGGATGACCTCAGCCTCTTTCACGCCCTTTTCCCATTCAGAACCGACGAACTGGTAATAGAACTCGGCCACATCGTCGTGGGCCAAGACCGCGTTGTGTACGGTATAGGACACTACAAATGTTCGTACTTCATCGGCGGCCTCA
This sequence comes from uncultured Peptococcaceae bacterium, assembly GCA_937988745.1. GTDB lineage: Bacteria > Bacillota > Limnochordia > Darwinibacteriales > Darwinibacteriaceae > JAAYMS01. The sequence goes on from CALKAR010000174.1 coordinate 164,637, forward strand.
AAGCTCCAGTCTATATACATCTGATTGCCCCGCCGCTCCGCAAAATAGGTACCACTGGGGCCAATATCATGGGCAGGGTTGTACTCGTACGGCCGGCCTGGTTCCCCTACCTGAACATCGGTGATCTCCATTCCCCGTTCTAAATTGATCCACTGGAACAAGCCAGTGTAGCGGCCTTCAAAGGCAGCTGTGCGGAACTCTTGAATCTTGACCGTGCCATCTTCTTTAATTTCCGCCTCTATTAGGAGATGCGGGAACTCGTAGCTGCGCTGTCCGTATACCACTGAGGACATGCCAAATAAGCTGATCACCACAAGGACGAACACAGCCGCGCGGAACCTAAACCGCATTGTCATTAAGAAAGCCTCCTTAAGCCTCAGCTGTGATCATCAAAGCTGACCCGGACATTCTCGCGCTGCGCGACATTATCTTCTAGGGTGAAAAAGGCTTCTGGGGTAAAGCCGAAGCTCCTGGCGATAATGTTTGCCGGAAAGACAGCGATGCGGGTATTGTACTTCTGCACTGTATCGTTGAAAAACTGCCGAGCAAAGGCAATCTTGCTTTCTGTATCGCTCAACTCCTGCTGAAGCTCTCTGAAGTTAGCATCAGCCTTGAGTTCTGGGTAATTTTCGGCAACAGCAAACAAGGTGCGCAGCGTATTCGTGAGTTCATTCTCTGCTTGAATCTGCTCGCTTGTGCTGACTGCCCCCATCGCTCTGCTGCGCGCTTCTGTAATCCGAGCTAGTGTATCCTTCTCATGACTTGCGTAAGCCTTAACAGTGTTCACTAGGTTCGGAATCAGGTCATACCGGCGCTTCAGCTGGACATCAACCTGGGCCCAGGCATTTCTAACCCGTTCCCTAAGTGTAACAAGACCGTTATATGTGGAAATCACATATACAGCAATTACAGCAGCGATAATCAACAACCACATGTAAATCACTCCCTTCAATCTGGAATTTTCCTATTTAAGTGAGTTTTCCCTTGTGCAAAGAGCCTTGCTAATGTAAACTATTGGCAAGATCTTGATTAAGGAGGTGGCTAACGTGACAGTTTTTCTGCTCACAACTAAAGAAGACTTAGATACTACTTGGCGTTGGCCCATCCAAGGAGGAATCATCTAGCTTCAACTCAGCAGGCCGGCGCCCAGCTTAAGCAAGGGAGTTGACCTGATGTATTTCAATGCAGAAGAAGTGCTTCCTGCTGAGCTGCTGGTTGAGGTACAGCAGTATGTGCAGGGTGCAGCTCTTTATGTTCCCCGCCGAGGACAACGAGCTCAGTGGGGCGCAAAAAACGGAACGCGGCAGCAGATCAAGCTCCGCAATTTGGAAATCGCTGAACGCTATAAGCAGGGAGCATCAATCGCGACGCTGATGGAAGATTATCATCTTGGTTATGACAGTATACGCAAGATCGTAAGGAAGTATCGGAAAGATTAACTGTGAAGAAAATTCTGCCTTCCGGCCAGCATCAGCGGTGTTAGAATAAAGCTGATGCCGGATCCAGCATCAAATTCTGTGGAAGGGAGCTGATAAAATATGATCAATGAGAGGTGCGGTCTAGTATAGACCAAATGCAGCATGCAGCCGCTAGGTGAACAGCCTAGCGGTTTTCTTTTTGTACCCCTGCGGAACGATAGAGTTTTCCATCGGTTCGATGGAAAATTTCCTTGACATTTGTCTGTGTGCGGTGTATATTGATGGAAAGCAAACTTTACATCACTGAAGGTGATCTCTGTGGACAACAGACTTGCTGAACTTAGAAAAGCAAGGGGAATGACTCAGGAACAGCTGGCAGATATCCTGAATGTCTCGCGTCAGACCATCGGATCTATTGAAAACGGCAGGTATAATCCATCTTTGAGCTTAGCATTTAAGATCGCCAGGCTGTTTCAGCTTCCTATCGAAGAGGTTTTTATTTATGAGGAGGATGATAGTAATGAAAAGTAAATCTTATTATCCTAGCTTTGTGCTCCTCTCCCTGCTTGGCATTGCTGCTACCGCACTCGGATTCATTGTCTTTGCGGGACCTGAAGCAAAGGTACTCACTGGTATTCTCATTGGTTTAGGTTCTGGAACAGCTGGCTTTGCTGCATCTAAGGCTATTACAGAGCGGCTTGTACAGAATAACCCGCAGCTGAAGCGCACAATTGATATTGAGGCCAATGACGAACGGAACAATCTGATCAATTTGATGGCTAAAGCTAAAGCCTTTGACTTTGGGGTTTATCTGCCTCTGCCAGTGTTCATCTTAGCCACTCTGCTCGGCGCCGAAACCAAGATTATTCTGATGTTAGTAGGCGCATATGTACTAAGCTGGATCGTTTACCTTTGGAACTTAGGCAAGCTTCATCGAGAAATGTGAAATACGCCATCAGCTCGACTCAGATGCCAGGTAGACAATAAGGGCAGGAGCCTATGCTCCTGCCCCTTTTGATCAGCTTGATAACCGAAGGCCGGAAATAGGTTGACTATTCACAATCTTGTTAAGCGCCTCGGTCATAATCAGCATCAGTACTGAAAAGATTCCCAAATACCACGGATAGAGCCCGATGCTTAAGTTATGGGCAATGAAGCCAAACAACGGCGGCATAAACGTGCTGCCCACGTAGGCACTGGCCATCTGAATCCCGATGATAGCCTGAGAGTTCTCTGATCCGAAGTTTGCGGGCGTTGAATGAATAATGGAAGGATAAATAGGTGCGCAGCCAAGCCCGGCAATGACTAATCCGACAAGCGCCGGACCGTTGGTTCCCAAAGGAAGTGCTACCAGCGCAGAACCCACCATCGTGACAACTATTCCCCAGCGGATTAAGCGCCGATCGCCTGCCTTATCGGCAATAAACCCATTGAGGAAGCGACCGAAGGTAATACCTAGGTAGAATAAGGACGCAAACCTAGCAGCTGTCTCAGGATCTACGCCACGAAACTCAACTAAGTAGCTGCTCGCCCATAATCCTGCGGTTGTTTCGAAAGCGCAGTAACCTAAGAAAGCGACTAAAATATACTTAACTCCGCGGATGTTGACGGCCTCTCTTAAGGTCAGTTCTGCGGCCTTAACAGATTCATTCTGAGGATCAGACTCTTGTTTCTTCCACAGAGGCAGGCTGGCGAACAGCATGGCTGTGAGCGCAAATTGAATCAGCGACACTGTCCGATAACCATGGTGCCAGCTTAGGCCGCGCGTAAGGGCAGATCCCATAATGTAGGGACTGATACTCACGCCTACTCCCCAAAAACAGTGCAGCCAACTCATGTGGCGTGCCGCGTAATGCAGAGCAACGTAGTTGTTAAGTGCAGCATCGACAGCGCCAGCGCCAAGGCCGTAAGGGATGGCCCACAAACAGAGCTGGATAAAAGACCTAGAGACTGAGAAGCCCCACAGAGCCACGGCGGTCATAAGAACGCTGATGGCTGTAACAAGGCCCGCCTTTAATCGACGGGTTAATTTGTCTGATAAGAGGCTTGATACGATGGTCCCACCAGCAATGATCATAGAGATGATACCGGCGTACGATATGGGGACCCCTAGTTCCCCATGCATGACTGGCCAACCAGAACCTAAGAGGGAATCAGGTAAGCCCAAGCTGATAAAAGCCAAGTAGATGATTACAAGCAGCAGAGAATACACGAATCTTCCTCCTACTTTTTTCCGTATTACTAATAAGACAAGCTCAGCAATCTAGCGGCATTGTCGTGCAGAATCCATTTCGCAAGTCTGAGTGCATCGCCATAGGTCATAAGCCCCGCCACCACACGCTCCGTCAATACGCGAGATAGTACATCAAGGAAGGCAAGGCGTGCCCCATAGCTTTCTTCACTATTCCATGTATCGCAGCCCCAAATAATCCGGTCAGCATCACAGACTTCGATCAGCTCATGCAGCAGCCTGTGAGCCGCAGTGGGAGAAATGAGGGGCAGCCAGCATAAATCAGCCCATACATTGGGATAAACATGGCACAGCCCGGCTATATCACTGGTCCAAGGGTAGCTCCCATGCATGAGTAAGAATGTGGTATGGGGATGCCGATCAATAAGCGGCTGCAGCTGCATTGCACTGCTGCGCTTCATTAATCCTAAGCCTGTATGGATTTGAATAGGCAGCTCTAGCTCAGCGGCGATGCGGCAAACGTGATCGAAGACGTAATCTTGGAAGAGAAGCACATCGGCCTCGGTCGGATCATCATTACCCAGGGCACGCTGTGCTTCAGCTTTGGCAGTCCTCCCAAAGTCCAAGCCGCGATCATAAGCCAATGCACACTTCAATACGACACAGTCCGCTGTTTTTTGTTCCACTAGGACCTCTTCGATAAACCTCACATACTTATCGATATCGGTGATGTAACGATTGTATAGAACCTGGATGTTGTGTCCGTTGTGGTCTTTCGCTGATAGATTATAGCCATAAAAAAGCTGTTGATGCGGTAAGCTGGTTTGAACAGCCCACGATGACCATTGTCTTCTCCAGGAGACCAGT